>NZ_CP108538.1:307884-615769 GCF_035994185.1 Streptomyces sp. NBC_01217
GTCCTGGCACGGCTGGAATACCGGGATGGTGCTGGCGCATGCGCTGGCCGCTTTGGTGTGCGGGCTGTGGCTGTGGCGCGGCGAGGTGGCGGCGTTCCGGCTCGGCCGCGCCCTGGCGGCCTTCGTCTTCGCACCGCTGTGCCGCGCCTGCCTGGTCCTGGCCCGCAGCGTGCCCCGTCTGCCGCCGGACCGGGTCGTCACCGCCCCGCGGACGCGGCGGCTGCGCAGGTCTCCACTGCTCCACGTCGTCTCGCGCAGGGGCCCACCGGCCCCTCCGGTCTGCTGCTGACCGCCCGTCCCGCGGTCCTCACGGTTGCCTCGGTGACGGGCGGAGTACCGGCGCGCCGGTGACGCGTCATCTCACCTGTGCGTCGGCCCATGGCCCTGCGGTACCCCGGGCCTGCGGGCCTGAAGGTGTGCCGCTCACCACGCATCCGTAAGGACCTGTGATGACCCCTGCACCGATACTCACCCCTGCACTCAAACGGGCCTCGCTCCTGGGCGCCGTTGTGCGCGACGACCAGCAGATCACCCAATGGGCGCTGGCTGCCCGAGGCGGCGACCGGGAGGCGACCGAACAGTTCGTGCGTGCCACGCACGGCGATGTCTGGCGCTTCGTGGCCCACCTCTGCGCCGACGTGCAAGGTGCCGACGACCTCGCCCAGGAGACGTACCTGCGGGCGCTGGCCGGACTGCCGCGCTTCGCGGGCCGCTCGTACGCGCGTACCTGGCTGCTGTCGATCGCCCGCCGTGTGGTGGTCGACCGTCACCGTTCGGCGGCGGCCCGTCCCCGGGTCGCCGACGCCGCGGACTGGCAGGTGTCGGCCGAACGGGCGCAGCGCGCCCAGCAGACGGGACTGCCCGGCTTCGATGACGGAGTCGCGCTGCTCGACCTGCTCGGAGCGCTGGACGCCCCGCGCCGCGAGGCGTTCGTCCTCACTCAGATGATGGGCCTGCCCTACGCGGAGGCCGCGAAGCTGGCGGACTGTCCCATCGGCACTGTCCGCTCCCGAGTGGCGCGGGCCCGCGAGGAGATGGCCGGGCTGCTGCGGGCGGCGGAGGCCGCCGGTGAGCCCGGGCCGGTGACGGCCACCGCGTAGGCGGGGCGGTCGCACGTCGAGCGGCCCCGGGCAGAATCCGGACGCCGTTTGCGGTTCCCTCCCTTGGGCGGGAACCGCAAGCGGCACGGTTCGCGTAGGGCCGCAAGCAGATGGGACACGGTGCGGTTACACCCCGGTGTCTGTCCCAACGCATGGCGTCGTCGGCCCGAAAGGCGCCCCGCGCGGCATCCGGCGCCTGTGATCTCATGAGGCTGGGGCGCGTCCCCCCGGAGGGGCCGGGGGAAGCCCCCTCCCAAGCCGCAGGTGCGCGTCGGCATCGCGCGGCGAGCGGATGTGCCGGGCAGTCCCTGCCTACGGGCGACGCGACGGGCGGACGGACGGGAAGAGGACGACGCCCAGCAGGACCACGACCGCCAGCAGCGCCACGCCTGCCGCCGCCAGCCACAGATCCGACCACGACCTGTTGTCGGCATCCCCCGCGTGGGGCGACGCCGTGGGCGGCTCCGCGGACGCCACTCCGCTCGCCGTCCCACCCGCGGCATTCGCCCGCGAGGACGGCGCCGGGGACACGGTGCGTGCTGCCGGGTCCGCGTTGGTGAAGGTGTAACGGCCCTGGAGCGGGGCCCCGTCGGCCGCGACGGTGCGCCAGGTGACGACGATCTCGCCGGCGGGGAGCGCCGTGACCCTCTGCCGTACGTCATTGTTCAGCGCGCTCGGCGCGCCGTCGTGGCAGGGCACGCCGTCCGGGCCGGACACCGTGATGGTGGTGAACTGCAGCTTGACCGGCCCGTCGAAGCTCAGTGTGACCGAAGCCGGGGACTCGGACACCACCGACCCGGCGGCCGGACCGGAACCCACCAGCCGTGCGTGCGCCCACGCCGGCGACGCCGCCGCAGCGACCAGCAGCATCGCGAGCAGCGTCGATACCGCTGCCACGAACAGCACGGACGGCACGCCCCCGGCGGACACGGCCGGCCTGACGGGCGGGAGCGGGCAGTTGCTTCGGTGCTTCACATACCAGTACGTCGGATCCGGCACCCGGAAAGTTCCCGGAAACAATTCTGTGCGGGCCCGGGAACTTCCCGCCGATGCGCCACGACTACCTCTGCGACTCCCCGAACCACGGATCGCCAAGCCGGAGGACCGACGAATCATGCGCACCACCACAACGACGTCCATACCCTGGGGATCCCGCCGCCTGCGTGCCCTCGCCGCCGCCTCGGCAGCCGCTGCGCTGGGAATGATCACCCTTGCCGGCTGCAGCACGGACAGCCCCTCCCCGTCGGGCGCAGCCGGCTCCGCAACGGCGAGCCCCGGCAAGGTGGCCGCCACCGCGGCGCCGGTCACCATGAGGGACCCGTGGGTGAAGGTCGCCGAGTCCGGAATGGCGGGGGCGTTCGGAACGCTGGTCAACAGCACCGGCGCCGACATCACCGTCGTGTCCGCCACCTCGGGCTCCTCCGAGAAGATGGAACTTCACGAGGTCGCCGACGTGGACGGCAAGACGCTGATGCGCCCCAAGGAGGGAGGGTTCGTCATCCCGGCCAAGGGCAGCCACACACTCGAGCCGGGCAGCGACCATCTGATGCTGATGGGCCTCACCAGGGCCATGAAGCCGGGTGATGAGATCCCCGTCACCCTGGCCTTCAAGGACGGGCGGACGCTGAAGTTCACCGCCGTCGCCAAGGAGTTCGCGGGCGGCAAGGAGAACTACGACTCCGGCACGTCCGACATGAAGAAGGACTGACCACCCGCCATGGAGGAGAACCGCATCCCACCGGTGAGCCGCCGCAGGCTGCTGGCCGGCGGAGCGCTCACCGTCACAGGCGCCCTCGCCGGCGCCACGGTCACCGCCGCCGCGGGCTCGCGTAACAGCACCGGGGGCAGCGCCGGACATCGCCACCAGAGCGTCGCCGTCGCCTACGGCGAGCAGACCGTGCCCTTCCGCGGCAGGCACCAGGCCGGCATCGCCACCCCCGCCCAGGCCCACGCCGCGTTCCTCGGCTTCGAACTGGCCAAGGACACGGACCGCGCGGCCCTCGGCCGGATGATGCGGCTGCTCACCGACGACGCCGCCCGTCTCACGCGGGGTGAGCCGGCCCTGGCCGACACCGAACCCGAACTCGCGGTGCTGCCGGCCCGGCTGACCGTGACCTTCGGGTTCGGACCCGGGCTGTTCAAGACCGCGGGCGTCGAAGACCAGCGGCCCGCGTCCCTCGAACCGCTGCCGCGGTTCACCATCGACCGGCTGCAGGACCGCTGGAGCGGCGGCGACCTGCTGATCCAGATCTGTGCCGACGACCCGCTCACCGTCGCGCACGCCCAACGGATGCTGACCAAGGACGCCCGGACGTTCGCCCGGCTGCGCTGGACGCAGCGCGGGTTTCGCCGCGGGCGCGGCATCGAGGACGAACAGGTCACCCAGCGCAATCTCATGGGCCAGCTCGACGGCACCGCCAATCCCGCCCCGGACGACGACGTCTTCTCGGACATCGTCTGGACCGACGCGGGACCGCGGTGGCTGCGTGACGGCGGAACCACTCTCGTACTGCGGCGGATCCGCATCGAGTTGGAGACCTGGGACGCCGCCGACACCGGCGCCAAGGAGTTCACCATCGGCCGGAGGCTACGCACCGGCGCGCCCCTCACCGGCACCGTGGAGAAGGACACCCCCGACTTCGACGCCAAGGACGACCTCGGCTTCCCGGTGATCTCCGCACACGCCCACATACGCCGGGCCCACGTGGCAGAGGACCGGCGGCGCATCTTCCGCCGCCCGTACAACTACGACGAGGCCGCAGCCGCGGACGGTCGGTCGGAGACCGGCCTGCTCTTCGCCTCGTTCCAACGCGACATAGGCGAGCAGTTCCTGCCGATCCAGCGCCGCCTCGCCGAGTCCGACCTCCTCAACCAGTGGACCACCCCGATCGGCTCCGCGGTCTTCGCGGTCCCGCCCGGCGACAACACCAACGGCTGGATCGGGGAGACGCTGCTCGGCTGAGAGGCCGGCCCGGCGTGCGCTCCACCGCCACCTGCGGGGGCACGACAATGGCGATGCTGCGCTTGCGCCCCATGGCTCTCTCACGGCATGGCCTCGCGCAGCTGCCGAGTGCCTATCGCTGTGAGCGGCACGAAGGCTGCGGACGAATCGCCGTGCGATCAGCCGGTACCTGCCATGTGCGGGTGGAGTGCACCGGGGCGGATGGCGCCTCGCTGACTGAAGCCGCTCCAGCGCGCGGCAGACTTCCAGCACAGTGAGGTGCTCGGTGATCTGGGTGATGACATGCGGTCGGTCCGGCAGCCGAGGCAGCTCCCGGGATCGCGAAGTTGTCGGCCTCGGACCGGGAGCCGGTGAATACGTTCTCGTCGGTGCCGACGCCGAAATGCGCGGCGACCTGGTCGCGGGCGCGGGCCGGTGCCTGCTCGGGCTCTCCGCCGAGCGCGGGAGGGATGACCGTCACGCGGCGGCTACGGTGTCCACGGGCAGCTCGGCCAGCCGCCATTCCAACATTCCGTCGGTCAGCCGTACGGCACGGCGGCCGCGGGCATTCAGCAGACGTACGGCGTCGTAGGCCAGCACGCAGTAGGCGCCACGGCAGTACGCAACGACCTCGGCGTCGTCCGGTAGCTCCGCGATGCGGTCGGCGAGCTGATCGACCGGGATGGAGAGGGCACCGGGAATGTGCCCGGCGGCGTACTCCTCGGCCGGGCGCACATCCAGGACGACGACCTCGCCCGTCCCCGCGCGGGCCAGCAGTTCCTCCCGCCCGACTTCCTCCGTCTCACCCGCGTCGCCGAGATAGGCAGTGCGGGCGGGCTCGACGCCTGCCTGATGGGCCCGGGCAACCTGGCGCAGCAGCGCGTACAGGGTGGCGACGTCTTCCCCGGCCAGCCTGTAGTGGATGCGTACGCCTTCGCGGCGGGTGGCCACGAGCCCTGCCTGCTTGAGGGTCTGCAGATGTGCCGAGGCGGTGGTCAGATTCAGTCCAGCCGCCTTCGCCAGCGCGTCGACGGAACGCTCGCCCTGGGCGAGCAGATCGAGCAGTTCCAGACGCTTTCCGCTGCTCAGTGCCTTGCCGGTGTGGGCGAAGGCGTCGTACAGCGCCGCCTTGTTCGCGGGGTCTCCCATGGGATCCTCCAATATTCTATGGAATATTGTAAGCGAGGGCGATGCCACTCCGCCCGCATCGACGCACCGACGGGAGAAGCCATGGCCTTCGCCGATGATCATCTGACACCCCTGGTCGACGCAGAGCTGGGCAACAGCGCCTGCCTCGTCGGCGTGGGAGACGGCCGAGCCCTGGCCAGGGACGCGAGTCGGGACCTGTGCGCCCTCCGCGAAAACCGGCCCACCCTGAGCGTCGCCCTCGCCGCCGACATCCGGCAGACCGCCGAGCACATCCCCGGCGCGACCCACGGAGTACTCGGCGACCTTGCCGCCCGTATCGATGAGGCACCGACCGGAGCGGCCATCACCTGCGGCCACGGCGAGCGCGCCATGACAGCCGCGGGCCGCCCCCCGGAGGCGACCGCGTGAGCGCCCCGAGCACCACCGAGAGCAGTGGCATACGGCTCGGACTGCGTGCCAACCTCGCCCAGTTCACCCTGCTCATCGCCGTCAATGCCCTGGTAGGCGGAATGCTGGGCCAGGAGCGCACCGTCCTGCCGCTGCTCGCCGACCAGGTCTTCCACCTGGCCGCCTACACCTCCGCGTTGACCTACATCCTGGCCTTCGGGACCACCAAGGCGGTCACGAACTTCCTCGCCGGGACTCTCTCCGACCGCTACGGCCGCAAGCCCGTCCTGGTCGCGGGCTGGTTGATCGCGCTGCCGGTGCCGGCCATGCTCGCCTGGGGTCCGTCATGGGGCTGGATCGTCGGCGCCAATGTCCTGCTCGGCGTCTCCCAGGGGCTGGCCTGGTCCACCACCGTCATCATGAAGATCGACCTGGCCGGACCCGAGCGCCGCGGTCTGGCCATGGGCTTCAACGAGGCCGCCGGATACGGCGCGGTCGCCGCCACCGCCATGGCCACCGGCGCCATCGCCGCCCACGCCGGACTACGCCCCGAACCCTTCTTCCTCGGTGCCGCCTACGCGGCTCTGGGCCTGGGGATCTCCGTCTTCGCCGTCCGCGAGACACGGGCCCATGCCCTGGCCGAAGCGGCGCTCCACCCGCAGCAGGACGTCGCCGAGACCGGGTTGAGCACCGGCCTGATCGCCCGGCGTACCAGCTTCAGCGACAAGGCTCTGTCCGCCGCCAGCCAGGCGGGCATGGTCAACAACCTCAATGACGCCCTGGCCTGGGGCATCTTCCCGCTGCTCTTCGCCTCCCACGGGCTGTCGATCGCACAGATCGGCATCCTCGCCGCGCTGTACCCGGCCGTCTGGGGCGCCGGCCAGCTGCTCACCGGCTGGTGGTCCGATCACATCGGCCGTAAGCACCTGATCACCAGCGGGATGCTGCTGCAGGCCGTAGCCATCGCCTTCGTCGCCGCGGGCACCACCTTCGGTGTCTGGGCAACCGCTCAGATCCTCCTCGGCGTCGGCACCGCCCTCGTCTACCCCACCCTGCTCGCCGTCATCGGCGATGTCGCCCACCCCGCGTGGCGTGCACGCGCTGTCGGCGTCTACCGCCTGTGGCGCGACGGCGGCTTCGCCGTGGGCGCCCTCCTCGCCGGAGCCATCGCCGACGTGTACAGCCTGACCACTGCCATCTGGGCCGTCTCCGCCCTCACTGCGGCGTCCGGACTGCTCGTCGCGGTCCGCATGTACGAAACGCGCCCACAAGCCGCCCCCTGGTCACCAGATGGCCGGGAGCCCGACAAGGCCGCCCGCCAGCACGTCACCGCGGACCCGCAGTTCCTCGACCGGCACGGCAGGCCGCATCGCCGGGAGACGCGGGATGAGTCGGGCGACGGCGATCTGTAGTTCCATGCGGGCCAGAGGTGCGCCGATGCAGTAGCGCGTGATCGGCCTCCTCCGTGTCGGCGATGGCCCGACTGGAGGAGTGGCGACTGCCCGATGTGGCCTTCACCGCCGAGCTGGTGGTCAGCGAACTCGTCACCAACGCGATCCGCTACGGCCGACCACCCGTCCAGCTGCGCCTGATCCACGACACCGTGCTCATCTGCGAGGTGTCCGACAGCAGCAGCACCGCCCGCATCTGCGACGGGCCCGCACTTTCGACGAAGGCGGCCGCGGTCTGCTGCTCGTCGCCCAGCTCGCCCAGCGCTGGGGAACACGCCACCATGCCGGCGGAAAGACGATCTGGGCGGAGATCGACCTTCCCGGCGGGCGAGCGTGACCGGCCCTGCCCACCGGCTGGTGCCGGATTTCTCGAACGGCGTACCCACACCGGCGTCGTAGACGGCGGATTGGTAGTGCGAGTCGGTCGAGCTGTACGAGGTGGTGGACGGTGAAGGCCAGGCCTTCACCGACGTGGCCGGCCGGCGAGGCCGGCCGCCTCGAACCTGCTCAACCGGCGAACCGCGCCGAGGCCGGCCAGCCGACCCCGGCGAAGGCCATCGCGGCGGCCGACCAGAGCCTGAAGACGGCCGGGAAGACCCTCGGCGAGATGCGGTGGCCCCTGCGACAGCAGGGCGTCAGTCTCCGCCCCGGCCCCTTCGAACTTGCGTGCAGGCATTCCGGCCGAACCGTTTCGCGGACATCAATACCCCAGGGGGTATTTGACAAGCTCGCCCGCACCGCCCTACCGTCAATGACGAAATACCCATGGGGGTATCTGGAGGTGACAATCATGGCATGCGAAGCGGATCTGGAAGCCTTCGCCGCCGCATGGGCCTCAGGGGCGTTCGTACTGGATGTGCGGGAGCCGGAGGAGTACCGGGCCAGGCATGCACCCGGCGCGCAGCTCGCCCCGCTGTCCGCCCTGACCGCCGCGACAGAGCTAGTGCCCAAGGACCGGCCGGTGTACGTGATCTGCGCCAGCGGCAATCGCAGCCTCTGGACCACCGACCGGCTCGTCGCCGTCGGGGTCGACGCATTCCCGGTTGCCGGCGGCACCGCGGGCTGGGCCCGCTCGGGCCGCCCGCTCGCAACGGGACTCGCACACGGATCCGTCTGACGACACCCGCGCACCCCTGAACGACGCTCCCACCGCCGGGCCACCTCGACCTCTCATATACCCCACTGGGTATATGAGCCCGCATTCACTACGGAGGCTTTCCATGTTCTTCGCCCAGTACTACCTCGACTGCCTCTCCCAGGCGTCGTACATGATCGCCGATGAGGACACCGGCCAGGCCGTGGTGGTCGACCCGCGCCGGGACATCTCGGAGTACATCGCGGACGCCGAGGCCCGAGGCCTCACCGTCGTCGGCGTCATCAACACCCACTTCCACGCGGACTTCGTCGCCGGCCACCTGGAGATGGCTGCCCGTACCGGTGCCTGGATCGGCTACGGCCGCCGCGCCGAGACCGAGTACCCCATCCGCAAGCTCGCCGAAAAAGAGACCATCAGCCTCGGCGGAGTCACCCTGGAGATCGTGGAGACTCCCGGCCACACTCCGGAGTCGATCAGCGTGCTGGTCTACGAGCACGGCCACGACACCGTTCCCTACGGGGTGCTGACCGGCGACGCGCTGTTCATCGGCGATGTGGGGCGCCCGGACCTGCTGGCCTCGGCCGGCGTGAGCGCCGAAGAGCTCGGCGCCATGCTCTACGACAGCGTCCAGCGCAAGCTGATGGGCCTTCCCGACGAGGTCCGCGTCTTCCCCGCCCACGGCGCGGGCTCGGCCTGCGGCAAGAACCTGTCCACCGACAAGCAGTCCACCATCGGCGAGCAACGCGCGACCAACTACGCCTGCGCGCCGATGAGTGAGAGCGAGTTCGTGGGCATCGTCGCCGCCGGCCAACCCGCCGCGCCCGGCTACTTCGCCTACGACGCCGGCCTCAACCGCAAGGACCGCGAGCTGTACGACCCCACCACGGCACCCAGGCCGCTGACCGCCGAGGAGTTCACCGCCCGACGCGCGGCCGGAGCGGTGGTCGTCGACGCCCGGGACCCGCAGGAGTTCGGGGCGGGCCACGTGCGCGGATCGATAAACGTCCCCGCCGACGGACGCTTTGCCGAGCAGGCGGGCACCGTCATCACCCCCGACCGGAAACTGCTGGTCATCGCCCCGCAGAACCGCGAAGAGGAGATCGTCACCCGACTCGCCCGCATCGGCTTCGACCACGTGGCCGGCTACCTTCGCGGCCCGGACGATGCTCTGGCGGCGATGGCGGACGAAGTCACCCCCGCCAGCCGCCTGACCGCGGCCCAGCTGCGCACCGCTCTGGAGAGCGAACGGCCGCCGATCGTGCTCGACGTGCGCAACTGCGGCGAGCGCGGCGAGAACGGGTTCATCGACGGGGCCCTGCACATCGCCCTCGGCGAACTGCCCCGCCGCCTGGACGAGATCCCGCGTGACCAGCCGCTGGTCCTGCACTGCGCGGGAGGCCACCGTTCCTCCATCGCCGCCAGCCTGCTGCGCCACCACGACTTCACCGACGTCTCCGACGTCCTCGGCGGCTACGGCGCCTTGGCCCTGCTGAACACCCCGGTTACCGCCTGACAGCGGCACCACAAAAGCCCAACGGCATCCGCGGAAGGGCCCTCCATGCCCTGCCGGGCCCGCCCACGCCTCCACACATACCCCTCCGGGTATTTTCCGCCCCCCTCATCAACGGAGCATGCATGACCAACGAAAACCTCGCCCGCACCGCCGCCGGACTCGACCCCGCCACCCTGGGGGAACTGATCAAGGACGGCGAGGGGCCCCGCCTGCTGGACGTGCGCACCCCCGGCGAGTTCCGGACCGTCCACATACCCGGCGCCTACAACGTGCCCCTGGACACCCTGCGTGAGCACCGCGCCGAACTGCTGCGCCATCTCGACGACGACATCGTCCTCATCTGCCGCTCCGGCGCCCGTGCCGCCCAGGCGGAACAGACACTCGCCGAGGCCGGACTGCCGAACCTGCGTGTCCTGGACGGCGGCATGATCGCCTGGGAGGCGTCCGGCGCCCCCGCCAACCGGGGACCGGCGCGCTGGGACTTGGAGCGCCAGGTCCGCCTCGTAGCCGGATCCATCGTCCTGACCTCCGGGCTCGCAGGCCTGCTCGTGCCCGGACTGCACCTGATCGGCACCGCTGTCGGCGCGGGCCTGGCCTTCGCCGCGCTCAGCAACACCTGCGCCATGGGCATGATGCTGTCCAAGCTGCCCTACAACCGCGGACCGCGCACCGACATCCACAGCATCATCGCCGCGCTGCGAGGCAGGCCGTGATCGTCCTCATCCTCCTCGCCTCCGTGCTCATCGGCATCAGCCTGGGCATCCTGGGCGGCGGCGGCTCCATCCTGACCGTGCCCATCCTGGTCTACCTGGCGGGACAGAGCAGCAAGGAAGCCATCGCCACCTCTCTGTTCGTCGTCGGTGTCACCAGCGCGGTGGGGCTCGTCCCGCACGCCCGCGCCGGCCGCGTTCGCTGGCGCACCGGGCTGCTGTTCGGCGCGGTCAGCATGGTCGGCGCCTACGGCGGCGGCCGGCTGGCCGAATACATCCCCGGTACAGCGCTGCTCATCGCGTTCGCCCTGATGATGCTCGCCACCGCGGGGGCCATGCTCCGCAAGCCCCGCAAAGCCACTGCCCTCAAGCCCGACCGCCACGAACTCCCGGTGAAGCACATCGTCGTGGAGGGTCTCGTCGTGGGCGCGGTCACCGGCCTGGTCGGCTCCGGCGGCGGCTTCCTCGTCGTCCCCGCCCTCGCACTCCTGGGTGGCCTGCCCATGAGCGTCGCCGTCGGCACCTCGCTCCTGGTCATCGCCATGAAGTCCTTCTCCGGGCTCGCCGGTCACCTCGCCAGCGTCCAGATCGACTGGGGGCTCGCGCTGGTCGTCACCGCTGCCGCCGTCATCGGCAGCCTGATCGGCAGCCGCTTCGCCGGCCGCATCCCCCAGGACACCCTGCGCAAGGCGTTCGGCTGGTTCGTCGTCGTCATGGGCGTCTTCGTGCTCAGCCAGCAGGTTGCCACCGAGATCTGGACGAGTCCCCTGACGTGGGGTGGCCTCGCTCTGATCGCGGCAGCTCTGGTCTGGCGGACCGTATGGGCGCGCCGCCGGACCCCTCTGCCGGCCGCCCGGCCGGCAGAGTTCGACGAGCCGACGGTCGAGCGGTCCGGCCACCCCTGATTCCGATACCCCGCGGGGTATCGTGAAATTCAGTGGCCGAAACAAGGAGGAGCCCGGTGAAAGTAGAGGAAGAAGCCATGAGCGCGGTCCTCAACCGGCTGCGCCGGGCACAGGGCCAGCTCGCAGGCGTCATCGCCATGATCGAGGCCGGCCGCGACTGCAAGGACGTCGTCACCCAGCTCGCCGCCGTCTCACGGGCACTCGACCGGGCCGGCTTCAAGATCGTGGCCGGCGGAATGCGCCAGTGCCTCGCCGGAAGCGAGGACGGCACCCCGCCCATGACCGAGCAGGAGCTCGAAAAACTGTTCCTCGCCCTCGCCTGACCCGGACCTGCCGGCGCCGTGTTGACCCATCTGATCCCGTCCCACCCCAAGATGCTCCACCGCGTGCCCGCTGCTTCCGCCGCTGGGTGCGCACGCCTGGGCCCGAGGCGCGACTGGGCGCCACTCCTGGAACATGGCTGAGCGTCGTCGATACCCGAGTGATCTGTCCGATGCCCGCCGGGAGTTGGTCGAGCCGGACCTCACCTCGCGGCGGGCCGAGCTCCGTGGGGAACCCTGGGCCGGCTCATGAATCACCGCCGCCTCACCCGCGACTACGAAGCCGAATCCCATCGCTCCGAAGCCGTGATCCACGTCGCCATGATCGACCTGATAGGCCGCCGCCTCACCCGCGAATCCGCCCTGAACTGGCGCGATACCCGACGCGCGCCCAGCCACGGCGCGCCGCGTCACTTCTGGGTATTGGCGCTCTCGTGGACGGCAGTCACATCCGATGCGTACGGCATGACCACGATCTGTACGTCGTCCTCGTAGATGACCCGCCCCGGGTCCGTGGAACGCAAAGCCCGGCTGTCGACGCCGTGTGCGGACAGAATCGCCAGATAGCCGGGGCCGCGGGCGAGGAGATGAATGGCTGACGGCTTGAACCATGCCGCCGCGCCAGTGTTGCCACGAGACCTGCATTGGGGGCAAACGCATGAAAGAGAATGAAACACTCTTTGAGGCCTTACCGGGCCGGCAGCACGCGTGCACGCGGCGAGCGGTACCGGCCGCGGTCCGCGGAAACCGGCAACCAGAGGCCGTGGCGCAAAGGTGACTTGGCGGGGGCTGGACAGGCACAGGTGCTGACGGGCCGCGTCGATGCCGCCACGCTTCCGTCCATGAGATCAACGAATATACGTTGGCGGCGCGTCACCCGCGCCCCGCGCCACCGCTCGGTGGCAGTCGCCGGTCTTACGGCGGTGATGGTGGGCATGGCCGTACCCGGCGTCGCCCAGGTGCCCGCATCGAACAGTGGCACGGACACCCCGCGCCCCTCCGCCCACACCGTCACGCTGATCACGGGAGACCGTGTCACGGTGAGCCGTTACGCGGACGGCCGCCAGGTGGCCAGCGTGCGTCCGGCACGTGGACAGGAGGGCGGCGGGTTCAGCACCCGCGAGATCGACGGCAGGATCCACGTCACACCGCTCCTCGCCGTTCCCTATATCTCCTCCGGGCAGTTGGACGCCTCGCTTTTCGACATCACGGGCCTGATCGAGCAGGGGTACGACGACTCCCACGCCAAGGAACTGCCGCTGCTGCTGCGTTACGGCGCGTCGGCCGAGGTATCGGCGCGGAAGGCACCGGCCGGGACGGAGCGCCGGCGGGTGCTGGACAGCGTCGACGGTGTTGCGGTCGACGCCGCGAAGGGCGAGCTGGACCATTTCTGGGACACCGTGAGCGGCGCAGCGGGCAAGGCGGCGCGGGGTGCCGACGGGCGCGTCACGCAGAAGGCGCAGACCGCACCCACCGCGCCGCGTCTGGCCGGAGGTCTGGAGAAGATCTGGCTCGACCGGAAGGTGCAGGTTTCGCTGGATCGCAGCGTGGCACAAATTGGTGCCCCGGAGGTCTGGAAGACCGGTGTGACAGGCAAGGGCGTCAAGGTCGCCGTACTGGACACCGGCATCGACGCCGCCCACCCCGATCTCGCGGGCCGCGTGGGCGAGACACGTAACTTCAGCGCGAGCGACAGCACTCGCGACCTCGTCGGCCACGGCACCCATGTGGCGGCGACGATCGCGGGGTCGGGCGCCGCGGCGAACGGCACCCGCAAGGGTGTCGCGCCCGACGCCGAACTGCTCGTCGGCAAGGTGCTGGACGACACCGGTTCCGGTGCGTACTCCGATGTCCTGGCCGGCATGGAGTGGGCGGCCCGCTCGGGCGCCCGGATCGTCAACATGAGCCTCGGTGGTGAGGCTGCTGACGACGATCCGCTGGTCACGGCGGTGGAGGAGCTGACGGCGGAGACCGGCGCCCTGTTCGTCGTCGCAGCGGGCAACGAGGGCCCGGGTACCCAGACGGTCGGCTCGCCGGGGACGGCACCGAGCGCCCTGACGGTCGGGGCTGTCGACCGGGACGACTCACTCGCCGCTTTCTCCAGCCGCGGCCCCGTGGGTGCGGACGACGCGGTCAAGCCCGACCTGACGGCGCCGGGGGTCGGCATCGTCGCGGCACGGGCGGCGGGCACGGCGATGGGCAGCCCGGAGAACGACCTCTACACCGCCGCGTCGGGGACCTCGATGGCGACGCCGCATGTCGCCGGCGCAGCTGCTCTGCTGGCGCAGCGCCACCCGTCGTGGACGGCGGCCGCCCTCAAGAATGCGCTCGTCGGCTCGTCGAAGGTGGTCGCGGGTCAGGGTGTGGACGAGCAGGGCGGCGGCCGGCTGGACGTGGCCGAAGCCTTCGCCCGCGGTGTCGTCGCCACCGGAACGCTGAACCTCGGCGTGCAGGGACCCGACAGCGCCGGCATGACGAAGGAAGTCGTGTACACCAACGTCTCGGAACGGCCGGTGCACCTCGCACTGTCGTTGAAGATGAAGCATGCCGACGGCACGCTCGCACCGGCCGACGCATTCACAACCGGCTCGACGTCGGTCTCCGTCGCCGCGGGTGAGACGGTGCGGGTACCGGTCACCGCGCGCCCGGCCGGTGTGCCGCTGGGACGCTACTCCGGCTATCTGACTGCGGTTCCGGACAACGGCACGGCAGCCGTGCACACCGCCGTCGCCTTGACGGTCCGTGGCGCGCTGCGGACGCTGACGATGCGTTTCGTCGACCGCGAAGGGCACCCCGCGGTCGTGCCGGCATTGGAACTGTACGGTTCCGACCAGCGCTACGACGTGCTGGGGGCCGTCATGCCCTGGATGGAGGGCATGGCCCAGGTGACACTCCCGGAGGACACCTACTTCCTCAAGGCGCTGGTGCCGGGCACGGAGGTCAAGGGCTGGCAGCTCACCGACGTGATGCGGCCCGAACTGAAGCTCGACTCCGACATGGAGATCGTCCTCGACGCCCGTACGGCCAAGCCCATCGAGGTCCGCACGCCCAAGGCTGCCGAGCAGCAGGGGATGATCCACTTCGGTGCGTACCGGGCCTTCGGGACCCGGAAGATCGCCAGCACGACCATCGACTTCGACGCGGTCCGTACCGTGTTCGCCACTCCGACCGCCAAGCCCGCGAAGGGGAGCTTCGAGTTTTACTCCCGGTGGCGGATGGTCGCACCCCGGCTGACGGCCCGGATCCCGGGAGCCGGGGCTCCCGGACTGAACCCGGTGCTGTACCGCCGCTCCCCCGCCGTGGACGGCACACGCAGACTGCCGCTCGTCTTCGCCGAGCCGGAGTCGCTGGCCGGCAAGGACCTGCGCGGCAAGGCCGTACTGATGCGTACGTCCGGTGGGTTCGAGGATCAGGTGTCGGCCGTGGCAAAGACCGGTGCCGCGGCACTGCTGATCATCAACGAGTTCCCGGGGCCGGTGTGGCAGTCGTGGAGCCCGACGGGCGACCGCGACCCGCTCATCACCATGCGCGTACCGCAGGAGCAGGGCGAGGCACTCGCGGCATGGCTGAAGCTGCAGCGTACGACGACGATCGAGCTGTCGGGCACCTCCTCCAGCCCGTATCTGTACGACTTGACGTTCGTCGAGAAGGACGCGGTGCCGGCCCGGCTGTCCTACGCGGTCACATCGTCCGCAACGGCGACGGTCGAGGCCCGCTACCACCGGCCCGGGAGCGCGGCCTGGACCAGCGAGCAGCGGTTCGCCTGGCGGCCCTGGCAGGACACGACGTTCGTGATGGACGGCGAATCCTTCGTGAAGCTGCCGTCCACCCGGGTGGAGACGGTCAGCGCAGGCGACACGCTGTGGCTGGAAAGGGTCACACACAAGACCCCGGAGATGAGCGTGGGTTCCTTCGACGGAGGCTTGACGAGCGGCCTGCACCGGTACGACGCCGGCCGGCGGCTGCGCGAGGACTGGTACGGGTCGGTGGTCCGCCCGACCGCACCGGCCGGGAACCCCGACTTCCGTTCGGCGCGCAAGGGCGACACCTTTGCCCTGCGACTCGCGGAACTGGCCGACGGCGACGGGCGTCACTACGGCTTCGCCGGTGACGACGAAACCGACCAGGTGCGCACCCGGCTCTACCACGACGGCACGCAGGTCGCGGACCGGGCCCAGCCTTGGGGCAGCTTCCCGGCCGCGCCCGGCGAGGGCTCCTACCGGCTGCGGCTGGAGACGGCCCGTGAATCGCCCGCCTGGTCCTACTCGACGAAGACCGACACGTCCTGGTCGTTCCGGTCCGCACCGCCCGCGGCAGGCAAGGAGGCCCTGCTTCCGCTGGTCCTGCTCGACTACGACGTCCCGGTGAACACCCTCAACCAGGTGGACGGTTCATCGACGACGACGCTGCGGGTGACGGCTCGTCACCAGAGCGGCTGGAACGGTGCGCGCATCGCGGGCATGCGGGTCCGGGCGTCTACGGACGACGGCGCGCACTGGGCGTCCGTGCACGTGACCCCGCACCGGAACGGCGCGTACGACGTGCGGCTGGACCGCGCCCTGACGCGTCACGCGGACTTCGTGTCCCTGCGCGTCGAGGCCTGGGACAGCGCCGGCAACAAGGTCGAGCAGACCGTGATCCGCGCGTTCGGCGTGCGGTAGCCCAGAACCCCGGGCGGTCTGGATGGCGCGGTCTCACTCGTGGGGGGTGGGGATCGCGGCACCGCCCGGAAGGCGGTGCGGTCGGCGGAGGACGCCGGCCGCACCGCCGTTTTCAGATCCAGTTCCGGCGCGCGGCCTGCCAGCCCAGTTGCATCCGGGTCGCGACGCCTGCGAGGTTCATCAGCCCCTGGATTCGTCGCTGGACGGTGCGTTTGCTGACGCCGAGCTGGCTGCCGATCGCCAGGTCGGTGATGCCCGCGACCATCAGCGAGAGCAGGTGCTGGTCCTCGGGAGTGATCGAGGCGGAGTCGGCCGTCAGTCCGGTCTCGCCGATCTGGCCCTCGCCGATCTGGCCCTCCGGTGTCACCCGCAGGGGCGCCCCCACCTCCCAGTAACGCTCGAACAGGGCGACCAGTGCCTCCAGCAGACTGCTGCCGCGGATGACGGCCGTCGTCACGTCGTGCGGGCTGCCCGCCGAACCGGCCGGTGCCAGTGGGCAGATGGCGACGGAGCGGTCGGCGATCGCCATCCGCAGGGGCAGTGCGGGCACTGCGCGGGCGGCTTCCCCGCACCGTACGGCCCTGACTACGTTGTCAACCGCGCCGAAGTCATCGAAGAACGCCTGCTCGTAGAGCACCCGGTAGCCGACTCCGCGGGCCAGGGCGTCGAACTCGGCCTGGTTGGTCCCCGACGGCATCGCGACGTACTGCGCTCTGCAGAACCACAGCAGCTCGTCGCGGGCGTTGTCCTGCACCTGCCGCAGCCGCTGACGCAGTGCCGCGGCTCCCGTGACCATCTCGATCACCTCGCCCGTGCCACGGGTCAGGGCGTTGCGGCGGTAGCTCTCCACCAGCCCGGACACGACGGTGCGGGCCTTCTCGAGGTCGTCGGCGCGGCGTTCGAGTCGCGGGAGGAGGGTCACGTCGGGCGGGTTGGCGGCGAACCGCCCTGGATATCCCTCCACGCTGTGGGCCAGGCCGTTCTCCTCCAGCGCGGCGAGCAGCCGCTGCACGGTCCCCTCATCCAGGCCCGTCGTCGCGGACATCTCCCGCGCTGACGACGTGACGGCGTCGACGAGCGCGCGATACACGTCCGACTCGGCCGCCGAAAGACCCACCGTCTCCAGCATGCTGCCCCTCTCCCATGCCCCTCGCCGAACGTGTCGGCGCACGTCCTTGCTCAGTCCGCGGAGCCCAACAACGTGGACCGGCGATGCATTCCCGGCCGGCGAGGTGGCCGGCCGCTGATGTGTACAAGATCATCCGGAGCTCAGCTGCGGGCGCGCTTCTGCCCGGGCGTTACGTCAGTTGCTCCCGCAGCCAGGACTGTTCCGCCCGGCTGGTGGCGCGGGCGACGAGAAGCATGCCGCGACGGTAGGGGTCATCGATGTCCTCGGCGCGGAGCGGGTGGTCGTCGTCGTGGAAGAAGCTCGCGGGCTGTTCCAGGAACTCCAGCCTCCGGCGCAGCACCGCGTGCCGGTCGGCGACTTCGGGAAGGTGGGAGAGGAAGGCCAGTACGGTGAAGTACCGGGTGCTGTCGCTGATGTCCAGCTCGCCGGGCTCCCGAAGCCGGCGCAGCAGTTCGGTGCGGCCGGTGGCCGTCAGGCTCAGGGTGTGCCGCTGGGCGGCCGAGGCGCCGGGTTCGGTTCGCCGGTCCAGCAGCCCGGAGTTGACGAGTCGGCTGATTGCCGGATAGAGGCTGCCGTCGCTGACCGGTCGGGAGTGGCCGGACAAGTGCGTGATGAGGCGGCGCAGTTGATATCCGTGCAGTGGCCCGTCGGCCAGGAATCCCAGGATCGCGAGTTCCAGCATGCTGCTACTCTCGCACATCGAAACGAGGTATCTCGAATCGAGGTAAGGGGTAGGGAAGGATGGAGTACACGGAGGAGTGGGTGACCGCGCGGGCACGGGATGCCTACCAGCACGGCCGGGCATCATTTGACGTACGGCCCGAGCGGACGGCGCTGCTGGTCATCGACATGCAGGACGAATTCACCCGACCCGGCTGGAGCCCCTACTGGGTGCCGGCGGCAACGCGAATGGCACCGAGGCTGCGCGGCCTGATCGAGACGTGCCGGGCCGCGTCCGTCCCGGTCATCTGGACCGTCCTCGACGACACGCATCTCGGACTCGACCGGCCGCACTCCCTGCAATACCTCCCGCACGCCGACACCGGCTGGCGCCGCCCGGGCCCGCCGAGGTGTGGGCCCCGATGGGCCACCGCGCCGACGAGGCCCTGATCCGCAAACCCTCGCTGCGGGCACGGTCCACGAGCATCGCGACCAGCTGCTCGTCACTCGCCGGCACGGCCACCGCCGCCGGCTCGCTGCCCGGTATCTGCTCGATGGTGGTGTCGCTCATCTGGCGTCTCCTTGATCATCGGATCCGCCGTTCATTGAACACTCCCCCCGCTCGGAGATCGTCGAGGCCCAATGGGTCGCCGAACGCCGTGGGCTCGCCCGCTTCCGCACCGAACAGTCTCCCTACTCCATCCTCGACCGCGGCATCGAGCGCGAGGTACTACCCACCTGCCGCCGCTACGGGATGGGCGTGTTCCCTCTGGAGCCCGCTCGCCGGCGGCATGCTCACCGGGCAATACCGCAAGGACCAGCAGAGCAACACCCACCGCAACACCTATGGGTTCGCGCACATGAGCAACGAGCGGCGCCTCGACGCGGTCGAAGCCCTCGTCCCGCTCGCCGACCAGGCCGGGCTTTCCCTGGCCCACATGGCGATGGCCTTCGTGCTCACCCACCCCGATGTCACATCGGCGCTGGTCGGCCCACGCACGATGGACCACCTCGACGACCTACTCGCCGGCGCCGAGGTCGTCCTGGGCGATGACCTCCTCGATGCCATCGTCCCCCCAGGGGACCGACGTCAGTCCCCTGGCTATGGCCTACCAACCGCCCGCCATCACCACGCCCTCGCAGCTCCGACGCCCACGTACCCAGCTCGCTGCCGTGACGACCTAATCCACCCCGGGCCACGACCGACGCCTGAGCGCTGCGTCCGCGCTCCCGTCACAACCGCCCGAAGCCGCGCTCCCCTGCTGTCTCATCCCGGAAGGCCCATCCCTGTGACCGCAACTGCACCTTCGACGGCGGCGACGAAGACGGCGTCAGCGAGGTAGAACCGCTCGGACAGAGGCATGGAGGCACCGGTGACGGCGTGGTGGGCGGTGTGGAAGTCGCGGATGCGGGTGTCGGGCTGGTCGATGCGGACCGCAGCGCCGCCAGGGGGGCCAGACGCGCGTCGTCGCCGCGTTCGATGCCGGCCGCCGCGGCGAGCAGGCCGATGACGCCGGTCTTGGTCGGGGCCGATTCGGTGGTGCGGCGGGTGAAGCGCGAGGAGGCCCCCAGGACTGCAGGGGGCCTGCCAGGCGAAGGGCAAGCACGCCGGTGCGGCTCATGCTGGCTTGTCCAGGCGTTCCGCGACCGCCCCGGCGACGGCGGCGGCCAGTTCGCGCAGCGTGCCCATCTCGGTGCCGAGTTCGGCGAGCTTGTGCGTGGCGGGACCAACCCGCAGCACCCACGTGAGCGTGCTCTCGGGGTCGCCGTAGGCGCGCTCGGCGTCTGCGGCGTAGGCGGCGAGCCGGTCGGCGGCCTCGCGCAGGTGCCCTTGGCCGTCGCTGCGGATGGGGTCCTCGAAGGCGGCGACCAGGCTGATCGGCCGGGTGGTGCGCAGCTTGACGAGGACGGCGTCGGGTTCGGTGTGACGGCCGAAGGTGTTGATCTTCCGGGTGGGCAGGGAGGCGACGAAGGCCTGCACGAACACCTCACCGGCGCGGCGTACCGGTTCGGTGCGCGGCTCGTCCTCACGCAGGCCTTGGCCGAGGTTGGCGGCGAGCTGGTGCACGCCCAGGGCGGCGTAGCAATAGAGACTGGCGGAGTTGAAGTCAACGGTGCCGATCATTCCGGCGCCGGTCTCTTCGTCGGTGTTCTCGTCGTCGACGGTCGTGTAGTAGTCGGACTCGTTGTCGACCCGGTGCACGCTCAAAGCGTGCGCGACCTGCGCGGCGTCGACGTTGATGTCGGCGACGTCGGCGACCATCCGGCCGAAGAGGGCGATGTCCACGGAGTGGCGCGCGTCCGCGAGCTGTTTGGCCCGGGCCTTGTTCTCCTTGGTCTTCACGAACACCGTGATGTCAGCTGCGCTCTCCAGGGCGAGGCGGGCCAAGGCGTCGAGCTGGCGGGAGCTGAAGAAGACCAGGTACTTGCTCTCGGGCGCCGGGGTGGGGCCAGCGTCCTTCTTCGCCTGCTCCGCCTTGCGTTTGGGGACCTCGGTCTTGAAGCCCGCCGCCTTGACGATCTCATCGGCGAGCGTCAGTGCCGTCTCCCGTTCGACCGCCGCGTCAAGACGGGCGATCTGCTCGGCCAGGAGGTGCTCGTCGTTGAAGAGGTGCGGATCGCCCGCTTCCACGCCTGGCTGGAGACCCGGGCGCGGGTCACTCCGCCATAGACGGCCATCTAGGGGCGCCGGTGTCGTCGCGGTTGAGGTTGCTGGGCGGGACCGTCTGCATCCCGACGGCAGGGGTGACCAGTGGACACCGTGACGCTGCTCCCCACACCCGCGAGGATGGCCCCCGGACACCTTCTGGAAGGTCACATGAGCACCGCTGCTCCCCGCACATGCGGGGATGATCCCCAGCTTGAGCGGCAGTCGGTGCAGCAGGCCAGCCGCTTTCCCCGACCGAACCGGAGAGCGAGGTAAAGCTCCGCACGGCGGCGGGCGGCCCGTTCGGCCGGACCTGGCCGGTCGCTGCGGCATTGTTGTTCGCCAGCTGCCTGCACCCTGCCCCGCGGCTGTCGCAACAGCCGCCATAATGGGGGCATGGCAGTCAGTGGGCAGTCCTCGTTGTCCGGAGCGGACGTGGCGGAGGATCTTGCGCTCTACCGGGAGAAGTTCCAGCGACGGCTGCCCGGCGCTCTGGAGGACCTGCGGGGGCCGGTCGAGGGTGTGGTCGAGCTGCCGGTGCATGTGGCGTGGTCCGGGATGAGCGCCTACGACCTCGGTAAGCCGCGTCAGCGCATGGGGCTCTACCGCACCGTCCTGCACGAGGGCCTGCGCGAGGACCTGCCCCACTACCTCAACCACGACCTCCTGCTGCAGCTGTGGCCGACCCTGCGCTCCTTGGTCGGGCGCACCGTGCGCACTGTGTGGGAGGACGCCTTCCCCCAGCTGGCCGCCCGGGGCCGGTCGGCGGCGTGAGGGATCTGCCCGAGCTGCACGCGCGGCTGCTGGCCGACGTGATCGCACTCGGCGCCCCTATCCCTTGGTCCTCACCGGCGGCTACGCGGTCCGGGCGCACCAGCTGGTGTCCCGGCCCAGTCAGGACCTGGACGTTGCGACCGAGAACCCGGCGCCCATGGCCGACATCGCGGCCGCAGTCGGTGAGGGGCTGGTGCAGCGAGGTTGGCGGGTGCGGTCGCTGGAGACGGCGCCGCTGTCCGCCCGCTTCACCGTGACCGACCCGGCCACCGGACAGGAGTGCGAAGTCGACATCCTCAAAGAGATCTTCTGGGGAGCCATCGCCCACACCGCCTACGGGCCCGTCCTCGCAGAGGAGGACGTGATCGGCACGAAGGTCCGCGCGCTGGCCGACCGCGGCGCGCCCCGGGACCTGATCGACGTGTCCGCCGCCTCACGGCGCTGGTCCACCATCGACCTCGAGGAGTTCGGCCGCCGCCACGCCCGCGGGCGCTTCGAGAAGGAAGACCTCCAGGCCAGCCTCGCGGGCGCCGAGTGGACCGACGACGACGCCTTCACCGCCTACGGCCTCGACGACACCGCCATCGAAGCCCTGCGCGCCTGGGCTGTTCACTGGGCCGACGACCTCGCAGCCCGCCTCCACGAAGACACCGGCTACGTCGACACCGACTGATCCGATGGCCCATTTCGACGAGGCTCTCCCTCTCCTGTTTCTGTGACAGGTCCGCGGCCGGTGGCGGGTGGTGTGGGGTCAAGGCCCGTTCCGCAGGGTATGCGGCATCGTCCGCGCAGCGTCCGCGATGATCGCCGCATCGCGCGCGTCGGTCTTGGCCTCACCGGCATACAGGTCAGCGATCCGTCGCATCGTCAGACCCGGTAGATAGGCGACGCGGCAGCCCTCGTCGCGGGCGACCGCCAGCGGCAGGGCCCCGATGGAGGCAGGCTGGTCGACCACCACCAGCACACTGCCGTGCTTGGCTCGCAGCTTGCTGAACACCTCGCGCAGCTTCGGCTCGGTGTTGGGCAGTCGCTTGTCGAAGACCCTCTTGCCGGACGGAGTCAGGGCGGTGGCGTGGTGCTCGCCCTTGCCGATGTCCAGACCCAGGTAGACGTCGATGTCATCCGTGTCGATCACGATCACTCTCCACAGCGGTCCGTGCCCTCCCCGGCCTACCCGCTGTCGGCGTACGGACTTCTCTCCCCAGCTGCGTACAGACGAACGTCCCCAGCTGTTTCTGATCCTGGTGCGCCATGCTGACTCCATGACAAGTAAGGGGTGGGGCATAGCGGCCGTGGCTTGGAGTGTGCTTGCTGTGCTGTTTCTGGGGATAACGGTGTCGGCCGGGGCTCTCGGGCTCGTGCGGCTGGGACTGGCTGGGGACGAAGTCCGGGTTCGTCTTTCACAGTGCCGGCTCGAAAGCAGCGGTCGAGGTGGAAGCCACGTCGAGTGCTCTGGTCGGCTTGTGGGCGACGTGAGCATGGACACCGTGACGGTGCGTTATGACGGCAAGCAAGGGGAGGTAGTGCCCGCGGCCAGAACGCCGTGGGGAACCTTTGAGGTGGTGGACAAGAGCTTCACGTCGTGGGGGACGGCAGTTCTGTATCCGCTCCTGCCTCTCGTCGCGGCGGCGTTGACGTCCTATCTCGCGTTGCGATCCGGCCGTCGCGGGAAGAGGCAGACCGCGCCAAGCGCCTCGTGAGACCTCTATGCCACTTCCGTCTCTCGCTCGATGGCCTTGAGTCGGTTCTTGAGCCGGTAGCTGGGGCCGTTGATGGAGATCACGTCGCAGTGGTGCAGGAGGCGGTCGAGGATGGCGGTGGCGAGGACTTCGTCGCCGAACACCTGTCCCCATTCGCTGAAGGTCTTGTTTGAGGTCAGGATGATCGAGCCCTTTTCATACCGCTTTGAGATGACCTGGAAGACCAGGTTCGCTTCTCCCAAGTGCGGCCCGTTCCTCATCCGACAACGTCAACTCGACCTTCGGCCGCCCCATCCGTGCCATGGAGCAAGCCTACACATCTACATGGAATTCCAGACTCAGAACACTAGGACGGCCGGGGAGCTCGCCTGTCCTTGCGCTGTGCCAGCTCGTCCTCGTCGACGAGGACGAGCATGGGCTTGCCGGGCTCGCACATCATCGTGACGACGAACCGACTCCGCACGTCCGTGCGGTTGTTGCCGTCCTGGTAGTGGATCACATCGCCTCCCGGCTCCCAGAACGCCTCCCCGGCCCGGATCACCCGCTCGGGCTCTCCCTCCAGCTCGAACAGCATCTCGCCCTCCAGCACGTAGCCGAAGGCCGGTCCGAAGTGCCGGTGCGGAGGTGTGCCGGGGTCTCCGGGGGGAAACTCGACCATCACGGTCATGACCTCTGCGCCCTCCGGAACGTGGGGCGGTTTCGCCTCCTGGATCACGGTGACTGCCGTCTTCCAGGCCTCGGACCGCTGCTCCTGATTCTCTGGAGGGTTTACCACCGGTTCGTTGTTCACCATCACGCCACCTCCGCATCCTGCCGACGCCGCAGACAGGCCATATCAGCAGATTACGCCGTCCCCGTGCAGGTCAGCCATTGCTGCTCCCCCGGGCCGCCGGGGTCCCATCTGCAACCGGGTCAGCGAAGCAGGACGGGGGCGAGCAGCCGCAGGTCTTCCAGTTGCCGGTCGAGTGTCTGCGCGATGGGCTGCACGGCGACGTGGTCGGCACCGGCCCGGTAGTGCGCTCCGATGTGCTCAGCCAGCGTCTCGGGATCGCCCCACGGGACGACCGCGTCGATGAGTGCGTCGCTGCCTCCGTCCTTGAAATCGGAGTCGGAGAAGCCCAGTTCGCGCAGGTTGTTCAGATAGTTGGGCAGCGACAGGTACAGGGCCGCGTACCCGCGGGCGGCGGCTCGTGCCCGCTCGGGGTCGGTGTCGACCACCACTGCCTGCTCGGGGACGAGGAGGGGATCGGGGCCGAGGGTCTCCCGGGCCCTGCGGGTGTGTTCGGGCGTGACGAAGTAGGTGTGCGCCCCCTGGCCCCGCGTCGCCGCGAGCTCCAGCATCCTCGGGCGCAAGGCAGCGAGCACGCGCGGCACCGGCTCGGGCACCGGAGCGCCGACGGGGGTCGCGTCCATGGCGTCGAGGTACGCCCGCATGGTGGACACCGGTTTGCCGTAGTCGTGCCCGCGGCCGCTGACAAGTGGCACGTGGCTGACGCCGAGCCCCAGCACGAAGCGGTTCTGCCACGCTTCGGAGAGCGTCCTGGCGCCGTTGGCCGCGGCGGTCGCGTCGCGTCCGTAGATGTTGGCGATGCCGGTGGCGATCATCAGGCGCTTGCTCGCGGACAACAGGACGGCCGCGTGGGTCAGCGCCTCCTTCCCGGTGGGGCCCTCGGCGAACCACAGCGTCCCGTAACCGAGTTCCTCGATGACGGCGACGGCACGCCGCTCGTCGTCCGCCGTCGCCTCGGACAACGACGAGAGCCACACGCCCGTGCGGCCCAGGCGCTGTTTGAGGGCGGGCAGGTCGACGGGAAGGGGAGGGTTTCCTTCAGTCATGCGTGTGCTCCTCGGTGTCCTTGGAGATGCTCATGAAATGGGAGTCCGATCGGTTCCCGGTACCGCCAGGGTCTTTCCGACACCGTGCGCCGGAAGCCCGTCCGTGAGCACCTCCCAGTCTGTCCTCGCTGTCCTGGTGCTGCCATGCGAAGTGGCCCCTGCGGTTCCGACGAGCGCCCTGCGACAGGGTACGCCGGTGATCACGGTCGCCGGGTGTGTGTGCGGGAGATGAGAAGGGAGACGTCGTCGTGGTCGCCCTCTCGGCGCAGCGCGCCCAGGAGGTGGTCGCAGGTGGCTTCGAGTGTGCGTTGCGGCTCGGCGAGGAGGTCGAGGAGGGTGTTCAGGCGGGTGTCGATGGGTTGGTCGCGGGTTTCGACGAGACCGTCGGTGTAGAGCAGCAGCTGGTCGCCGCCGCCGAGCTGCAGGATGGTCTGCTCGAACGTGGTGGCGCTGACTCCGAGCGGAGTTCCGGTGGGCAGGTCGACGAGTTCGGGCGGGCGGCCGGAGCGGGTCAGGACGGGCGGCAGGTGGCCTGCGAGTGCAATGGTGCATTGCATGCAATGCGGGTCGTATACGGCGTAGATGCAGGTGGCGAAGCCGGGGTCCAGGCCGTCGGCGATGTGGTCGAGGTGCAGAAGGACCTCCGCGGGGTCGAGATCGAGGTCGGCCAGGGTACGGGAGGCAGTCCGGAGCTGTCCCATGGTCGCGGCAGCGGTGATACCGCTGCCCATCACGTCGCCGATCACCAGGGCGGTCTTGTCCCCCGCCACGGGAATGGCGTCGAACCAGTCGCCGCCGACCTCCGCGGAGGCCTGGGCGGGCTGATAGCGGTAGGCGATCTCCAGGCCGGCCGGCTGAGGGAGCCGGTGGGTCATGAGGTGGCGTTGCAGGGTCAGGGCGGTGCGACGCTGGTTCTGGTACGAGCGGGCATTGTCGATGCACACCGCGGCGCGGGCAGCCAGCTCACCCGCCAGGACGACATCGTCGGGGTCGAACGGCAGCGGGTTGCGGGTGCGGCACAGGTCCATGGCACCCAGGACTTCCCCGCGGGCGATCAGCGGTACGGCCAGGTAGGCGTGTAGGCCCGCCTGGGCCAGGAGCACGGCTCCCCGCGGCTCGGCAGCGATGTGCCGCAGGTCCGCATGGGTCACCCGGTTCACCAGGACGGGACGGCCGGTGGTCACACACCGGGTGATGAGGCGGTCGGCGCCGTAGGCGGCGATGTGCCCGGTCGGGTCGGCCGCGGAGACGGCCTCGGTGGGGTAGGCAGCGGTGACTGCCAGCGCCCGGAACACGGCCGGCGCTCCGGGGGACACCGGGCTCGCCGGCCGGTCGTCGAGGACCGCGTCGAGGATGTCGACAGCGGCCAGGTCGGCCAGCTCGGGCACCAGGATGTCGGCCAGCTCCCGGGCGGTCTGTTCCACGTCCAAAGTGGTGCCCACCATCACCGACGCCCGGGCAATGGTCGCCAGCCGCTTGCGGGCATCGGCCGCTTCCACGCCGGCGCGGTGTTGGTCGGTCACATCCACCACCGACGCCGCCACGCCCAGAACCCGCCCCGCCGGGTCCTCGAGCCGGTAGTACGACACGGACCGGGCGATTTGCTCGCCGGGAACGGTCGGTGACCGGCCCACGATAAAGCGGTTGACCAACGGTCTGCCGGTGTCCAGAACCTGCTGCATCATCGACGCGACAGCCCCGGGATCGTCCAGGAACCGGAGGACCTTGTGGACGTCACAGCCGATGTGGTCGGCGGCCGACAGGCCGTTGAGATGCTCCAGCGCCGGGTTGACCATCACGTAGCGCAGGTCGGTGTCCAGGACCGCCAGCCCGATCGGGGACTGGGCCACCAGTCGCACCGACAGCGCCAGGTCCCGTTCCACTTCCCGCAAAGTGGCCTGATCGGTCGCGATGCCCAGGGCGTATGACTCTCCGTGCTCGTCCAGCAGCCGCATGTTGCGGAACTCCACCAGCCGCGTGGTGCCGTCCCTGTGCTGCACGGGGAACACCCCGGCCCAGCTCTCACCGCTGCTCATCACCTGCGCGAACAGGTGCAGGACGAGGTCGAAGTGTTCCGGGGCCACCAGCAGCTGGGCCGCGAACCGGCCCAGCGCTTCGTCCGCGGTCCAGCCGAACAGCTCCTCCGCCTGCGGACTCCACAGCGTGATGCGTCCCGAACTGTCCAGCACCACCGCCGCCACGCCCAGCACGTCCAGCAGCCCGCCGGGCTCGGTCGGGCCGACCCCCACCGAGCCCGGGCCCTGCGGGAACGCATCAGGGGCGCCCACAGGGCGCCTCTTCCCCATAATGCACGGCCATGCTCGACTCCCCGTCTCCCCCTCACCGGCTTCCCTTGTCCGCCTTCCATCCTCTCTCCCCGCGCGACCTAACACCGCGCGAGACTTCGGCGGGCGGAGAAGGACACGAAATGCAGTGCCCGCTCGCCGCAGCATTCGTCTCCGTATGCGATCACGGGCGCCCCGCGCGAGGATCGGATTACGGGCGGTGGTCCGGTCGCGCCCCGGCCCTTGTACAGGGTCGGACGCCCTTCCCCGGCGCTCCGGTCCGCTTCCCGGCACACGCCCGCCGACGGGGGCGGCTCGCACATCGGGCCCTCATCCGAGGGCCCGATTTCGCATGGTTCGGGGCGTGCTGGAGCTGTCCGTCTCGACGTTCTTCGACTGGTGGCACATCAAGGCGTGTCACAACCATTGACACCCCGAGAGATCAAGTGATCTATTCACTTTATGAGTCGCAGTGAGTTGTCGTTGTCCGAGCGCCTCGCGGACAACATCGTCGAGATCATCCGTTCGGAACACCTCGGCCCCGGGGATGCCCTGGAGTCCTCGCGAGACCTGGCGCGCCGCTTCGGGGTCACCACGCCCACGGTCCGCGAGGCGCTGCGCAGGCTGGAGGCCACGGATGTGGTGGAGTTCCGGCATGGTTCCGGTACGTATGTGGGGCCGGGCATAGGGCGCAGGCTGATGGCCAACCCGCACCTGCCGCGCAGTACCCGTGCTTCCGTGCTCGAACTGGTCAAGGCCCGGCTGGTACTCGAACCGGCCATCGCGGCCACCGCGGCGAGTGTCCGAGTGGCCGAAGCGGTACGGGAGTTGGAGGCCTCCTCCGCCAACGCACTGCATCCGCCCGAGGAGTCCCTGCGTCAATCGGTGCACTTCCATGTCGCCCTGGCCGCCGCCAGCGGCAACGCCCTGCTCCGGGAGACCGTCGAGGCCCTGCTCCAGGTCCGCGCACGGGACCAGGTGGAGATCCGTCACCGCTACAACGACCGGGCGCGGGACCACGCCGAGCATCTTGAGATCCTCGACGCCGTACGCGACGGCGACGCGGCATCGGCCGAGCAACTCACCCGCGCGCACCTGGTGTCGATCCGGGACGCGGTCCTCGCGGCCGACTTCCCCACCGATGAACCGGCGGACAGTCCGGCGGCCGGCCTGCCCGGCGAGTGGGAAGGCGGTCGGTCATGAGCTCCGGACGGCTCCTGCGGCTCGCCGAGATGACGACGGTCGAGGCCGCCGACGCGGTGACGTCCAGTCCGGTGGTGATCCTGCCGGCCGGCGCGTTCGAGCAGCACGGCCCGGGAATGCCACTGGCCACGGATTCCCTGCGCGCGGAGGCCGTGGCCGAGCGAGTGGCCGCGGGGCTGGCCGGCCGGGCGGTCATCGGCCCCTCCCTGCCGGTAGGCGTCTCCCCGCACCATCTGGCGTTCGCGGGCACCGTGACCCTGTCCACCACGACCTTCGCCACCGTGGTCCGGGAGTACGTCGACAGCCTCCACCGGCACGGCTGGCGGAAGATCCTCGTAATCACCGGTCACGGCGGCAACAACGCCGCCCTGACCACGGTGGCGCAGGACCTGCTCACCACCCGCCCCGGTCTTGAGTTCGCATGGACCCCACTGACCGCGCTGGCCTCCGACGTCGTAACCGGCATGCGCGTCAGCGAGGTCCACGGACACAGCGGTGAGGCCGAGACCGCGCAGATGCTGCACCTCGTACCCCGACTCGTGCACAGCGAACGTCTCGTACCCGGAGCGAGGACAGCCGCTGATCTCGATCCCCTCGCACGGCTCTCCCGGCACAGCGGCCACCCCACGCTCACGGTCGGCTACGACCGGCTCACCCCCAACGGTGTGCTCGGTGACCCGCGCCGCGCCACAGCCGCCCAGGGGCAGGCGATCGTGGACACCGCCGTGTCGCGGATCGTCGCCTTCGTCCAGGAGTGGCTGGACGCCTAGGAGGAGCCCACTTCCTCCCGCCTCCCCGCGGCCCCGACCTTCCCTGGCCGGCCCCGCGCCCCCTGCCTCTGCTCCCGTTCCTGTTTGCCGTTCCCGCTCTCCGTCACACACCAGCCGTACGCCCACAGGCCGTACGGCAGAAGGAGCCTGCCATGAAATGGACCTCGCACGACGTTCGGCGCCGAGCCCGGGACCGTGTCCTGCGGCGCACTGCCGTGGCCACGGCCGCACTCGCCCTCATCGGCGGGGTGTCGGTCCCCACCACAGCAGCGGCCGCCGCCCCCGGCGGCGCTGCGGCGAGCGGCTGCCGGCAGCCCGCCCCGCAACAGCCGGGCACGAGCCGGCTCCAGACCCTGACCAGCGGCGGGCTCGCCCGTACGTATCAGCTCCATCTGCCCGCCGACTACGCCGGGCACGACAACTGGCCCGTCGTCCTCGCCTTCCACGGCCGGGGCAACACCGGAGCCGGCACCGAGGAGTTCTCCGGCCTCTCCGGGCTCCCGGCGATCGTGGCGTACCCCGACGGCGTCGTGGGGACCGGTGACGGCGACCGGCAGGCCTGGCAGGGCGCGCCGTACGCCGCACCCGGCATCGACGACATCGCGTTCACCGGCGACCTGATCGACGAACTGGCCCGCACGCTCTGTGTCGACCGGCAACGGGTCTACGCCACCGGGAAGTCCAACGGCGCGGGCTTCACCGGTCTGCTCGCCTGCCGGATGGCCGACCGCATCGCCGCAATCGCACCGGTGGCAGGCGCCTTCTACCCCGCCACCGGCGAGGACTGCCGCCCGGCACGCCCGATGCCGGTCATCGACTTCCACGGCACGGGGGACGCCACGATCCCCTACGCCGGTGACGCCGACCGCGGTCTGCCCGCCATCCCCGACTGGACGGCCGCCTGGGCCGAGCGCAACAACTGCCACGCCCGCCCGCAGATCCGCACGATCGAGCCCGACATCACGGTCACCCGCCGGACCGGCTGCCGGCACGGCGCAGAGGTGCGTCACATCGCCATCACCGACGGCGGCCACACCTGGCCGGGCGCCGACAGCTACAGCGGCGGCGGCTACGTCACGCGAACCATCGAGGCGCACGAGGTGATGTGGCAGTTCCTGCGCCAGTACCGGACCCCGAGAAGCTTCCTCCGCTGACCCAGGAACCGAGTAGGAGCCGCTCATGAGCACCCCGACGACCCCCGCACCACCCGGCACACCGAACGTGGTGCCCGACGAACCCCGACTGCCTCTGATCATCCGCGCGATGGCGGTCATCGAACGCGCGGGCAACGCCCTGCCGCACCCGTTCTGGCTGTTCTGGATCCTGTCCGCCGTCCTCGCCGTCATCAGCGCCGTGCTGGCCACGATGGACGTCTCCGTCGTCTCACCGGCCGACGGCAAGACCGTGGTGGTGCAGAGCCTGCTGAGCGGCGACGGGCTGGCGATGGTGGTCTCGACGATGATCGAGAACTTCGCCACGTTCCCCCCGATGGCGACCATCGTCGTCGTCATCATGGGGGTCGCCGTCGCCGAACGCAGCGGCTTCCTGGCGGCGTTGATGCGGGTGGGCGTCTCGCGCATCCCCGCGGCTTGGGTCGTGTTCGCCGTGGCGTTCGCCGGCACCGTGGCGCATGTCGCCTCGGCCGCCGCGTACATCATTCTGGTGCCCCTCGGAGGGCTGGCCTTCCGGGCGGTGGGCCGCTCGCCGATCCTCGGCATCGTCGTCGCCTACACCGCGATCGCCTCCGGGTACGACGCGAGCCCGCTGCCCACCCCCAACGATGCCATCTTCGCGGGCATCACCACGGCTGCCGCGCAGATCGTCGGTGGCGACGAGGCGTACGTTTCCCCGCTGAGCAACTGGTTCTTCAACATCGTGTCCTCGCTGCTGCTGGCCGCCGTGATCACACTGATGACGAAGTTCGTGCTCAGCAAGCGCCTCGATCTCGACGCCGACCCGGACGCCGAACTCGACGACCTCGGGCGGCTGACCCTCCACGAGAAGGAGCGCTCGGCGCTGCGCCGCGCGCTCTGCACGCTGCTGGTGGTCGTCGCGGTGCTGACCGCGGTGATCCTGCCGGAGTCCTCACCGCTGCGGGGCGACGGCGGCAGCATCGTGGAATCGCCGTTCCTCGACGGCATAGCCGCTGTCGTCGCCTTCCTCTTCGGTCTGGTGGGCGTCGTCTACGGGCTGCGCTCGGGCTCGATCGCCAAGGCCGGGGACGTGCCGAAGCTGATGGGCCGGGGCATCATGCAGATGGCACCGGTGCTCGTTCTCTTCTTCGCCATCGCGCAGTTCCTCGCGTACTTCGACTGGACCCACCTCGGCGACGTGCTCGCGGTCAGGGCCGCAGAAGCACTGCAATCCAGCGGAATGCCGATCGTCGTCGTCTTTCTGCTGATCCTTCTCCTGTTGACGCTGGTGAACGTCATGGTCACCAGCGGCTCGGCGATGTGGGCCCTGGCAGCGCCGGTGCTGGTTCCGATGCTGATGCTCGTGAGCGTCCCTGCGGAGACGACGCAGGCGCTCTTCCGGATCGCGGACTCCGGCTCCACGGCCATCACGCCGATGAGTCCGTACTTCGTGATGGCGCTGGGCTTCCTCCAGCGGTACCGCAAGAGCGCGGGCATCGGCACGCTCGCCTCGTACACCCTGCCGCTGGCCGTCGCGATGACCGCTGCCTGGACGCTGTTGTTCCTCGCCTGGTGGGTTCTGGGCATTCCTCTGGGCCCGGGTGCCCCGGTCCGCTGACCTGCCATCCGCCCCGCCGAGATCCTCGGCGGGGCGGCTCGGCTACTCACCCGGATTTGTGTAGCCACCCCCACGCACAACACGTCCTCGGCCTTCTACTCTCCGCACCATGGGTTCCGTTCACCCAGCTGCCGGCGCGGAGGCCGGTGCATGCTGAAGAAGCAACCCGCCCGTTCGATTCTGCGACCCACCGCCCTCCTGCTCGTCGTGGCGATGTCCGTCGCCATGTCCGTGGCCCGGCCTGCGCCGTGAGGGGCGCTGGCTGCTCGGAACCGGTACTGCGGCGGCCACCTACCCCTCCGGGGTCGGTCCGTCCACGGCGGCTGTGACCGCCGAGCCGGACGGGACGTTCACCGTGCGGATCAACGCGGCGGACATCGGCACCGGGGCGCGGACCGCGATGACCCTGGTCGCCGCGGACGCGCTGGAGACGGGTCCGGACCGTGTCCGCGTACGCATCGGGGACAGCGATCTCGGTCCGGCGATGATCGCCGGGGGCTCGATGGGCACGCGCTCCTGGGCCTGGGCCGTTCGGCTCGCGGCGGGCGAACTGCGGGAGCGCCTGGCGCTGGGCGGCGGCATTCCGCCGGAGGGGATCACCGCCCGGTCGAACACCGCCGAGGCCATCGGCGCCCTCGCGAACAAGGAACGGCACTCCTTCGGCGCCCAGTTCGCCGAAGTCGCGGTGGATGTCGCCACCGGTGAGGTGCGTGTACGACGGCTGCTCGGCATCTACGCCGCGGGCACCATCGTCAACCCGCTCACCGCACGCAGCCAGCTCATCGGCGGAATGACCTGGGGGCTGTCGATGGCCCTCCACGAGGAGGCGATCAGGGACCGGGCCTCCGGCGGCCATGTCGGCGCCGACCTCGCCGGCTATCACTTCGCCGCGCACGCCGACGTGCCGCTCATCGAGGCGGACTGGGTGGACGACCCCGACCCGGACGACCCGGTCGGGATCAAGGGCATCGGCGAGATCGGCGTCGTGGGCGTCGCCGCCGCGATCGCCAACGCGGTGTGGCACGCGACCGGTGTATGCCACCGGGACCTGCCGATCCGCCCCGACCGCGTCCTGCTGGCGGCGGACGAAGCCGGGCGTGGGGCCGCGGAGGGAGCCCGGGGTGCTTGACATCGCCGAGGAGCTGAACCGCTGGTTCGAGGAGGGCCGGGACTTCGCCGTCGCCACCGTCGTGGCCGTCGGCGGCAGCGCGCCGCGCGGTCCCGGCGCCGCCCTGGCCGTCGACGGTCACGGCACCGCCATCGGTTCCGTCTCCGGCGGTTGCGTGGAAGGTGCGGTGTACGAGCTGTGCGTCCAGGCGCTCCGGGACGGCCGGACGGTGCGCGAACGCTTCGGATACAGCGACGAGGACGCCTTCGCGGTGGGGCTCGCCTGCGGCGGCGTCATCGACGTCCTGGTCACGCCGGTGCGCGCGGACGCGCCGGCGTTCCGGGCAGGGGTGTCGGCCGCGGCCCGGGGAGAGGTCGCGGCACTCGCCAGGGTGGCCCGGGGCCCGGCCGAACTGCTCGGCAGGGCGCTGCTCGTCCACCCCGACGGATCGTACGAGGGCAGCCTCGACGGGCATCCGGACCTGGACCTCACGGCGGCGGCGGAAGCCCGCGCGATGCTGGACACCGGCCGCACCGGCACCGTCGAGATCGCGGAGGACGGTTCGCGCTGCCCGGGGGGCGTGACGCTGTTCGTGGAGTCGAGGGTGACTCCGCCCCGGATGATCGTCTTCGGTGCAGTGGACTTCGCGACGGCGCTCGTACGGGCGGGGAAGTTCCTCGGCTACCACGTGACCGTGTGCGACGCCCGGCCGGTCTTCGCCACCCGCGCCCGTTTCCCCGAGGCCGACGACCTGGTGGTCGACTGGCCGCACCGCTACCTGCGGCGCACCGAGACCGACTAACGAACCATCCTGTGTGTGCTCACCCATGACGCCAAGTTCGACGTTCCTCTGCTGGAGACGGCCCTGCGGCTGCCGGTGGCGTTCGTGGGCGCGATGGGCTCGCGCCGTACCCACGAGGACCGTAACCGGCGCCTGCGTGAAGTCGGTGTGACCAAGCGCGAGTTGGCCCGCCTGCGCTCCCCCATCGGCCTCGACCTCGGCGCCCGTACTCCCGAGGAGACCGCCCTGTCCATCGCGGCGGAGATCGTCGCGGTCCGCCGGGGCGGGACGGGGATTGCGCTGACCGGTTCGGGAACGCCCATTCACCATGACGTGGACGGGAGGGAGGAGGGCACGGCCCGCTCCCGAGCGGCGGCGTGCCCCTGCTCGGGAGCGGACCGGTTCAACGCCGCAACAGCACTTCCGCGGCTGCGCATTCCTCCAGGAGGTCGAGGCCGGTCACCTGAGCGGGCACGGGCCGGTGGTGACCAAGAGTCCTGCCTCCCTATGGCCGGCAGGGCGGGAGGCGGGTCTGCGGCTGCCCTTGCCGCGCCCGCCCCCACACCCGCCTATGGCCCGGCCAACTCGTCAGGCGTTGGGGTCGAACGGGATATTTGCCGGCTTGGCCTTTTCGAGGTGGTAGTTGAAATTGCCGTCCTTGAGGCCGAAGACGGCGCTGCCGAAGTCGGCCTGGGTCAGCTTGTCCCGCAGGCCTGCGGGGAAGCCGTTCCAGCCGACCAGGCTGGGGAACTGCCACCCGTGGTAGTGGTTCTCCGGCGGCTCGTCATTGGAGGTCGCGGGGCGGAAGCAGTGCGTGCTGATGCCGTCCTTGTGGTAGACGATCTTTGGGTGTGTTCCGTCCCACCGGATCTGGTCGCGGCCGTAGACGTTGAAGTTGCCGTGGGCGGAGGTGGATACGTAGCGGGCCTCGTTGTCCTGCACCCACACGACGACGTGCTCCCAGTCGTGCCTGTGCCCGCCGAGCCCACTGCCGGCCACGGCCTGGTCCTTCTCGAAATAGAGCCCGTACATGATGGCGCACCAGCCGTTGTTGCACTTGTAGCGGGCGTATCCGTTGGTGTTGTCGAGGTCCCAGGAGTCACGACACTGGCCGTTGACGGCCCCGGTGGTGTTGAGGCCAGGTGCTACGGCCCCGTCGGAGCCTATGGCGGGAGTGGGGTAGCAGCCGTCCGTGTCGTAGTCGTACGCGGGTTGGAACGTCTGCTCCAGTCCGTCCGCGTTCGCGGGCAAGGCGGTGGGCGGGTCGGCGAAAGCGCTGCCGGAAGCGGCGATGACCAGCGCGATGGCGCTGCCGATGACGAGCGAGACCTTGCGGATCGGTGCTCTGTTGTTCACTGCGTCCTCCTGGTCGACGTGTGGCGGGGGCACACGACTGTGATTGGCATGCCCATCACAACCAGATTGAATCCCGCGACACCCGGGCCGAGCGCCATCAGATGACGAAGCGATGAAGGGTCGACCAATACTCGGGCAGGAGGCGCAAGCGAGGGCGCCGGGGGCCGGGTCGTACCCGGGACGGGCGGCGGCGGGGGTTCTACTACGTGAACAGAATGCCGATTCCCGTAGGGATAGTTGAGGCACATTCGACACCAATGCCGCCACCAAGGTCACCTACCTGAACAGGTTTCACTGTCCAGAACCTTGAGGCCCGTCGACGACCGGTGTTAGGTGTAGGCACCAACACCAACTCCGCTCACCGACACCTGAGTTGCGGGGTCCGCGCCGGACCGCTGGGCCCGGCGCGCGAGCCGCAGCGCGGATTCGTCATGCCTGGAGGCAGTTCCGTTGACAACGAACATGACCCGTCGTGACTTCACCCGTCTCGTCGCAGTGCCCGCGCTCGGCTCGCTCGCAGGCCCGGCGGCAACTCCGGCGCAGGCCGCCGAGCACCGCACCGGCAACGCCCGCAGCCGTCCGGTCCGCGCCATGCGACGTGCGGCGGTCTTCATGGACGAGCACGTGTCCCACCGGGGCGCATACGTGTGGAGCTACCTGCCCGATCTCTCCACCACCTGGGGCGAGATGCAGGCCAGGCGCACCATGTGCTGGGTCCAACCTCCCGGCACCCCCAGCGTCGGGCACAGCCTGCTGGACGCGTACCACGCCACGGGCGACGAGGCCCACTACCGTGCGGCCGAACGCACCGGACTCGCACTGGTCGACGCCCAACTCCCGGTCGGGGGCTGGAACTACATCCACGACTTCGCCGGCAAGGCCTCACTGCGCGACTGGTACTCCACCATCGGCGCGAACGGCTGGCGGCTCGAGGAGTTCCAGCACTTCTACGGCAACGCCACCTTCGACGACGCGGGCACCTCCAGCGCGGCCCAGCTGATCCTGCGCCTGTACGTGGAGCGGCGGCACACGAAGTTCAGGGCGGCCCTGAACCGGGTCATCGACTTCCTGCTGAAGGCACAGCTGCGCGGTGGTCCGGCGGACGGCGGATGGCCCCAGCGCTTCCCGTCGTTCTCCGGTGCTGTCCGTGACATGCCCTGGCCCGAACAGCGGCCCTCCTGGCTACCGGCGGATGTCCAGCACGGCATGGAGGACGGCGACTACACACCGCATGTCACCTTCAACGACGACGTGCTGGGCGAGAACATCAAATTCCTCCTCATGTGCGCCTCGGTGCTCGGCCGGCGCGACCTCAACCGTCCGGTGCTTCGGGCGATGGCCTGCCTGCATCGGCTGCAACAGCCCGGGCCGCAGGCCGGATGGGGGCTGCAGCACCTCGCGTACCCGGTCGGAGGCCGTCCCGCGGGCGCCCCGGCCAGTGCCCGCTCGTACGAGCCGCGCGCCCTGACCACCCACACCACGCAGACGAACATCCGTCAGCTGTTCCACTACTTCCGGCTCACCGGCGATCCCGCCTACCTGCGGCGCGTGCCCGAGGCCATCGCATGGCTGGAATCCTGCCCGCTCAGCAGCGAACAGAAGCAGGGGAACCCACTGCTGAAGAACGCCACGCACCCGACCTTCGTGGAGCTGGGCACCAATCGCGCCCGTTTCACACATCGCTTCGGATCCAACATCCGCAACGGCGCCTACTACTACGACTACGACCACCGCAACACCCTGAGTCACTACTCCGGCGGACGCTCCATCGACGTCGAAGGGCTCAAGGCGACGTACGACGAGCTGATGGCTCTGAGCCGTGCGGAGATCGCCGATCTACGGGCCAGGTCACCGCTCACACCCGGCCGGCCGGGCGAGCTGCCGACCTACTTCAGCATCCGAGACCTCGACCTGACGGACCTCTTCCGCGACGCACCGCTCGCGCTGCCCACGGTGACCGCCGCTCAGGCGGATGCCCTGGTCGCGGACCTGGGAGACAAGGACCACTGGCTCACCCCCATCGGGACCACCACCAACCCCTACCACGGCCAGCCCTCCACCCTCCCGTACGACGGCACGGCCTACATGAGCAAGAACGTCGGTGACACGTACGACACCTCGCCGTACAACCCGGCGGACCCGCCGGCCGAAGCGCCCTACCAGCCGCACGAGAGCACCCTGGGGATCACCTCCGCGGCCTACACGGCCAACATGGCCAGGCTCATCGCGTACGTGTCCGCCTGACCGGCCCCTTGCCGCTCCGATCACCCCGCCTGCCGTCCGCGTTGCGCGGGGTGGTCCCGGCAGGGCCGGGGTGAGTGCCCGGGCGCGGCGGCTGCCTAGTGCAGCCTCCAGGTGAACTTGCCGCCGCCCACCCATCGGACCACGCCCGGGTCATCGAGGTCGTGAATGTGGATGCCCGCGGCCATGGCGGTGGTGAGCACGTCCGTCATCGACGTTGCCGCGCTGACGACCTCCCCGTCGATCTCCACAAGGCGGAAGGGCGGATCACCCGGCTGCACTCTCAGCACGGTGATCCGGGGCGTCGACGTTCGAGGGCTGGCACTTTCGGTCATGCCTGATCGGTTCCACGCCACGGTCGGCAATATGCCGGTCGGCAGGATGGGTGATGCGTCTTCGCATGACATCACCCCGGCGGCCGAACCGGGTGCGGGCCCGGCCGGGGCCGGATACAGCGGCCGCACCGCCCGCCCGGGTCAGCCGCGTACCGGTCCGGACCTTCTGCCGTTGTGCCGCCCGCGGTCGCGGTGGTCGAGCATCGCCCGCCGGATCTCGGCGGCCGTGGCCCGTGCGTGGTCCGATGTGGCAGCCCGGTCGGCGCCCGAGGGAACGAAGCTGTCCCTGGGCCGTCGGCAGCTGCCGCACGCGGTGTCGGTGGTGATGAGGCAGCCGTCCTCGCACTGCGGGTTGGGGCAGGAACCCGCACACAGCAGCTGCTCCGCGATCTGCCGGGCACTCCACAGACGCCCGCCTTCCTCGTTCTTCTCGTGGATCGCGTGGGCCCAGCGGAGATTCCATCGGCGTTCGAGCCGGTCCAGGAGCTGGTCGGCGCTGCACCGGGTCAGCTCCTGATGGATCAGTTCGGGAAGGGAGGACGGAAGACGGTGACCCAGCGCCTGCATCAGCTGCTGGGGGAACGCCTGGAGGACGTATCCGACCGGGTCGCTCCCCGCCCTCTCCCGCCATTTCCGGCACCCGCACCCGCCCTCGGGCGGCAGTGGTGCCCGGCAACGGCCGCACAGACCACGGCAGTCGAGACAGAGACCGCCGTCGAGCCCGTCCAGATGCGGCGCCGGGGCCCGGCCGCATTCACGGCAGCAGGCAGCACACGGGCCGCAGAGCCGTTCGTTGCCGATACTGGTCGTCCAGGGCCGTTGCTGGCAGCGGCAGCAGCGGCCCGTGGTGCAGTGGTCGTGGCGAGCGGCGCCCGAATCGCGTCCGAGGGGCGGAAAAGACATGGCGGCGCGCTCCAGGTCCTCGGGGAGGTGCGAGGTCCCGGCGCAAGGGTCCTGTGCGGACCCGCCTCCGGTGCCTCTGTGTCACCTCGGACCGTTTCATCCCCGCGTGCCGGGCGTCCCCGGATGTCGGCAACGTGCTGCCGACTGTTCAGGACGATGATCTTCTCTTCGTGAAGTCGGTTCGCATCGGCCCGGTTGCGGATCACATCCGATCACCTCCGAAGTCAGGGCTTGAGGCTGCTGACGACGTCGGCCGTGGCTGTCAGGCCGTTCTGAATGGTCGGCCCCATGCTCGTGCCCGCGAGGAAGAACCCGAGCATGGCGCAGACCAGGGCGTGCGAGACCTTCAGCCCCCCGTTGCGGAGAAAGAGCACCGCAAGGATCAGCAGAAGCAGCACCAGTGAGATCGAAATGGCCATGGCCAACCTCCTCCGCCGCGCCGGAATGCGGCATTAGGCCGCCAGTGTGGCGTAGCGAAGAGGCCATCCGGCGGACCGGCGTGTCCGCCAAACGGGTGTTGACTGGCTGTCACTCCGAACGGTGTGTCCGCGTCCGGTCAGCCGCCGAGGCGGGCGGTCCCGGTCCGGGTGTCGCTGTCGTGTGTACGCAGGAAGTGTTCGAGCCCTGCCAGGTCGTCGGTGTTGAGGTGGTCGACCCCGGCGGCCAGCAGCTCGGTCCACACGGCGTCCCGCTCCGCTCCCGCGACATCGGGCGTGGCCCAGAAGCGGACGCGTTGGCCGCTCCGGTGTGCCGTGGCGACGAGCGAGCGCAGTTTGTTCCGTTCGGCCGCGGGGAAGGGGCCCGCACCCAGCCAGCTGAAGTGGTCGCTCCAGCTGCTGCTGATGAGCGGGATGAACGAGGCGGTGGCCGCGGTCCCGAGGTCGTCCGTCCGGCCGTCGTAGAAGGCGTACCGCGTGCGCTGCGCCTCCATCGGGACGCGGGCGGCGCGGTCGCCGGAGATGACAGGTGTGATCGCGCCGGGCCGCACCCGCCCGTGGTGGTACGCCGTCAGCATCTGCCGGTAGCCCCGGAGCTGCCGGTCGAGTTCGAGGTAGGCGGCCGCCCCGTCGGTCTTGATGTCGATCAGCAGCTGCACGGGGTCGCGGTAGCCGGGGTGGACCGTGCCGTGGTTGGCCCGGACCCTGGCCAGCAGCGGGTCGAGATAGAGCGAGGCGAGGGTACGGGTGGGGTCGAGGTCGGTGGCCTCGTGGGCGACCAGCAGTTCCCCGTCCACGAGGAAGACGTCCGCCTCGACGCTGGTGAAGCCGTGGGCGAGCGCGTCGTGGAGGGGGTGCGTGTGCAGGTAGTCGTTGTGCGCGTGGGCCCGGCGCAGCGGTCGCGGGCGGTGACGGCCTGCGGCCGACGGCGCGGCGGATGCCTCGGACGCGGTGACCGTCTGCAGGGACAGCACTGCGCCTGTGGCCACGGTGGCGAGCGCGGTGGTGACGACGCTTCGGCGGGTGGGGAATGTCATGGATTCTCCCGGGAGCGAAGGGCGATCGGAGGATCGGACGGACGGTCGGACGCGACCGAGTATGCGACCGCGATCCCTGCGCTGGGCAGGCACTTCGCAAGAGTTGAGCGGGTCGTCGCCCACCCGTCGACTGCTGTTCCCCTGGCCGGACTCGCCCTCGGCGACACGGCACTCGGCCCCATCGGGCCGGAGCAACTGCGCAGCAACGAGGTCGGGCAGCAGCAGATCCGGCTCCTGGCGCCTGCGGTGAGCTTCCTCGTGCAGCCCGAACCCGTGGACGAGCACACCGTCGTGTCCATCTGACGATGCGTCCGCCAGGCGGCGACCGGCGCCGTCCTCAGGTCAGCTCAAGCAGTTCGCGGGCCGTGATCACCTCGTGGGGACGCCGACCCGGCCACCCGGTCCGTCACCTCCGAGCGCCGGCCGGTCGCCCGCAGCGGTTGGGCGATGAGGTCTCGCAGGCTGAGCCCGGGGTCGGCCGAGAGCCTGGGCCGCTGGAAGACGACGCCGACTTCGGTGCGCTGCGCCCGCGGGACGCGGTGCCGCCGGCCGCGTACCGGTTCGCCGTCGAGTACGACCGTGCCCGCGTCCGGGCGGAGGCGCGTGAAGACGCGCCTCCGCTCCCAGGTCCCGCCGTGTCGCGGGCTGTTCCTCGCGTTCGGACTGCCCGGATTACGGCGCGGGCAGTTCCATGATCTCGGCAATGGCCTCGCGATGGTGTCCGGCCGTGCCGTACGCGATCGAGTCGGCCTTGGCGCGCTTGAGGTACAGGTGCGCCGGGTGCTCCCACGTCATGCCGATGCCGGCGTGCAGTTGGATGCACTCCTCCGCCGCGTGCACCGCGGCCTTCGAGCAGTACGCCTGCGCGACGGCCACCGCCAGCGGCGTGTCGGGGCTGCCGGTCGCCAGGGCGTCCGCGGCGTTTCGCGCGGCGGCGCGGGCCGACACGACCTCCAGCCAGAGCTGTGCCATACGGTGCTTCAGCGACTGGAACGAGCCGACCGGCCGGTTGAACTGGTGCCGTTCGCGGGTGTACCGGACGGTCTCGGTCAGGCACCACTCGGCGATGCCGAGCTGTTCGGAGGCGAGCAGTCCGGCACCGGCCAGCAGGCCCCGGCGTACGGCGGAGACCGCACGAGCACCATTGGCCAGGCGGGTCCCGGTGGCCCCGGTCAGGGTGACGGTGGCGAGCGGGCGGGTCAGGTCGAGCGGGACGAGCGGCTCGACGGCAACGCCATCGGAGCCGGTCTCCACCGCGTAGAGGCCATCGGTCGTGGGCACCAGCAGCACATCGGCCGCGGCCGCGTCGGCGACGCCGGTCACCGTCCCCTCCAGCGTGTCGCCGACGACTCCGGCCGGCTGCGCCGCATCGGGCCGCGGGGCGGAGAACGGCAGGGCGAGGACCGCGACCTTGCGGCCGGTGGCGAGATCGCCGAGGAGTTCGGCGGCCCGTCCGTCCTGCGTCCCCAGCGCGAGGAGCGTCTCGGTGGCGACGACGGCGCTGGTCAGGTACGGCGCGGGGGCGACGCTGCGGCCCAGCTCCTCCAGCACCACAGCGGCCTCGCGGTGTCCCGCGCCCTGCCCGCCCAGCTTCTCCGGTACGAGTAGCCCGGCGGTGCCGATGTCGGCGGCAAGGGCCTTCCAGAGCCGCGGGTCGTACGGCGTGTCGGACTCGACGCGGGCGAGCACCGTCGGCGCGTCGCACCGGTCGGCGAGCAGCGAACGCACCGCTGCCCGCAGATCTTCCTCGGCCTCCGAGTACAGCAGATCGGGTGCCTGGGTCTCTTCGGTCGGTGCGGTCATCGGGCCAGGTCCTTCCAGGCGACGTCCTTGTCGTTGCGCGGCTCGGCGGGCAGGCCGAGGACGCGCTCGGCAACGATGTTGAGCAGCACCTCGCTGGTGCCGCCCTCGATGGAATTGCCCTTGGAGCGGAGATAGCGGTAGCCGGCATCACGTCCGGTGAAGTCGACGAGCTCGGGGCGGCGCATGGTCCAGTCGCTGTACAACAGACCTTCCTCGCCGAGGAGTTCGACCTCCAGGCCGCTGATCTCCTGGTTGAGCCGGGCGAAGGCGAGCTTCATGCCGGAGCCTTCGGGGCCGGGCTGACCGGCGACGAGCTGCTGGCGCAGCCGGGTACCGGTGAGCCGGGCGACCTCGGCCTCGACCCACAGGGTCAGCAGGCGCTGGTGGAGGTCGTGGGTGCGCAGTTCGGGGCGTTCGCGCCAGGTGCGGGCGACCGGGCCGATCATGCCGCCCTCGCGCGGGATGCGCGCCCCGCCGATGGAGACGCGCTCGTTCATCAGGGTGGTCTGGGCGACCTTCCAGCCCTCGCCGACCGGGCCGAGGCGCCTGCTGTCCGGGATGCGTACGCCGGTCAGGAAGACCTCGTTGAACTCGGCCTCGCCGGTGATCTGGCGCAGCGGCCGCACTTCGACGCCGGGGTCGGTCATGTCGCAGATGAAGTAGCTGATGCCGCGGTGCTTGGGCTGGTCCGGGTCGGTACGGGCGATGAGGATCGCCCAGCGGGCCAGATGGGCGCTGGACGTCCAGACCTTCTGCCCGTCGACCACCCAGTCCTCGCCGTCGCGGACGGCGCGGGTGCCGAGGGCGGCGAGGTCGGACCCGGCGCCCGGTTCGCTGAAGAGCTGGCACCACACCTCCTCGCCGACCCACAGCGGCCCAAGGAAGCGCTGCTTCTGCTCGTCGGTGCCGTAGCCGAGGATGGTGGGGGCGGCCATGCCGAGGCCGATACCGATCCGGCGCGGATCGTTGTCGGGGGCACCGGCGGCGGCGAGTTCGGTGTCGACGACGGGCTGCAGGGAGCGCGGCGCGTCGAGGCCGCCGAGGCCGGCCGGGTAGTGCACCCAGGCGAGTCCGGCGTCGAAGCGGGCCCTGAGGAAGTCGGTGCGGTCGGTGGTGGCCGGGGGGTGCGCGGCCAGCAGGTCCTGGGTGCGGCGGCGGAGTTCGGCCGCGTCGGGCGTCGTCATCGGGCGGCTCCTGTCGGCAGGACGACGATCCGGCCGGTGCTGACGCCGTCGGCGACCCGCTGGACGGCGCCGGCGGCCCCGTCCATCGTGACCCGCTCGCTGATCAGCGGCTTGATGGCACCCTCGGCCGCGAGTCGGGCGAGTTCGTCGTGGCAGGCGCGGACCGCGGCCGGGTCCTTGGTGTTGTACAGACCCCAGTGGAGTCCGAGGACCGAGTAGTTCTTGACGAGGGCGTGGTTCAGCGCGGGGGTGGGGATGACGCCGCTCGCGAAGCCGACCACCACGACCCGGCCCTCGAAGGCGATGCACTTCACGGACTTGGCGTATGCGTCGCCACCGACCGGGTCGTAGACGACATCGGCGCCGCGTCCTGCGGTGAATTCCTTGACCGCGGCGACGATGTCCTCGGTGCGGCGGTCGATGACCAGGTCGCAGCCGAGCCCGTGCGCGGCCTTGGCCTTCTCGGGGCCGCCGACGACACCGATGACGGTGGCTCCGGCGGCCTTGCCGAGCTGGACGGCCGCGCTGCCGACACCACCGGCCGCCGCATGGACCAGAAGGGTCTCGCCCGCCTGGAGGTGCGCCCTGCGGTGCAGGCCGAACCAGCCGGTCTGGTAGCCGATGTGCAGGGCTGCGGCCTCGGCGTCGTCGAGAGCGGACGGGGCGGGCAGGAGGGCCGCCTCGTCCGCGACGACGTGCTCGGCGAATCCGCCGTTCGGCAGGGCGGGGGTGGCGAGCACCCGCCGCCCGTCCGCCGTCCTGCCGCAGATCTCCACGCCGGGTGTGAACGGCAATGGCGGCCGCACCTGGTACTGACCGCGGCAGAGCAGCGCGTCGGGGAAGTTGATGTTCGCCGCGAGCACCTCGATGAGCACCTGCCCGTCGCCGGGCGTGGGCCGATCGGTCTCTTCGAGCCGCATCACCTCGCTCGGCTCGCCGTTCCGGTGCACTCGCCATGCCTGCATGAGGGGCCTCCACAACACTGTCGGCATTACCACTGCTCCGGCGCATACTAAGCGGTCGCTTGTACCTCTGGGAACAACCTGCGGGTGCCGGTTTCGGTCACGGACGCACATCGGCGGTCCGCCCCCGCCGCCGCGTCACCCACATCCCACCCTTTGTCGAAATACCCCAGGGGGTATTGATGTTAATCTGAACGAGAAATACCCCCCTGGGTACATCGCAGGAAGGAGCCGTGTCATGTTCTTCGTCGACACCATGGAGACAGCGGGTCTCGGCAACCGCAGCTATCTGGCGGGTGGACGGCGGACCGCCGTGGTCGTGGACCCGCCGCGTGACATCGACCGGGTCATCACTGCGGCCGCCGTGCGCGGCGTGCGGATCGCCCTGGTGGTGGAGACGCATCTGCACAACGACTATGTGACCGGCGGCCTGGAGCTGGCGCGCGTCACCGGGGCGCGATATCTGGTGCCCGCGGCGGCGGAGGTGTCCTTCACCCGGGTCCCGGTGGCCGACGGCGACACCACAGCGGTCGACGACGGCCTCACACTGCGCGCGCTCGCCACACCCGGACACACCCCGCACCACACGTCCTATGTGCTGGAGGAGGACGGCCGCGCCGTGGCCGCCTTCACCGGCGGTTCACTGCTGATCGGCAGTGTGGGACGCCCCGATCTGGTGGAGCCGCGGCTCACCGTCGAACTGGCCCGCGCCCAGCACGCCTCCGCGCACCGGCTCGCCGACGAGCTCGAAGACGCCGTTCCCGTTCTGCCGACCCATGGCTTCGGCAGTTTCTGTTCCGCCTCGCAGGCCGATGGGACGGTCTCGACCATCGGCGACGAACGCAGGCACAACGACGCGCTGGTCAAAGACGTCGACACCTTCGTCGCCGAACTGCTCGCCGCTCTGGACGACATTCCCGCGTACTACGCGCACATGGGACCGGCCAACGCGGCCGGTCCCGATCCGCTCGACCTGACCCCGCCCGGGGTGGCGGACGCCGATGAGATCGCCCGGCGGCTCGCCGCGGGCGAGTGGGTCGTGGATCTGCGCAGCCGGGTGGCGTTCGCCGAGGGGCATGTCGCCGGATCGTTCAACTTCGAGGGTGAGGGGCAGTTGGCGACGTATCTGGCCTGGCTGATCCCCTGGGGGAAACCGGTCACCCTGCTGGCGAGCACCGCCGCCGATGTCGCGCACGCGCAGCGGGAACTGTCCCGCGTCGGCATGGACCGGCCGGCCGCCGCGGCCACCGGCGCTCCGGAGGACTGGGTCCGCGGACCGGCAGCGCTGCGCTCGTTCCGCAGATCCGACTTCGCGGGGCTGGCGGCCGCTCGGGCGCGCGGCGAGGACCCGGTGGTTCTCGATGTGCGCCGGGACTCCGAGCACCGCGGCGGTGCGATCACGGGGGCGGTGCACATTGCCCTGCACGAGCTGCGCCGACGGCTGGGCGAGGTGCCGCCGGGCGTGGTGTGGGTGCACTGCGCGGGCGGGATGCGGGCGGCGATCGCGGCGTCGCTGCTGGATGCGGCGGGGCGCGAGGTGGTGGCCGTCGACGACGGTTTCGACGCGGCGGCGCAGGCCGGTCTGAGCCTGACCGGCCCCTCACCCGCCGCGTGAGCGCCCACGACGTCCGTCCCGTATCCGAGGAGTGTTCCCCTTGTCTTCCCTGCCATCCTTCTTCCGCCGCGGCCCCGGCCGTGTGACCCCGGCCGAGGCCGCCCGGCGGACCGCCGACGGTACGGCGGTCCTGCTGGACGTGCGCGAGGCCGCCGAGTGGCACGCCGGGCACGCTCCCGGCGCGGTCCATCTGCCGCTGTCCCTGCTGGCCGGGGGCGCGTCGCTGCCGGACGCGGCGACGGGCCGCCCGCTGGTGCTGATCTGCCGCTCCGGCCATCGGTCCCGGCAGGCCGCCCGCATACTCACCGGCCGCGGCGCCCAGGCCGTCGATGTCGTGGGCGGCATGAGCGCCTGGGCCGCCGCGGGGCTGCCCGTGCACGGCCGGCACGGGGCGGCGGGCACCGTCGCATGACCACGCTCATCCTGGCGCTGACCGCCGGGGCGGTGGTCGGTCTGGCGCTCGGCGGTCTGGGCGGCGGCGGGAGCGTTCTCGCCGTCCCCGCACTGATCCATCCACCCCGGCCGCGGCCACCACCGCCGGTCTGCTCATCGTCATCGCCACATCCGTCACCGGCCCTGTCGCCCACGCCAGGGAGGGCAGGGTCCGCTGGCGTACGGCAGGGCTCTTCGCGGCGGCCGGGATCGTGCCCGCCGGGCGGGCCGCACGGGCGGGCGCCGGGCTCGGCGCAGTGACCGGGTTCCTCGGTGTGGGCGGTGGGTTTCTCGCGGTGCCCGCCCTGGTCACCGTGCCGGCGGTTCCGATGACCGCGGCGGTCGGTACCAGCCTGCTGGTCATCACGGTGAACTCCACGGCTGCTCTGGCCACCCGCCTCGCCACACCCACCGCACTGGACTGGTCGGTGATCGCACCGTTCACGGCGGCCGCGGTACTCGGGGCCCGGGACGGGAAGCGGCTGGCCGCGAAGGTGTCCACAAAATCGCTGCAACGGATCTTCGGAGCGGTGCTGCTGGCCGCGGCCGCGTTCATGCTCGTCGACGCCGTGCTGTGAGGCACGGCGCCGCCCCCGCACCCGGCTCAGGCCAGCGAGAGGAAGAGCTTCTCCAGGCGCGCCCGCATCTGGTCGCGGTCGGCCGGTTCACCGCCGCCGTCGGCCATGCAGTGCTGCAGGCCCGTCGCGATGATCGCGAAGCCGGCCCGGTCCAGCGCCCGGGAGACGGCCGCCATCTGGGTGATGACGTCCTCGCAGTCCCGGCCCTCCTCGATCATTCTGATGATCCCGGTGAGCTGGCCCTGCGCGCGGCGAAGGCGGTTGAGGACCGACTTCAGTTCGTCGGCCGCCATGTCGAGTTCCACAACATCCTCCTCCTGATACCCCAAGGGGTATCCTACCCGAACGGGGAGGGAGAGACCGAGTCCCTCCCCAGCCCCGGTGAACGAAAGGAAACACTTCTCGTGACCAGCCCCGTCTCCCTCTCCCCCGCCCAGGCCGCGTCCCGTCTCGCGGAGTTCACCGTCATCGATGTGCGGGCCCCCGGCGAGTACGCCTCCGGGCACGTGCCCGGTGCGCTGAACATCCCCCTGGACCGGCTCCACGAGGCCGTGCCCGCTCTGAAGTCCGCCGCGGCCCGCGGCTCGCTGCTCGTGGTGTGCGCATCCGGCGTCCGCTCCACCCGGGCCTGCGACATTCTCGCAGCGGCCGACATCGAAGCCGTCACGCTGTCCGGCGGCACCTCGGCCTGGGAGGGCGAGGGCCGCGACCTCGACCGTCCCGCCGGGGCCCGCGCCACCTGGCCGATGGAGCGTCAGGTCCGGCTCGCCGCCGGTTCGCTCGTGGTGGCCGGCCTGCTCGCCGGGGTGCGCTTCCCGGCCGTGCGCTGGATCTCCGCCGGTGTCGGCTCCGGGCTCGTCTTCTCCGCCGTGACCAACACCTGTGGCATGGCCGCGGTCCTGTCGAAGCTTCCGTACAACCGCGCGCCGCAGTCGGCCGCGAACCTGGACGCGACGCTGGACGCCCTGCAGCACTGACACGTCCCGCGACGCAAGGAGCCGGTCACCGCACCCCGCGTGACCGGCTCCTTGCGTACGGAGCGACCAGGAGCGGATCAGACGTCGTCCCTGACCAGGGCGAGCAGCCGGTCCAGCACGCGCGGCCCGCTCGCGCGGAGCCCGTCGTGCTCGTACTCGTTGGTCACCCAGGTGCGCAGCCCGCGGATCGACTCCGCCGTGCGCAGCGCGTGCCCGGTGTCCACGTACATGTCGTCGTGGTAGACGGCGGCGGCGACCGGCACCTCGTTGGCGGCCAGTCGCTCGGGGTCGTACAGCGGCGGCCAGTCGGTGCGGGATGCCAGCAGTTCGGCGGTCTCGCGCAGCGGGCGCAGCGCCGGGTCCACGTCGAAGTGCCAGGGGTGGATGCTCTCACCGGTGAAGAGGACCGGTTCTTCGCCCTTGAGCGCCGTGGCCGCGTCGAACTGGGGGAACTCGGCGCGGACGCGCTCGGCGGCCCAGCCGGTGGGCTGCTCGCCCCGGCCGTAGATCGCCTCGTGCATCAGCGCGTACAGCGGGTGTCCGGCGAACGAGACGGCCGTGCGCATGGCCTCCTGGAACGTGTCGGAGAGTTCGGTGCCGTGCGGCGTACGGACGAAGGCGTTCTCCAGCAGATAGTGCAGTTGGTGGCTGCCGTTGCCGCCGCCCAGCATGATGCCGAGGGACTGGAACCCCTCGGGCGTCAGACGGTGGCCGGCGCTCTCCGGGCGGTGCTCCGCGAGGTGAGCGGTGATCTCACGGGCGCGTTCGACGTCCTGCGGGTAGCGGGCGTAGTGGGCGGCGACCTTGCGCTCGATCCGCGGGTAGGCGGCCCGGTAGACGTCATCGGCGTGGGCGTCGAGCGAGGGCAGTCCACCGGTGATGAGGACGGCCTTGAGTCCTTCGGGGGCGGCCGACAGATAGCGGACGGCGCAGAAGCCGCCGAAGGACTGGCCGAGGACCGTCCACGGTTCGCCGCCGGTCAGCTGCGGGCGGATCAGCTCGCAGTCGCGCACGATGTTGTCGGAACGGAAGTGGGCGAGATAGTCCGCCTGCTCGCGCGGACCGCCGCGCAGCGGCAGGGTCTGCCGGTTGGCCGGGGTGGACAGCCCGGTACCGCGCTGGTCGAGGAGCAGCACGCGAAATTCCTGCACGGCGCGTCCCAGCCATGCCTCCGTGCCGATGAAGCGCCGGGCGCCGAAGCCCGGGCCGCCCTCCAGATAGACCAGCCACGGCAGATCGTCGCCGGCCCTGCCGCTCGCCACGGCCTGTCGGCCGAAGACCTCGATCTGCTCACCGCCCGGATCGGTGTGGTCGAGCGGGACCGTGAAATAGCGGTCGGTGAAGACGATGCCGGGGTGCCGGTAGCTGCTCACAAGTTGCTCCTGAATCAGATGTGCCACGGACAGTTCAGCACACGGCCGTGACACGGACAGTCGCGGCCCGTGTGCGCCGCGCCCGGGGCCCTCCTACCGTGCAGGCATGATCCGGTTCGAGCAGGTCAGCAAGGTCTATCCGGACGGTACGAACGCGGTCGACGGTCTCTCCTTCGAGGTCGCCGAGGGAGAACTGGTCACCCTCGTCGGACCTTCCGGCTGCGGCAAGACCACCACGATGATGATGGTGAACCGGCTGATCGAGCCGTCGTCGGGCCGCATCCTGGTCGGCGGCCAGGACGTCTCGGGCGTGGATCCGGTCAAGCTGCGCCGCCGGATCGGCTACGTCATCCAGCAGGTCGGGCTCTTCCCGCACCGCACGGTCCTCGACAACACCGCGACCGTTCCCGCGCTGGTCGGCTGGAAGCGGGCGAAGGCCCGGGAGCGGGCGGCCGAGCTGCTGGATCTGGTGGGCCTGGACCCGAAGACGTACGGTTCCCGCTACCCCGCGCAGCTCTCCGGGGGCCAGCGTCAACGGGTCGGCGTGGCCAGGGCATTGGCCGCCGATCCGCCGGTGCTGCTGATGGACGAGCCGTTCGGCGCGGTCGACCCGGTGGTGCGTGAGCGGCTGCAGAACGAATTCCTGAATCTGCAGGCGACGATCAGGAAGACGGTCCTGATGGTCACCCATGACATCGAGGAAGCGGTCCGGATGGGCGACCGGATCGCGGTGTACGGGGCGGGGCGCATCGAGCAGTTCGACAGCCCGGGTGCGGTGCTCGGGTCTCCCGCGACGGCGTATGTGGCGCAGTTCGTCGGCACCGACCGGGGTCTCAAGCGCCTCTCCGTCACCACGATCGAGCCGGACGATCTGGAGGAGCCGCCGGTCGCCCGGCTGGACGAGCCGGTCAGGTCGGCGGCGGCGCGGCTGAACGGTGCGGGGGCCCGGTGGGCGGTGGTGCTGAACGGCGAGGGAGAGCTGCACGGCTGGGTGTCGGCGGATTCGCTGCGGACCGCCGGGGGTCACGGCACGGTCGGCGAGCTGGCCCGCCGGATGGACGCCTGGGTGCCGGTCGGCGCGCCGCTGAAGCAGGCGTTCAGCGAGATGCTCCAGCACGACGCCGGATGGGTCGCGGTACTGGACGGGTCGCGGTTCCTCGGCGTGCTGACCCCGGCCAAGCTCCACGAGGCGCTGCGCCGCTCGGTGGACGCGGACGCACGGGGAGTGGGGCGGGACGAGGTGCAGTTCGACTCGGTGGCGGACGCGTAGGGGCGCGCGCCGTGCAGGCACGCCCCGGCCCCCCGTCGGGAGTTGTCCTACCGCCCGCGCCGGTAGCTGCTGCCGTCCTTGGGGCGGACCAGCAGTCCGGCGACGACCAGATAGCGGCGCAGCGCCGAGCAGTCCTCGTGCACCGTGAGCAGTGCGTCGTTGACCTCGCGCTCGGTATAGGCCCGGTCCCGCTCGAAGAGCGTCTCGGTGAGGTGGACCAGCAGCTGCTCGCGGCGGGCGGTCCTGCGGGGGATCGCCTTCAGCCGGCCGTGCGAGAAGAGGGCGTCAACCTGGTGCGAACCCCGTGAATCGTTGTCGGACATGGGTGGGAGCGTCGCAGGCCTCCGGCCTGCGGGCAACGTGTTTTCGACGCGCCCGCGGGCCGGATACCTGCTGTGGTCCGCCCGGCTCCTAGGTCCTGTACGGAGTTCAGATCACGGTTCGGGTAATCCGCAGCGCGGAACCGTGTGCGCTTGATAGGCCATCAGGTATGGCACGTGGCGATGTGACCGATGAGCAGTGGTCCCTGATTGAGCCCCACCTCCCGCTGGGAGTATCCGGACCCATACCTGACCTGCGAAAACACTTCAACGCGACGATGTGGCGGTTCCGCACCGGCAGCCCCTGGCGAGACGTGCCTGCCGAGTACGGTCCGTGGTCGAGCGTCTACGACCGCTTCCGTATCTGGACGCGCGAGGGCGTCTTCCAGCACCTGATGGAGACGGTCATCGGTTATGCCGCAGAACGCGGTGAGGCAGACCTGTCGCTGGTCAGCGTGGACTCTGCTACCTCCCGCGCTCACCACCACGCCGCCGGGATGGTTCTGGACGAAGAGCAGTTGGAAGCGCTGGTGGAGGCCGCAGAGTCCGAAAAGGGGGCGGGAAGAAGGGACGGGAGCCGCAATACGATCAGGACGGGGACCCGGAACGAGCCGAGCGGCAGCGGTTGCGGCGACGCCGCCGGGCCCGTTTGAAGGCTGCTGAGCTCGGTCGTTCCCGGGGCGGGCTGACCAGCAAGGTGCACTTGTCAGCCGAACGGCGCTGCCGTCCACTGTCGTTCGTCCTCACCCCCGGCCAGGCCGGTGACAGCCCGCAGTTCGCGCGGGTCGTGGACAAGATCAAGGTCCGTGGCAGGAGGGGCGGCCCCGCACCCGCCCGGACGCGGTCGCCGGCGACAAGGCGTACTCCTCCCGCCGCAACCGCGCCTACCTGCGCAAACGCCAAATCCGGGCGGTGATCCCGGAGAAGGCGGACCAGACGGCCAACCGCAAAAAGAAGGGCTCGCGCGGAGGCCGCCCCGTCAGTCACGACGCCGAGCTGTACAAGGACCGCAACACGGTCGAGCGGTGCATCAACCGGCTGCGCAACTGGCGCGGGATCGCCACCCGCTACGACAAGACTCCCGAGAGCTACCTGGCCGGACTCCACCTGTGCGGCACGATGCTGTGGCTACGCAGCATCACCCGACGAGCATGATCTGAACTCCGTACAGGACCTAGCACTGTGCAACGTGAGTTCGCAGGTCACGGGTCTGGTGTGAGGGGTGGGCGGGATACTCGTGCTGGTCGTCGGCGGGTGTCCATACCGAACCCTCACCTGTGCCGGCGGCGCTGCCCAATGATGAAGGCGAGTGCGAGCCGGGAAAGGGGCGGCGAGGTGGCGGGTCCCAGGCGCAGCACCCATTCAGGCATGCGGCAGGCGCTCCGGGCCCATATCACGCCCCGGTCGTCCCTGAACTCGTAGGCACCCCACTTCGTACCGGCGAAAGGTTCGACGGAGCCCACCGGTGTACCGTCAAGAGCAAGCAGCGCGTAGCCGCCGGGCCAGTCCTTGCCGGTGCTGCGGATGATGTGCCCGGACACACCGGAGGCGTCCCAGACCACCAGTTCCGGCACGGATTTCCCGGCGCGGCGCTTCTCGACCCGGAACATGGGCTGTCCTGCGGGGTCGCGGACCTCCCAGTACGTCGTCTTCACCCCAGGCGCAGCAGGCACGGGCCGGGGAAGCGTGACCACCGACGCCGAGCGCCGACCGTCGGGCATGTGCGCGCCCTTGCCCGTGACAATCAGCAGATCCCCGGGGGCACCTGGTTCCGCGAGGAGCCGACGGGTGCGCTTCCCTGCCCGGACCTGCTGCACCGTCAGGGCACCGAATGAGACCAGCCAGAACAACGACAGGGAGACAGGCAGGGCGGCAGCCCTGGGGCCGGGACGGTACGGACCCAACGGGCCGACGCGCACCTCGACGGTGTGTCCCGCGTCGCTGCGGCTGAGGCCGTAGATTCCGCCGGAACCGGTGTCGCCGCTGGCGGTGCTCCATGTCCCCGTGCACCTGAGCGGGCTGCGGCTGGCCCCCCGATGACACTCGGCGACCTGCGCGGTGGCCCGCTCTCCGGCCAGGAAGGTGTACGTCAGCACCGTGGGCCAGAAGAGTCCGCCGATCATTGCCAGGGGTATCGCGGCACGGAGCAACCAAAATCTCATAGTGCAGCAAACTACAGCGGCGGACCGGCCGACACGCGGCCTGAAGCCGCCTGCCCAGCTCCTCGACGAGCGCCTCCAGCTCGCTCCGGCGAGCCGTGATCCGCTCCAGCTCGGACATTCCCGCTCCGTCCCCGCGATCTGGTGGCGTATCCCTACGGCGACGGGTGGTTGGCGGACCCTCGCCGCAGGCGCGGCAGAACCCGAGAACCGCCCCAGCCGCCGAGTCAGACTCTTCACTGTGGAAAGCGGCCGCCGACCAGCGCGAGCGCGGCAAGGCGCGCGCACACCAGCCCACCTGACCAGCCGTTCCCACGATGCACACCGCTCACTGAGCACTGTGCATCGTGAAGTTGCAGGTCACGGGTCTGGTGTGCGTGAGGCTCGGGAGGATCGTGCTGGTCGCAAGCGGATGGCTTCGGTGTAGATCATCGGTCAGCGGGCTATTCCCCGGTTCGTCAGTACCCGCAGGGACCTGACCAGCGTGGTCGCCCACTTCGGGTCGGTGCGAACCTTCGTCGTGCGGCTGGTCCGCCGAAACCCGCGCACACCAGCCCCCTTGACCTGCAGTCCTTCACGATGCACACGACTCATTTACTCGACGCTGTCGTCGACCTTGAAGTTGTAATTGACCTGGTTGCCGTTGACCGCGGTGGCAGTGACGGTGACACCGAGGGTGTCGCTGCCGGCAGTGAGCTCGCAGCGGATCGTGGCGCCGACCCGGGCCGGGAGGTGCTCAGGACAGGAGACCCTGTCGGGACGCTTGCCGGTGTCCGCGGCGAGCTTGTCGGAGATCGTCTGCGCGACTCGGGCCTTGTGGACGGCCCCGCCCTCGTTGACGCCCGTGTTCTCGGGCTCTGCGGGGTCGTCGCCGACCGGCTTCTCCTCGGCCGGGTCCTCGTCAACGGCGGCTGCGTCCTCGCTGGCCGTCGCCTCATTCTTCTTCTCCGCGTCGCCAATGCTGAAGGAGCATCCGGTGGCGAGAAGCACCGTCAGTGCGCCCATCGCCGCCGCGGCCGCAATCCTCTTGTTGCGCCCCGTGTGCTGCATTCTTTCCCCCGTTTATGGATGATGAGATAAAGATCAGGAGTGCAGATCAGCTGAACCGATTCTGCGTACAAGCGGTTCGAGTTGGACTGTTACATGATCAGCACCTTCTGCTCCGCCGAGCGGCCCCTGTCGGCCCCACGCGAACACTCAGCGCAGCAGGGACTGCTACCGCGGGCGCGATGGGGTCAGCAGGACACCGAACGCGGAATCGCAGTCAGCTGCGCTTCAAGGGCAGCAGGGCTCTCCCTGTCGAAGGTCTGATCTTGTTGTTCAACAGGAAGGTCTGGCCCTCAGATGCGGGCGCTGCGGCAGCGGACGGCGCATGTTCCCTCCACGTCCTTCTCCACTAGATCTCCTAATTTTCCTGAGAGAGAGGCGGCAGGATTGCTCGCCTCGAATCTGATGCGCGCCCGCCACGGCCGGTGTCAGCCCTGTACGACGGGCACAGTAGCCCGGCCCGGTCGCTGAGTGTGCCGGTCGTTTGCCCCACAAGGAACGGCTGCCGCGCGCCACGCCGCGCCTCCCGCGGCCCGGCCTATGACGCCCTGTCCTGTCCTGCGGCCGACGCCGGGCGTGGTCAGGCTCCCGCCACCGCGCTACCCGCCCGCCTCCGTCGGCTCAGACGGCCGGCAGCGCGAAGAGCCGCTTGGCGTGCATCGCGGCCAGCCGCTTGCCCGTCGCGATCACGTACCACTTCTGGTTCTCACCGGTGTTGTCGTTGTACGTCCAGCGCAGTTTTCCGGTCGCTGCGTCGAAGGCGTGCACGCCGCCGTTTTTGTCGTGCTCGGTCGCGCCGTACAGCGTGCCGCCCACCTTGGCGAACTGCCACGCCTCCGCAGCCGAGCCCTCCAGGTCCTCGTTGTGCCAGATCTGCTTGCCCGTACCGGGGTTCACCGCCCACATGCCGAACGCGCTGTCGGAGGCGTAGAGCACCCCGTCCAGGACCTGCGGATCGTTGAACCAGGTGAACTTCTCATTCGCCAGCGACCAGCGCTCCGTGCCCATGGCCAGCGCGAACGCCCGCAGCCGCTGCCCGTCCGGCACGATCAACAGGTCCTCGTGCACGGCGAAGCGGTAGTAGTTGGACCTGCCGATCTTCTTCGTCCAGAGCTGCCGGCCCGTCGTCGTGTCGCGGACGGTCACGTTCTTCCGGAAATCGGTGTACGCGAGGCGCCCGCCGACGACCGCGGCGGTGATGCCGAACTCCTCGGTCCCCTTGTCACGCTGCTCACGCCAGGCGATCTTGCCGGAGGTGGTGTCGATCGCGGCGATCACGTTGGTCGGCGTCGAGGAGTCCTCCTCCAGGATCCCGGCGAGGACGTAGACGTGTCGGTCGTCGGCCGCGATGGGGCGCGGCTGCTCGTACTCCTTGCCCAGGCGGCTGCGCCAGGTCTCCTTGCCCGTGGCCGGATCGAGGCCCACCACGTCGCCGTCGTACTCGGCGCTGGCGAGATAGAGCGTCCCGCCGCCGGTGATCAGCTTGGCGCCTGGAATAGTGACGCCCGGCCGTGACCACTTCTCCTTGCCGCTGACGGCGTCACGCCCCACCAGCGGGTCACCCGACACCACGACCGTGTCCCCGATGACCGCGAGCGCGTGGATCCCGGCCAGGTCGTCGTTGGCTGTCTTCTGCTGCCACAGCGGCTTGGGCGCGGTGCCCGGGGGCGGGGTGGTGAAGGTGTCACCGCCCTTGTTGGTGTCACCGCCCTTGCCTCCGCCGGGAGTTGTGCCGCCGCCCGACGCGCCCGTTTCCTCCTCGGGGGTGCACCCCCATGCGCCTGCCCCCAGCACGGCCAGGCCGAGCCCTGTCCCGGCCAGCCTGATCGCCTGCCTGCGTGACACCGCGTGCCCGTCACGTCTGCCCATGTCGGTTCCCCGTCCCCGTTTCGCCCGGATGTTGCTGACGCCCCCTCGGACGTCTTGAGCCCGGTCAGGCTAGCCGTCAGATTTCGGCCAGTCGTCGGGCGGTACGCAACCGGGACGCGTCCGTGAAACTCCTGTCACACAAGATCAGCGACTCCCGGCACTCGCGTAAGCGCTAATGATCTGCTGCGATGGTTCGCAAGATGTACGGCATCCGCGCCGCCCGCGGAGACGGGATCACTCTCTCCGCCAGGGGAACCGAGGATCACAACGGACTGCGGGATCACCGGCGCACACGGCCCCCCACCCGGGCACTTGAGGGTGAGTCTTCGTCCGCTGGAAGGGGAATCCGCTGCGGGCGTGGTCGCGGCGCGCTGTCGAGCAGGTGAATTTGTCCTCCCTATCCTGCGCTCCCGTCCGCAAAGACGGCGTTGGGGACGCATTGGGGAAACAAGGATAGGAACAGACAGGCAAAGGCGGGAGATTGCCCACACAGTCCATCCCATCGGACCTGCAAGAGCGCCATGGATCAGCGTAGAAACGCAAGGGCCGCCAAGATCCCGAATGGACTCATGATCCGTCGGCCGTGGGTTCGAGTCCTTACTTTGAATGTGCCCTGACCTGCGGAAACCTTCCTTTTAAGGTGTTGGAGCGTCAACTTCGCCTCAACGGACGGAATCCGCTGCTCGCGAGTTTGGTGCCACGGCGGTCTGTGTCAGCTGACGCTCATCTGACCAGCACGTATACGGGGAGACGCGGAGCCGACGAGACCGGTTCTGGGCGTCTGTGCTGCGGCAGGGGCGCGATGTGAGGCCATCCTGAGGCCGCCGGTACCGGGAAGTGGCCGAGGAGACTGAGTTCTGACCAGTTGTCTGTGTGTCGCCCAGGGCTCTCGTGCCAGAGCACAGCGTAGGCGTGATCGAGGTTCAGGCAGCTTTCCCGCGGCGGTTTCGACGGCCGTGATGCCGAACCACACCTCGGAGACATCGCCGCGCCGACGCTGGTCATCCACGGCGACCACGACCACCCAGAGATTGCGGTGATCGCCGAACGACTTGTCACCGACATCCCTGGTGCCTGCGGCGAAACGATCCCGGACGCCGACCACTACCTGCCGCTCGTACACCCGAACGTCTCACCAAGCTACTGCTGTCACACCTGCCCTGACACGCGGGCCATGAACGATCCACAACTATTGACAATTACTCCACAGGCCCCGGGCTGAAAGGACTCAGCGCTTGAGCGTGGAGGTGAAGTCGCCCGGGAGCTTGCCGCTCAGGCGGACTGCCGACACGAGGTTCCCCTCGGCCGGCAGTCTCTCGACCCCGGCTCACGAAAAGCCGAAACATTCGGCGATCAGTCGCACCGGCCACACGGGTATCCGCGCCGCAAAGCGGACCGAGACCTGGCCAACACCGGCACAGGCGCCCACCGGCCGCGGTGCGCCCGGTGCGGTGGCGGACCGTACGGTGACTGCCAGGCCGGCCGCTCGGTGCGACCCGAGCCGCCCATGTCGCGGCGCCGTACGACCGGGACCTGGAGCAGTTCGGCCGCCAGGCCAGGGTCATTGTCGTGCAGCAGGTTCAGGAGCTCGGGTTGTACGGAACGCACGTTCATCCGCTCCAGGACAGTGAGCTCGGTGGTGTCCCCGCACCCGGTGCACAGCGTGAGGGGCCAGGCGTCGAGGAGCTTGTGGTTCGCTTTGACGCGGAATCCGCCGTTCGCCCGGAAGCGCCCGGAGGCGCACCTGTGGCATCGGCGGAGAACGATCGGCAGGCAGGTGGGCACGACCACCCAGTTCTTGGACACAGAGATACACCGGTTCCAGTGAGAAGACCGCAGCGAAAAGGAGCGCGGCGCACATGTGCGACGCGCGACGGATCAGCGCTCGGGGGTTCTCACTTGGTGTACAACGGCACGTCCTTGACAGGGTGACTGCGGGCGTGAGCACGCTAACGGCACACGGGAGTTCTGCTCCACTGATTTTCGGGCGGGTGGCGATGCCTCGCGGCGGGCACGCGCACTCTCGGCCCACCGGACATGCCCTAAAGACCGTCCGGCCGGTTATGGGCGGGGCCGGATCGCGGCAACGGTGACGATGCCGCGAAAGACGTAAACACGCTTGTCGAAGCGGGTCGCTGCCGCGCGGAACATCCCGGCGCTCGGGAATGGTGTGCTGAATCTGCCGTCGCAGCAGAGATCGGCGGTTCCTGCGGCCTGCAACTGACCCTCGGCCTCAACGCGCCGGTCGGCCGACCAGCGGCCCACCGCCCGGTCCAACGCGGCGCCGTCGATGCGGCCCAGCAGCCGCCACACCGTCGTCTCCGCCGGCGGACACCGCTTCGTTGACAGCGCGGACCGGCCCGTACGCCAAGGCGTTCCAGGACGGACGGCGGGGCGTCGGCGATCCACTCGCCCACCGCCAGCAGGGAGGTCGCTCCGGCCAGAACCGCGCACGTGGTCAGCGCGAGCATGACGACCAGAGCGTGCCATACGCCGCGCGGATCTCGGATCACGGGGCGTCGAGAACTCCACGGCCTCGGAAGCCCGTGCCTGTCGCGTTCCCGAACCCCGCCGAACTGACGGATCATCATGAATCGGACATCAGGTGACTACGGCGAGGCGCCGACTGCCCACCCGACGACGAACCCCCGCCCTTCCGCGCTGGAAGGACGAGGGTTTGCGGTGGGGGCGCGTTCGCAGTCGCGATCGTCGAGCAGAACGGTGCGGTGCAGGTCGACCTCAATCTTCCCAACGGGGTCGGGACGGTGCTGCGGGTGATCGGTGATCCACGCCCTTGCGGTCCACGTCCATGCGGTCCACGTGCCGTGTCACGGGCCGGTGGCGCCAGGTGTTTTCACGCCCGCCCCGGGGCACATCATCCGCCCGCGGCGTCCTCGGCCTCCCAGCGCAGCAGGTCGCCCGGCTGGCACTTGAGCACCTCGCAGAGCGCGGCGAGCGTCGCGAAGCGCACCGCCTTGGCGCGGCCGTTCTTGAGCACCGCCAGGTTGGCGGGCGTGATCCCTACGCGGTCCGCGAGCTCACCCACGGACATCTTCCGCCTGGCCAGCATCACGTCGATGTCGACGGTGATCGGCATCAGATCACCTCGTCCAACTCGGCCTGCATCTGCGCCGCTTCGACGTCGCGCGCGACAGCCTGGGCGAGCAGCATCCGCAGCACCAGCACCATGAGCGCGACCCCCAGGATGGCCACACCGACCCCGGCCATGATGACGGTGACGCCCGGGTCGTCCCGCTGGCCCGGCGCATTGAGGGCCGTGACCGCGAACCACACGAGGGCAGCCGCCACAATCGCGCCGATCATGACGTCCACGTACCGGAAGGCGGTGTGGGAGAACACGGTTCCGCGGCGCACCATCGTCACCAGCCGCCATACGCAGACCAGGGCGACCTGGGCCGACACCATGCCCAGGATCGTAATCACACGCAGCGGGGTCAGCGGGAGCGACCCGTCCTCCGGGTCACTCCCGCTGACCAACGCCCACACCATCCCTGCCTGTACGAACACGGTGCCGGCGAGCACCACCACGAGCACGGCGCGCAGCGCACGCACTGTCAGCTTTCCCATGACCCATCCTTCCATCGAGTTACGATGGGAATCTATCGAATATCGATAGATTAAGCAAGGACTGGGGGCGCGTCAGCGGTCCACTCGGCGATCGCGGTCAGGGACCGGGCGCCGGCCAGAACACCAGCGGCCGCGACCGCAACGAGCGCCGTCAGCGGGAAGCGCCGGCCACGACGGTCACGCGGGTCGGGCAGCCCGGCGAGAAACCGGACAAGGCACACCGCATCGGGCAACGGCTGCGGCGACGGGATACGGGCCAGTTCCTCCAGGCCCGACGGCATAGGAGATGATGAGACAGCAGGCACGGTCTTCGGTTGTGGTCACGTGAACTAGTAGACCGTCGCGGCTAATTTTTGGGATAGAGGTGGCGCAGTTTGATGCGTGCGTCGTGGGTGGTGAACTGCCAGTTCACCTGACGTTGGTTGGTGTTGGTGGCGTTCTGCCAGGCCGAGAGTTCGGTGTTGAGGTTGTCGAGGTTGCTGATCCGGCGGTCGAGGCATTGCCGGGTCAGCGCGGAGAGTTCGATCTCGGCGATGTTGAGCCATGACCCGTGTTTGGGTGTGTGGTGGATCTCGAGGCGTTGGGCCAGGGCGAATGCTTCTTCTGGTTCGAATGCCTCGTACAGTGAGGCGATGCCGTGGGTGTTGAGGTTGTCCATCACCAGCACCACGGCCTCGGCGTCGGGGTAGTCCACGCTCAGCAGCTGCTTGACCTGGCCGGCCCAGTCGATCCGGGTCCGCTGGGACAGTGCCTGAACTCGACGCCGCCCGCGTAGGGGTCCGGTCCACACGAAGATTGAGCACGTGCCGCAGCGGATGTACTCGCTGTCCTGGCAGGCATCGCGACCAGGGCGGGCCGGGAGCGGGTCGCGGGCATGGTCGAGGAGCTGGTAGGGCTTCTCGTCCATGCACACCACCGGACGTCCCGGGTCATAGGGCCGGGCATAGACGGCCAGCACGTCTTCCATCCGCGCCGCGAACTCCGCGTTCGCTCGCGGTGGGATGGTCCAGCACTTCTTCAGATGAGGACGCAGTTGCGTTTTTTTAAGATCCGCCCGATGGTGGAGTGGTCCAGGTCGGGGATGTCCTCGACCAGCGCGACGTGCTTCTCCAGCAGCCGCAGCGACCATCGGGCATAGCCCTGGGGTGGCTGTGAGCACGCCATCGCGATCAGCCGGGCTTCGACCTCACCGGTCACCGGCGAGGGCACCGGCGGGAGGGCGCGCTTCTTCCGAGCAATCGTGGCGTGAACATCACCACCGGTCTCGGCGAAACGCTTGGCGACCAGCCGCAACGTCTCACCGGAGACGCCGAGTCGGACCGCGATCGCCTCCTTGGTGTCCACCTCACCCACCGAGCTGTCCAGCGCAAGCAGCACCCGCGCACGCATGATCATCGAGGCCCCACGAACACCTGTCGTGGTCACCCGGACCAGCTCTTCACGATCCTGCGCGGTCAACCTGACCGGCCGCTTCTTCTGCGAACCCATGACAACAGTCCTGTCTGGCAAAGGGGAAGGAATCTGCCAGACACCAACCTCCCAGTCAGGTGCACCATAACTAAGCGGCGACACGCTACTAGTGTCTCGTGATTCCGTCAGCGTTACTTGATCTTGTATGGCAGGGTCTCTTGGTGTGGAGATCTCCGTGGAACAGGCCGCCGAGTTGCGGGAGTTGGTGAACAGTCGGGACGTTCCTGCGGACATAGCAACGCGGGGCCGGATCGTGCTGTGGTCGAGTGAGGGGCGTCGGCGCAAGGACATTGCGGAGCTGCTCGGGGTGTCGCTGCCGACCGTGGACCGCTGGAAGATCCGCTATGCCGAGCAGGGCCTGGCCGGGCTGGAAGGTGAGCGTCCCGGTGGCGCGCGGGAACAGGTACCGGCGCGGGTGCGGTCCCGAGTGATCGCGCTGACGCGCATGACGCCGCCGGACGGCACGGGGCTTTCGCGCTGGTCCACGCGGGAGTTGGCGAAGTATCTGGAGCGGGCCGAGAACATCACCGTGTCCTGGCACTACATCGCGCGCGTCTGGCGCGAGGAAAGCCTGAAGCCGCACCGGTCCGGCACCTTCAAGATTTCCAAAGATCCCGCGTTCGCGGAGAAGGTGGCCGACGTGATCGGCCTGTATCTGGCCCCGCCGGGCGGCGCGGTGGTCCTCTCGATCGACGAGAAGACGCAGATCCAGGCGCTGGACCGGACCCAGCCGGTGCTGCCGGTCGCCTTCGCGGCGAGCGAGAAGCGCACCGCCGACTACGTCCGGCACGGCACCACGAACCTGTTCGCCGCCCTGAACGTCACCACTGGTGAAGTGCTCGGCGAGTGCAGGCCGACCCGGAACGGCAAGGATTTCCTGGCCTTCTTGAAGAAGGCGGTGAAACCGCACGCCGGGAAGGACATCCATGTCGTCCTGGACAACCTCTCGACGCACACCACCCCGGAGGTCAAGGAGTGGCTGGTCAAGAACCCGCACATCCACTTCCATTTCACTCCCGTCGGCTCCTCGTGGCTGAACCAGATCGAGATCTGGTTCGGAATCCTGACCCGGCAGTCCATCCGCCGCGGCACGTTCTCCAGCGTCAACGTCCTGATCAAACAGATCCGCGACTACATCAACTCCTGGAACACGACAGCGAAACCGTTCACTTGGACCGCGACCGCCGACGAGGTCCTCGCGAAGGTCCGACTCGTCGCGACCAACGTGAAGAAACTCGTCAATAACAACTCGAACTGACATGAACAGGATCACGAGACACTAGACACTCACATGATCAACGAGACCATGCCTGCACCTGCATCCGGACCGGCCTGCCATGACCGGCCATCACCGGGCGATCCCACCCAATCCGCAAACACGCAAGGTCCCTGCTGACAGCCCTCGGACTCAGGTGAATCAACCAGACAGATCGACTACACGCAATGACCCTGAGCAACAACCCCTGATCATCACGACTTTGAATCAGCCCTGGGTATTGATCAAGGTTCTGCGGGAGAATGCCTCGCCGCTTTATTCCCGGTACGCTGGCTTCCACGCGATCTGCCCGGCAATGTAGTTGTAGGAATACAGGGCAGCGAGCAGATAAATGGCTTCGTGCGCACCGCCTGCCACAAGGGCGGGGCCTTGCCCGATCACCCTGGTGTTCGTGCTCTCTTGTTCCCAGTTGCCATTGTTGAGAGTGTAGCCGTCCGAGGTCAAGCGGTGATACCAGACCCTGTCGTCAGGAGCCGTGCCGGCTACCATCATGTGCCCGTTGGCCAGGGCGGCGATGGAAAGTCCGGACCGAATGTCGCCTCCGAGGTCCCGCCAGCCGCTCCACACTCCGGTTCCGTACGCCTGCCAGGAAAGGTAGACGCGATTGTTCGTCCCGCGGTGCACTACGTACAGGCGGTTATTTGCCTCGTTATACGTGATTGCCGGCGAGGAGTAACTTTCGCTGTCACCACCAATAACTGTATGGACGGTCCATGCGCTGTTGCTCGGGTTGTAGTACGTGCCCATGATCCTTCCAGTGTCGCCCCCACGGTAGGACATGTACAGGTGAGTGCCTCCGAGGCTGGTCACGGACACGGCGTTGGCCGGCGAGGTCCGCTGATTGGGGACCACGCGCCAACTGGTTTCAAAGGGCCAGCCCCCCGCGGTCAGCGGAGTCCAGAGAATGGCCCCGTCGGTTGCGGTGTGGAACAGGGCAAAACCATCCCCGAATGCCACCACGGCAACGGAGGCATAGGTCCGAGCGCCCGGAAGGACTTCATGATCGATTCCACTGTTGTAAGACACCCGGATGCTTCCGTCGTCTCTGACCCACGCCAGCAAGTGACGGCCGCCACCGTTGTACGCCTCAGCCGGGGTGTACATACTTGAGATGGAATACGCATTCGCTCCCTCTCCCGCCCACGAACCTCTCCCGGGGTATTGGCGAGTGACGGGGAGGCGGCCAGCGCGAGAGCTCCGGCTGTAGCGGTGGCCACGACGGACAACCGCAGGTGTTTGAGGGAAAGCTTCATCGAAGCTCCTTAACCAATTGATGATCTTGACGAAGGTCGAGGATGACAACGTTGTCATCGGTCCCACTTGAACCTGCGCGCCACGCCGTCTGTCGAGATGGCCGATTGAGCAATCGCTTGGTACATATGTGTAGACGCAAGCAAGCATATCAGCGATTGCCGCCGTCCCCGCATACCGCGTGGATCGGGCACCCCGATCAGGAAGCGACGCAGGTCAGCCAGGCACGGTCTCGCTCGGTTCTCATGGGTCTCGACAACCACATGATCACCAGCACCGTGCCTGCACTGCTCTCCGGGTATCCCACCCCACACCAGGGCATGACGCCACGTCATACGTGAAACCGCGGTGAATCAGACCGATCCCGAACATGCAATGGCCCTGGTCGCCCCTCCGGAAGTGGCGACCGAGATCGACAATTTCGGCCGCGCCATCAACTCCTTCCTGGACCATGTGGCGCGGGGGCGCAGCCCTCTGCGTGACCCGGTGAGTCCGGAGGAGTTCGAGCGGGCCAGGCAGGCACCTGCCGAGGCCCAGGTGAGGCTGGTCAACGCCATACGAAGGTCACTCAGTAATGATCAAAAAGGGCTGCCCTTCGGAATCGGCGGGTGAGGCGTCGGCGCTCGGACTGTCACTGTCGATGGACCTGCTCCGACTTGACGAGACAGGGCGGCCTGGTCTCGAACGACGCCCCGGACGGGCCGCCGAGAACACCGGTGGATCTCACTGTCCCTGTCGTTGGGGGACACCATCGGTACCGGCACACCCGGCCACGTCCTGGAACTCCTGGACGCGGTAGGGGGTGGGCATCCCCTCGGAGCGGATCGCCCCTCACTTCCACGACACCTACGGGCAGGCCCTTGCCAACGTGCATGCCGCGCTCACCGCGGGCATCACCGAGTTCGACAGCTCCGCCGGCGGCATCGGCGACTGCCCCTACGCCCACAGCGCCACCGGAGACCTGGCCACGGAAGACCTGCTGCGGATGCTGCACGGACTCGGCATCCATACCGGAATCGATCTGAACGCCCTCGCCGCCACCAGCCGCTGGATGAGCGAGCGCCTCGGACGCCCGAGCCCCTCCCGTGTCGTGACCGCCCATCGGATCTGTCCTGACTTCTCCGTTGGGAGGCCACACAGAAAGAGTGTGCGGGGCTACGGCGCCAGCACGATCCTGCCGAAGACCTCACCGGCCTCCATCTTTTGGTGTGCCAGCACGGCCTGGTCCAGCGGCAGCACCTCGTATACCACCGCCTTGAGCTCACCGCGGCTCGCGGCAGCGAACTGTTCGCTCCGCACGGCACGTCGGTCGGCTTCGGTGACAGTGGCTGCGCTGAAGGTGGCGAAGGACATCGACTTCTGGAACGCAGCCAGCATCTTCGTGCCGAAGTCCGCCGGCGGCTGGCCTGCGACGGCGCCGACGGCGACCATGCGGCCGTTCGGATTGAGCCTGTCGAAGAACGACGGCATGGCGTCGCCGGCGACGATGTCAATGATGACGTCGTAGCCTGCGGGAGCGTCCTGTCCGCCATTGCCGGAGCGGTCCAGGACGTGGGTCGCGCCCAGCCGGCGCAGGCGCTCGCCACGTTCGCCCGACGATGTGGTGACCGCCACCGCTGCAGCGCCACTGCGGGCCGCGAGCTGGACCGTCATGATTCCGATGCTGCCGGCTGCGCCGCGTACCAGGACCGCCTCTCCGGGAGCGAAATGGGCGTGTGCGAGCCCGTAGTGGGCTACGACACCGGAGCTCCCCAGCGTCACCGCGTCGACGGCGGACAGGTTCGCGGGCAGGGGAAGAATCTCCTGGACCGGGGCGATGGCCTGTTCGACGTAGCCGCCGCCCGTGCCGGTGAACCCCCACACCTGTCGGCCGATCCACGACGTGTCGGTGCCGTCGCCGACCGCGGTGATGGTGCCCGCCACCTCGCTGCCGGGTATATGCCCCTCCTTGAAGCCGTAGGCGGCCAGAGCACCGCTTCGGATCACGGTATCGACGCCGCCGACGCCCACCGCTTCTGCGGAGATCAGCACCTGCCCGGCGGCAGGTGTGGGTACCGGCAGGTCGACAACAGCCAGACCTTCAGGACCTCCGTACGTCTGGATCGCGATTGCCTTCAATGTCGTCTCCACGTTCTCGGATCGATCAAGCGCGGTCATGCCCGATACCCGCCACCCATCGCCGCGGCCGGGGTTCGGGCCCCGTGCTGCCCGCCTCGATGATCTCGGCGAGCTTCCACGTCTTGGACGGTAACGGACACCCCCGTCCGCTTGGCTAAAGTGAGAGTGGTGACCGACCGTTTGTCTCAGCCCCTGCGTTCCGACGCGCTCGGCAACCGCGAACGCATCCTCGACGCGGCCCGAGCGCTGTTCTCCGTCGACGGCCTGAACGTGCCGATGCGGGAGATCGCCCGGCGCGCCGGGGTCGGACCCGCCACCTTGTATCGTCGCTTCCCGACCAAGCAGATGCTGGTCACCGCAGCCTTCGCAGACCAACTGCGCGCGTGTCGTGCCATTGTCGACGACGGGTGCGCCGATCCCGATCCATGGCGAGGCCTTTGCCTGGTGATCGAGAAGATCTGTGAGCTGCACGCACGCGATCGGGGCTTCACGGAAGCCTTCTTGTCGACCTTCCCGGGGGCGACGGATGTCGCCGCGGGCCGTGAGTACACGTTGAAAGCGGTCGCCGAACTGGCCCAGCGGGCCAAGAAGGCGGGGCACCTGCGCCCCGACTTCGTCCTGGACGACCTCATTCTCATGCTCATGGCCAACAAGGGGATCCACTCCACTTCGACCGCCACCCAGGTCATGGCCTCCCGGCGCTTCGCAGGGTTTGTCATCCAGGCGTTCGCAGCATGCCCCCAGCACGCACCGCTACCACCAGCGGCACGACTCGCATCCGCAGTACCCGACAGATACGACGGCGCCTGATCACCTCCCGAGGATCGGACACGACGTACGGCGCACCGGCTGCTCTGTCGGGCACGAAGGCCGGGTCACCGAGCACCAGGTGCTCGATGAGGCCGTCGGACAGGCGCAGGATGGCTGCGGTCACCCTCCCACCGATGATGGCGTCAACTGGGTTGGCCCGGGTGGTCAGTGGTTGATCGAACCCGGCCGCCGCACCCGTGGCCTGGTCCGCCGGCTCAACGTCATCGGCCACGACGTCACCCTCTCTCCTGAAGCAGCCCATCCCGCAAGCCTTGGCGAAGGTGGTCAACTCCCCATCAGTTTTTCCTTGTTGAGGACAAAGTATGGACGGTTCGCTGCGAAGTTCGTACGCTGGGCGTCGATTTCGCACGGAAATACGCATGCAACAGAGCGAAACACCACCGCATCACTCGTACGTGCACGAACTCCACTCCGCGGACGTGGGCCGCCCCGGTCGCGCCGCATCGCAGCGCCCAGCAGGAGGAAGAGTGACGCCACGCAAGTACCCGAACCTCCGTAGTCATCGCCCCAGAGCACAAAGAATCACCGGGCTGCTCCTCTCGGTGATTCTCACCGGTGGCCTCGCCGCCGCCACCGCCGACGCGGACGACAAGCCCCTCGCGGACCTGCCGCCCCAGGAACCCGGCGTCACACTCCGCGTCTTCGACATTCAGTCCCCGCTGAACGAGCTCTGCGACCTCAAGCCCGCCCAGACCCCCAACGTCGACAAACTGATCCCCACCGCCGACTGGTCCTCCACCGACGGCTTCGGATTCACCGACAACTTCGTGTCGCAGATCATCGGCAACATCGACATCCCTGCCGAGGGTACGTACGCCTTCCGTCTGATCAGCGACGACGGCTCCCGCCTCTTCATAGGCGGCCAGCAGGTCATCGACCACGACGGACTGCACGGCGCCGAACCCAAGGACGGTGAGATCACCCTCACCCCTGGCTACCACGCCCTGCACATCGACCATTTCGACCGCGGCGGCGGCCAGCAGGTCACCCTCCAATGGAAGCCACCGGGCGCAGCCGACTTCACCCTCGTCCCGAACTCCGTGCTCAGTACCGACGCCGACGTCGTCCGGGTCACCGCCCCCGGGCGCAAGGAGTGCGAGGGCGCCTATGACACCCCCGGCGACGGCCTCCCGTTGACCTCGGTCAACCCCGGCTACACCCTCACCGACCTGCGCCCCGCCGGCTTCGAGCCGCAGGTCTCCGCGATGGACTGGCTGCCGGACGGCCGGCTCGCCCTGACCACCTGGGGCGGCAGCACCAACACTGAGGGAGAGGTGTACGTCCTCGACCACGTGACGGGTGACACCGGCCCGGAGCAGGTCACGTACAAGAAGATCGCCGGCGGCCTGAAGGAACCGATGGGGATCAAGTACGTCGCCGGAAAACTCTACGTCTCGGAGAAGCACCAGCTGACCGAGTTGTCCGACATCGAGGGGGACAACTCCGCAGGTGAGATCCGCAAGGTGGCCGAGTGGCCGTACGGAGGGAACTTCCATGAGTTCGCCTTCGGCCTGCTCTACGAGGACGGGAACTTCTATCTGAACCTGTCCGTCGCCATCAACTACGGTGGTGCGACGACCGATCCGCAGCCGGCCGCGAACCGTGGCACCACCATCAAGGTGAACAAGAAGACCGGAAAGGTGAGTTACCTGGCGGGCGGCCTGCGCACACCGAACGGGATCGGACGGGGCCCCGAGGGCGAGCTCTTCGTCACCGACAACCAGGGCGGCTGGCTGCCCGCCTCCAAGCTGGTCCATGTCAAGCAGGACCGGTTCTTCAACCACTACACCAACCCGGACGGCCCGTTCGACGACCGCACGGCCACCAAGCCCGTGTTGTGGCTGCCACAGAACGAAATAGCCAACTCGCCCAGCACACCGCTGCTGTTGAAGAAGGGCCCCTTCGCCGGGCAGTTGCTCTTCGGCGACGTGACCTACGGCGGCATCCAGCGCGCCGACCTGGAGAAGGTGGACGGCGAATACCAGGGTGCGGTGTTCCGGCACACACAGGGCCTGGAAGCAGGCATCACCCGAATCAGCACCGGACCGGACGGCGCGATCTACGCGGGCGGCCTCGGCGCCGACGGCAACTGGGGCCAGGAAGGCAAACTCCGCTTCGGCCTTCAGAAACTCACGCCGAACGGCAAGAGCGTCTTCGACATCAAGACCATGCGCGCCACGCGCGACGGCTTCGAACTCAGCTACACCAAGCCACTGTCGGAGGAGACCACCGCCAAGCTGACGAGCGGCGCCTACTCCGTCGAGCAGTGGCGCTACGTCCCCACCCCCGCGTACGGGGGCCCGAAGGTCGACGAAGAGGAACTCCCTGTCGCGGCGGCCCGAATCTCCGACGACCGTCGCAAGGTCAGGATCACCGTCCCCGGTCTGAAAACCGACCGGGTGGTGCACATACGCTCGCCGCGCCCGTTCGCCTCGGCCGACGGTGAGCAACTCTGGTCCACCGAGGCCTGGTACACGCTGAACGCACGTCCGGGCCCCGAGTCGCCCGTAACCGCGTACGACGCCGAGTCGGCGCGACTCTCCGGGGGAGCAGACATCGACACCGAGCACACCGGTTACACCGGGGGCGGCTTCGTCGACGGCTTCGGCACCCAGGGCGCCACCGCCACCTTCGACGTCGACGCACCCGCGAAGGGCGCCTACGACGTGGGACTGCGCTACGCCAACGGCCCCAACCCCTTCACCGGCACCAAGACGATCGGCGTCAGCGTCAACGGCGGGCAGCCGCAGCAGACCAGCCTCCCCTCCACCGGCGCCTGGAACCGCTGGTCCACCCGGACCGAGCGGCTTGACCTGCGCAAGGGCCGCAACACCATCACCTACACCTATCGGCCCGAGGACACCGGTCACGTCAACCTCGACATGATCGAGGTGCGCAGACCCGGCAGCCGTATCGACCTGTTCTCCGGCGGCAGCGTCTCCACCGGCTGGCAGCACACCGACGGCCGTAGCGTCGAATGGCCGCACACCGCTGAGGACTCCATCGAGGTGTGCTGCGGCGACATCCGTACCAAGCAGGCCTTCGGCGACTTCAGACTGCATGCCGAATTCCGGGTGCCGAAACTGCCGGACGATGTCACCGGGCAGGACCGCGGCAACAGCGGCATCTACCTCCAGGAGCGGTACGAACTCCAGATCCTGGACTCCTTCGGAGTGGAGAAGCTCGCCGCGAACGAGGCCGCGTCCATCTACAACAAAAAGGCCGCCGACCTGAACGCCGCCACCGCCCCCGAGACCTGGCAGACCTACGACATCGTCTTCCGCGCGGCCCGTTTCGACGCCGCGGGCAAGAAGACCGACGACGCCAGGATCACCGTGGTGTGGAACGGCAAGAAGGTCCACGACAACGTGGCTGTCGACGGCCCGACCGGAGCCGGGGATGCCGAATCGGCCGCGGCCGGCGCGATCCGGCTCCAGGACCATGGCAACAAGGTCCGCTTCAGGAACATCTGGATCGAACCGCTCGACTGACAGCCGGACGGAGACAGGGACCGGGACCTGATCTCGCGGGCCACCGACAAGGTCTCCGCAGAACTGGGCGGTCCAGTGGCGCAACCGGCCACTGGGCCGCCCCAACATCTGGCCGCCGACAGCTGCCCGCCCGTTTCGGCGTGGTCCTCACGTCGGGTGCTGCAGCGCTGGAACGGGCGCCACTGCCGTCGTCCGGCGTTGGTGTGCTCGACGCGGATCCGGGCTGAGGGCTGCTGTCGTCGAGTGTCCAGCCGTCGGCGAGGGGGTCGACAAGGCGACGGGGGATGAAGTGCACGGCGCAACCGCCGTGTTCATAGATGTCGTCGCCGTGGGCGGTGCCCGCGCCGTAGTGGGCGTCGCCGGTGTGCCGGACGGTGTGGACAAGTACCCCGCCGGGCCGCAGCACGCGGCAGACCTCGGCCACGAGTGCGTGAATGTCCTGGGTGGACAGGGCCATGCACAGCAGCATGTGCGCGAAGACCGCGTCCGCGGAGGCGTCCGGGAGCGGCGTGGACGGCGGGGGCGGAGGGCTCCCCGCCGTCCATGCCCGGGTGGGAGGTGTAGGTGTTCTACCAGTGCTGCCGTTGTGTCTCGGTCAGCTCCTCGGCGGCGTCGTCGCTCATGTCTGCTCGCTTCCCTTTCTCCCGATTCGCCCGACAGCCTGGAGGGCGCTGGTCAGGGCCTGGAGCAGCTGCTCGGCCGCTGGTGCGCCGGCCAGGCCGTCCGGGGTCCGGTACATGCGGCAGGTCAGTCCCGGCACCCGGCCGGGCTCGGCGAAGGGGTCACGTCCGTCGATCAGAATCGTCGGCGAGCCGGTGAAATGTGCGGCCTCCGCCTCGGTTTGGCCGGTGATGGTGCGGGTCTGGACCGCCACATCGCGCAGGCCCAGCCTGACGAGCGCCTGGTGGAGTCCGTCGGCGGCGGGCCGGGCGTTCGGGCAGCCGGGCACGACCAGCAGTTCGATCTTCATGGTGTCCTTGTGCATGTCGTGTTCCCGGGTGACTCAGGTACAGCAGTCGCAGAGAGCGGCCTCCGTGTCAGCGGCTGGCGTCGCGGCGGAGGAACTGGGAGCGCAGCAGCCTTTTTTTGCCAGGCATCACGGCCTTCCTTGACTGCGATCGCGGCGATGACGAGGGCGGCGATCGGGTCGGCCCAGGACCAGCCGAGCACCAGGTTGGCCAGCAGACCGACCAGGAGTACGGCGGAGAGGTACGTGCACAGCAGGGTCTGCTTGGAGTCGGCGACGGCGGAGGCGGACCCGAGTTCCCGGCCGGCCTTGCGCTGGGCCGCGGACAGGAACGGCATGATCGCCAGCGAGAGCGCGGCAAGCACGATACCGGGGACGGAGTGATCGGCTTCACCGGTCCCGGTCAGCGCGCGCACCGAGTCGAGGCTCACGTACAGCGCGAGGCCGAAGAAGGAGACGGCGATGATCCGCAGCGTGCGCTGCTCCCGGGCTTCCCGCACGGCGTGGTCGGCCGCGGAGAACTGCCAGGCGACGGCCGCGGCGGAGGAAACCTCGATGACGGAGTCGAGTCCGAAACCGATCAGCGCGGTGGAGGAGGCGACAGTACCGGCAGTGATTGCGACAATCGCCTCGATGACGTTGTAAGTGATCGTCACGGCGACCAGCAGGCGTATGCGCCGGGTCAGCGCGTCACGTCGGGCCGGGCCCGGCGCGAGGGATGTCGCGGTCATTCAGCAGCACCCCTTCTCGTCCGCCTCGACACACGTACGGTCGGCCTCGACGGCGACCACAGCGTTGCGCAGGTCGTCCAAGGCGTGTCCGAGACGTTCGTCGGCGAGCTCGTAGCGGGTACGCCGGCCATCGGGGACGGTCACGACCAGGCCGCAGTCACGCAGGCACGCCAGATGGTTCGACAGCCGGGTCCGGGAAATCTGCAGAGAGTCGGCGAGGTCGGCCGGGTAGGCCGGGGCCTGACGCAGGACGAGCAGGATGCGGCAGCGGATGGGGTCGGCGAGGGCACGACCGAACCGCACCAGCACTTCGATGTCAGCGGCGAGTGTCAGCACGCTTCAACAGTACAGGAATTCCTGAATTCAGGAATACGTGGATCATTGATCGCTGGCGCGCCCACTCACCTCTGCACCGCAAGCAGGGCTGAAGCCCCGGATCCCGCTGCCCCACCGCCGGCGGCGGACTCATCGGAGCCGGTCGGAAACCCGGTGCGGACTGTCGGTGCGGTGGTGTGTGACCGGGGGCATGGCGATTGTGTTGGGCAAGCCGGGAGCCGGCGGGCTGACGGTGCCGTGAGCGTGCCGCGGGAGTGGCAACAGTGAAATCCTCACCGACGAAAAGAAGGAAACCGCCACCGCCTTCTGGACCCGCGTCCAGACCTTCTTCGCCTCCTGCGGGATCACCGTCGAACGCGTCCCGGCCGACAACGGCGCCTGCTGCCAATCCCACGCCTGGCGCGACACCCTCGCAGCGGCCGGGATCACCCACAGACGAACCCGGCCCTACCGGCCCCAGACCAACGGCAAGGTCGAAAGCCTCAACCGCACCCTTCTCGACGAATGGGCCTACGCCCGCCCGTACCGATCAGAACAGGAACGACGCAACGCCTTCCCGTAATGGCTGAACACCTGCAATCGCCACCGCGGACACACCGCGCTCAAAGGCCAACCACCCGCCGGCCGCGTCCCGAACCTCACAGGGCAATACACCATTCGTCCAACTCCCGCCAAGCGGCCTGCCCTGCTCCCTCAGGCGTTGGCGGCCTGCTACGGCGCGTATCGGGTCGTGATCAATGAGCATCGCAGCTTGCGGGGCGGGTGCCCGTCTGGGGTACGGGGCCCGGCGATCTGCGGCTGTGCCGTGTGGGCGCGAGTGACCGGAAACGATGCCGCAGGCAGGCAGCGGCGAGGCCCGAGAGCCCCGGCTGCGCGCTCGCCGGGATGGTGTGTCAGATCATGGCGAGCCGGCCTACCAGCAGCTCCACCCTCAGCTCGGTGTCCTGCGGCGGCAGCCGTCCCGCTCGGGTCAGGGTGGCCAGCCCGTGCAGGGCCGCCCAGAACACCTCGGTGAACAGTGCCGGGTGGACGCCGTCCCCGGCGACCTCGCCGAGGCTTTCCAGCAGGGCGGCGAAAGCGTCCTTCAGCGGCTCCGGGGTGTCCTCGTTCGCGAAGGCCAGGCCGCCGTCGAGCTGGAACATGGCGTCGTAGACCGCCGGGTTGTGCTCGGCGAAGTCGAGGTAGGCGCGGGCGAGGGCGGTGACCCGGGCGCGAGGGCCGTCCGCGGCGGAGGTCGCGGCCCGCAGCGCCACGGCCATCTCGGCGGCACCCTCAAGGGCGACGGCGCCGATGATCTCGCGCTTGCCGCGGAAATGGCTGTAGAGGACGGGCTGGCTGTATTCGATGCGCTCGGCGAGCCGGCGGGTGGTGACCGCGTCCCAGCCCTGCTGCTCGGCGAGTTCGCGGGCCGTCGCCACGATGAGGCGCTCACGGTCCGCCCGTTCACGCTGCTTGCGCTCCTGTACCGACATGATTCGATCCTAGCATTGCTAGACAATCGAGCGGCAGTAGTACTAGCGTTGCCTCGTCATCTAGCAGCGCTAGATTCCTGGAGGGGTCACCATGCTCAACGCACTTGAGGCGTTCACCACCGTGATCGTCGGCGTGATGGTGGGGGTGGAGTTCGCCGTCGCCTTCGTCATCAACCGGATCCTCGACGCACTCCCTGGCGACAGCGGCCAACTCGGCCGCGCCCACGGGGGCCGGATGCTCGGCGCCGTAATGCCGGTCTGGTACATCACCTCGCTCGCCCTCGTCGCGGTCTGGGCCGTCGCCCGATGGCACCACCACGGCACCGGCCTAGTCGTCACCGCCGGCGCGCTGCTGATCCTCAGCGTGATCATGTCGATCCTGCTGCTCGTCCCGATCAACAACCGGGGCAAGACGTGGACCCCTGAAAACCGGCCCGCCGACTGGAAGCAGCAGATGAACCGCTGGGACCGCTTCCACTACGTCCGCGTCGCCGTCATCATCGCCGCCTTCGCCCTGCTGGCCGCCGCCCTCACCTGACCCCGCGGACCGACAGCGCGCACGCGGCGCACAATCCCAGACCTGCGCGGCTCCCGGCTCCTGTTCGGGTGAGGTCTTTGATCCAGATCACCGAGGCACGCAGCCGAAGCCCGGCGAGGCAGCTTCCCGGCGTCCTGTCGTAGCGGGTCGCGATGTCCCGCCACGCCTTGTGCTTGGAGGCGTTCGCTTCGAGCTTGGTGCCGTCCAGGGCGACGCGGCCCATCTTGGCCATGCCGAGCTTGGTCGCCAGGTGCAGGGACTGGGTGAACAGGGCATCCAGGTGGCTGCGGCGGAACCGGGAGATGGAGCGGAAGTCCGCTACCTGGTCGGCGACCAGGTAGCGGAACGCGATGTCGTCGGCGCATTTGCACTCGATCGCCCGCGCGGAGCGCACCCCGGTGGTGTAGCCGTAGATCAGCAGACGCAGCATCAGTCGCGGGTCGTAGGGCGGGTAGCCGCGCTTGTCGTTGCAGTCCGCCAGGACCGGTCCCAGGTCCAGCACCTCGTCCACCATGTCGGCGACGAACCGGGCGAGGTGGTCCCGGGGCAGCCAGTTGTCCAGCGACGGGGGCAGCAGCAGGACCTGGTGCGGGTCGAACGCCCGGAACCGCTTGTCCACCGCCGCCCGACGGCCCTGCGGCTGCCGTTTCTCGACCGGCTCGACCTCGAACAGCCCGCCCCCACCACGCATACCGCCATCATCCCGCACGAATAATCAGGAAACGCAGGCGGGCGTCGGCGTGCTCGCCAAAATGCTCGGCCAGGTACGCGGGAGCGTGCCCACAGGGAAGTGGGCGTGAAGGCCGGAAGCAAGGTCCGGCCGTCGGCAGCTCAAGGAACGATGATGACCTTGCCTCGGATCCGGCCGGCCTCGCTGAGGCGGTGGACGGCGCCGAGGTCGGCCAGTGGGCGTGACTCGCTGATGTCGATGGCGACCACGCCGACGTCGATGAGCTTCACCAGCGCCGCCAGATGCTCCACATCATTGCGGGCGACCATGTGCATCGCAGTCACCCCGGCATCGGCAGGCGGCTCGATCGGGGTGGCGATCGAGACGATCCGGCCGCCCGGCCGCACCAGCGGCGCCAGAGCTGCGGCGTCCGGCGGGCTCAGCGGGACCAGGTTGAGCAGCGTGTCCACCGGGCCGTCGAGCGCGGCAACCACCGGTGTGACGGTGTAGTCGATCACTTGGTCCGCCCCCTGCCGCCGGACCGCCTCGGCGCTGCGGGCGCCGGCCGTGGCGATCACCTCGGCTCCCGCGTACTTGGCGAGCTGCGTCACGAAGCCACCGACGCCTCCGCCCGCACCGTTGACCAGTACCCGCTGCCCGGCGGCTACCTTCCCGTACTCGAACACCGCCTGCCACGCCGTGAGACCGGCCACGGGAAGGGCCGCAGCGTTCGCGAGAGGGATGGAGGCGGGAGCCGCGACCAGCGTGGCCACGGGCGCCCGTACGTACTCGGCGGCTGCACCCGCGCTGTCGAGCCGCCCGATGACCCGGTCGCCGACGGTGAACTCCTCCGCACCCGCGCCGATCTCGGTGACGGTACCGGCGACGTCCCATCCGAGCGTGTAGGGCAGGTCCAGGGGAAAGAACGCCCGGAGCAGTCCGCCCCGCAACGCGGCCTCGGTGGGGTTGAACGAGGTCGCGGCGACACGGATGAGCACTTCACCTGATGCAGGCTGAGGACGCGGAACGTCGTCGTAGCGGATCACGGACGCGTCGCCGTACTCATGGATACGTGCGGACTTCATCTTCATGCCGCGAATCTACGACCGCACATGGAGACGATCCATGCGGCAGAGTGCCCAGTTCATACGCGTACGTCTCGCCCGCGTAGTCTCGCCGCGTGGATGTGCTCAGTGACGTCATCGCGGTGATGCGGACCGGCCGGCCTCGGTCGGCGCACGTACGGTGGCATGCCCCGTGGGGGCAGGAGTTCGCCTCCGTACCGGGGTCGGCGGGCTTTCAGGTGATCCTGCAGGGCTCCTGCTGGCTACTGCCTCCAGACGCAGAGCCCGTCCCGCTGGGCGTGGGCGACGTGGTGTTCCTGCCCCACGGCAGTGGGCACACCCTCGCCGACAGCCCCAAAACCCTGGCGACAGCCCCCGCCTGCGGCCCCGGCGACCCCCGATTGTCCGAGCCCTTCGCGTCGGACAGCGTCGACCGGGCCGGAGACGGCGGTCCGGTCACCGTCGTGCTCTGCGGGACCTACCAGCTCGACCCGTCCCGCACCCACCCGCTGCTGTGCGACCTGCCTGACCGGATCCACCTCCCCGCGCACCCGGATCGCCATCCGGAACTGCGCTCGGCCGTGGGGCTATTGGCCGCCGAACTGGAGCACCCGCGCCTCGGGACCGACGCAGCCGTCCCCGCGCTCCTGGACACACTGCTGCTGTACATCCTGCGCATCTGGTTCAACGAACAGCCCGCCCGGGGCAACACCACCGGCTGGGCCGCCGCGCTCAACGACCCGCCGGTCACCGCCGCCCTCCACGCCATCCACCGGGCCCCGGCGGCGCCGTGGACAGTGGCGAAACTCGCCGCGGAAGCGGGGCTTTCCCGCGCACCGTTCGCCAGGCGCTTCGCCACGCTGATCGGCCAACCACCCCTCAGCTACCTGACCTGGTGGCGGATGACCACAGCCGCGCGCCTGCTGCGGGCATCGGATGCACCATTGAAATCCGTCGCCGCCCAGGTGGGCTACGCCTCCGAGTTCGCCTTCGCCAACGCGTTCAAGCGCACGCACGGGACAGCCCCCGGCACGTTCAGACGGCGGAGCTGAATCCAGTGCAGACATCCTGGGCTCGCTCAGCTGTACGTGACTACGTGACTGGGTACATCCGGGTGCGCTCCGCCAGCAGGTAGCCAGTTACTGAGACCCTCCTAGGGTGTGGCTGTGGCTGGTTGGGAGGGTGCGGTCAGTGGGTGGAGTTGCCATCCGTTGGGGGTGTGGTCTTTGCCCAGTCGGGCGAGCTAAGGCTGGGGTGCAGGTCGATATCGATGTCGACGAGGGCGCGCAGGAGGGTAGTTGCTTGCCAGTGCCCAAGTCGGTATGGACCGGCGCCAGCCTTACGGAAGGGGGCTCGGGGAATCCGTGGAGAGTCACGGTCACCAGGGCCACTCGGCTGAAGCGGCGATCGGTGGCGCCGGTGGCGTCCTCGGAGTGGCGTAAGAGGCTCGATGAGGAAGGTTCTGCTGATCGACCGTCACGACCAGCAGACCAGGCACCAGACCGGGCACCGTGGCGGACCGGTTCTCATCGCGGTGCCCAGCCTCCTGGCCCGTACGGGCACCACCGCGGGGCGGGAGGGATGAGCGTGGACACGGCCGGGGTGACGACCGAGGCCCTGGCATGGATCACCGGGCTGCCCCGCGAGGAATGCGCCCGCCGGCGCTGTGCTGGTACGCGACCTGGGCGTGGACGGCCTCGCTCTGCTCGAACTGGTGGAAACCCTCCAAGGCCGCCTGTCGATCATTGTGCCGGACGAGGTCACCGCCCGAATCCGTACGGTCGCAGACTTGCAGGATGCGGTGGCCCGCCTGATGGCTGCCGCGCCCTCATCCGCGCCGACCCCAAGGATCTGATCGTGAGCGAACGCGTCATCGCCCCCAAGAACCGCGGCTTCCTCTTCCTCGACTCCCACCCGGCCGGCTGCCGCAAGGTGGTGGCCGACATGTGGCAGGCCGTCCCCGCCCAGCAGCCCGGCGCGGACGGTCCGGTGGCGCTCGTCATCGGCTCGTCCGCCGGGTACGGACTCGCCGCCACGATCGCCGGGCTCGCCCGCGCCGGAATCCGCGGCATCGGGGTCTGCTTCGAGAAGGCGCCCGGCCGACGCACCGGCACGGCCGGCTGGTACCGCACCGCGGCCACCGCCGAACTGGCCCGCGAGCACGGCCGGGACATGGTCTTCCTCAACGGTGACGCCTTCTCCGACGCAATGAAGGATGAGGTCGCCGACCTGCTCAAGCAGCGGTACGGACGGCTGGACCACCTGATCTACTCGGTGGCCGCACCGCGCCGCACCGACCCGGACACCGGCGTCACGTACTCCTCCGTCCTCAAGCCGATCGGCGAGCCCTACCGGACCAAGACCCTCGCCTTCGACCCTTCCGGCGCCCCGGAGGTCACCGAGGTGGAGACCGCACCGGCCGCGGGCGACGACATCGCGCAGACCACCGCGGTGATGGGCGGAACCGACTGGGAGCGGTGGATCGACCACCTGGCCGGACGGGACCTGCTCGCCGACGGTTTCACCACCGCTGCCCTCTCCTACATCGGCTCACCGCTGACCGCGGGCATCTACCGGCAGGGCACCATCGGCGCGGCCAAGGCCCACCTCGAAGCCACCGCCCGCACCCTGAACGAACGCCTCGACAAGCTCGTCGGCGGCCGCGCGCTCACCTCCGTCAACGGGGCCGCCGTCACCCAGTCCTCCACCGCCATCCCCGGCATCGCCCTGTACGTCGGCTTGCTGCGCGGCGTCCTCGATGAGGGCATGGTCGCGCCGATCGACCAGCTCACCGACCTGTGGGACCAGCTCACCGGCACCCGCCCCCTCACCCTCGACGCCGAAGGCCGCGTCCGCCTGGACACCTGGGAACTCACGCCCCCGGTGCAGGAGGCCGTCGCCGACCGCTGGAACAGCGCCACCACGAACAGCATCGGCGCCCTCGCCGACCTCGACTGGTTCCACGCCGAGGTCCAGCGCCTGTACGGCTTCGCCGTACCCGGCATCGACTACACCGCTCCCGTCGACACGGACATCCCCTGGCCGGACCCGGCCGCCTGACCCCCCTTGGAGGAACGCCATGCGCCTGCCCACCGACGAGACATGCTCATCCGCGGGCGGCAGGACCTGGAGACCAAGCTCGCCGCCTTCTCCGAACGTGACTGCGCCAGGCCACCGCCCGGATCAGCGAACCGGCCGTGCACGACGCGGCCACCGCCTACCTGATCCGCCCGAGCAAGCGCCGCTGGGCATGGCGTTCCTCCACGCCGCACACACCCTCAACACCGACACCCGCCTCCAGAGGGCCGACCTGGCCACGGTCGCCGCCGCGCCGGAAGTCCGACACAGAGCGATCCTCCTGCACCACGACATCGTCGACAGCGACACCGTCCGTGGCGGCCACCCCACCGCCCAGGTCGCCTCCGGCCAGACCGCACTCAGCACCACCTGCGGCTACTTGCGGCAGGAGTACGCGCGTCTTTTCACAGCAGTCCGCGCTGTGTTCCTATGGGATATGAGCGGGCGGATGCGCGAGGGGCACCAAGGATTCGGGCCGGGAGCAATCACGCCGGATGGGTGCGCAGTCGAGCTGTACGAGCGGCTACCCGTGGGCGACGAGCCCGACATCATCCAACGGGCGGTCCCCGCCGAGGTCCGCATCCTCGAACTGGGATCCGGTGTGGGCCGCGTGACGCATCCGCTGGCTGAGCGAGGCTTCACCGTGACTGCCGTCGATGAATCTCCCCAGATGCTGGAGCGGGTCCACGGCGCCCGGACGGTCTGCAGTCCGATCGAGGAGTTGGAGCTCGATGAGTGTTTCGATGTGGTGTTGCTGGGGTCATTCCTTGTTCACGCCGGTGATCCACAAGTGCGCCAGGGACTGCTGCGGACCTGCCGACGGCACGTCGCGAACGACGGCTGCGTGCTGATCCAGCGAGAGAGCGAAGGTCGGCACGAGAACATGCCGCAGGAGCGGAAGATCCCCGGCGGGCTCGTTCGGGTGGTGTCCTCCGATCCGGTGGGTCCAGGTGTGCGGTCCGTCCACGTCGAATACGTCTTCTCGGACGCGCGGTGGGCCCAGACGTTCCTGTCACGCCCCCTGACCGACAAGGCCTTCGAGCTTGCTTTGAGCGAGGCAGGGCTTGTCGTCGACGCATACCTGACCAGCGACCGCACCTGGGTGCGGGCTCTGCCGGTCACCGGCCGACCGTAGCCGGATCATGACTGCCAGCGCGAGCGAGACACTGCTGGATCTCGCGTTCGTCGGCGAGCAGATCCAGCAGGGTCTCACGTTCGTCGGCCCTGGCCCCGGTCAGGGCGAAGGCGACGGGCAGGCCCTGGATGGCGACAGTGCCCTCCGGGGCGCCGACGCGGTGCTTCGGCGACAGGGTCACGGCCAGCACCTGCCCGAGCCGGATCACGGCCGGCACCTGGAACCCGTCGCTCACCTGAGGCCCCCGCCGCGCGGGCGGTCCGCCGGGCCACAGGGCCGGCGCGAGGAACTGGCCGCACTGCGACGGGACAGCCGTCTCCTGCGGAAGTACGTTGAAATCCTCAAGCGGGCCACGGATTTCTTCGCATCAAGGAGGCCCGGTGACGGTGCACCCGTTCACCGAGGCGGAGAAACAGGGCCGTCATGGCGTCAAACAAGCGTGTGAACTGCTGAAGGTCTCCCGGACCGCTTTCTATACCCGCCGCACCGGTCACCGCCCTGGTTGTTCTTTTCCACGGAGGCCGGTGGCAAGGAAGCTCGCCCGAGCAGCTCGCTCCCAGTGCCGCCACCTTGCCTCCCGCGGCGTTCTCGCCGCGAGTGCCGGATTCCGGATCACCGGCAGCGGCGCGGCCACACTCTCCGACTGCGCCTTGGCTTCAACTCCTCTCTCCGGGGGGGGCAAGCGGGCCGTACGTTTACATCGGGAATTCATGGAGCAGCACAGATATTGCCTCTATATCCGTGGTGAAGGTTGCCAAAAATTTTTGGTTGACCTGCTTTGATCTTCAGATCAGGGCACTTCGATAGAGGTCTCGGACACACTTCCGGGGTTCCCTGTAGTGGCGGTAACCGTTAGGTCGCATGAAGTGCTGACGTGGGATATCTCCCACAAGGAGTGTCGATAGCGTCAGGAAAATGGAGCCCCGCCAGTTACGTCTTGGATTCTAGTGGTCGTCGCAACACCCCAGCTCAGGGGATGCGAGCAGCGCACCGTCCCGCGCCCCGGCAACCGTCAAGGGCGGCCAGGCCCCTGCAGGTGGACACCGCCTGCGACGGCGTCGCTACGCCTGGCGAGGCCAGGCCAGGTGCACGCGAGTTGCCACGCCTGTCGCGACCGACGCCGACACTCAAAACACGCGATCGCACACCGGCGAACGCGGAACTCCGCCCTCGGATACAGGGGACGCAAGCTCGCGGATCTCAAGGCGGCAGGCCTTATACATTCACGACGAAAATCCTGCTCCCAGAAGGCTTGAATAACCGCCCAGCGCCCGGGACTGCGGCGTGCCCAAGCCTGCTCGTGGGCGCCGCGGAGGCATCGTGTGTCGCATGTCTCAGACAAAATATCTTCATTTGCCACACATACGTTCAATACTTATCCGAGTACGAGCAAATCGACGATGTCAGGGAGTCCTCACTCGTCATGCAGACCCTCATACACGCTTGGGACCAGATCTACGCGTCCTGGCGCCAATTGCACTGGTACGGGGTGGCCGTCGGCTCTCTCCTCGGTATCAAGTTGCTCCTGTCCATCCGCCGACGCCGCAGTCCCGGGCTCACGTTCAGGAAAACGACCCATCAGCTTGCCATTCACGGGGTCGTCACGGTGTACAACGAATCCCCCGCGATGCTGAGGCGCTGCCTGGAATCAATCCTCGCGCAGACCCTTCCACCGCAGTCTTTGACAGTCATCGACGACTGCTCCGCCGACCAGTCGGCCGCTGCCCTCATCGGGGAGATGCGCCCGCAGTTCGACCGTGCCGGAATCCGTCTCGGCTTCATCCGGTTCCCCGACAACCGCGGCAAGCGCCACGGACTCGCCGCGGGCTTCCGTGAGGACCCGCTCGCGGACGCGTACCTGTGCATCGACTCCGACACGGTGCTCGACGAGCACGCCGTCGCCGAACTCGCCGAACCCTTCGGGGAGCGCCGTGTCCACTGCGTCACCGGGTTGGTCCTCGCCCACAACCGCGACACCAACCTCCTCACGCGCCTGATCGACATGCGGTACGTCAACGCCTTCCTTGGCGAACGGGTCGCCTACTCCCGTCTCGGTTCCGTCCTGTGCGCCTGCGGATCCCTCGCGATGTACCGGGGGTGGGTCATCCGGAAGAATCTCGACGACTTCCTCGACCAGCGGTTCCTCGGGCGCCCCGCGACCTTCGGTGACGACCGGCGCCTCACGTACTACTGCCTCACCGAGGGCAAGTCCCTCATCCAGCCGTGCGCTGTCGGCTACACCGACGTGCCGGAACGTCTCGGGCACTACATCCGCCAGCAGATCCGCTGGGGCAAGTCCTTCATACGTGAGGGGTTCCTGCTCTTCGCCAAGTTCCGGCTGAGCCGTATGTACTGGTGGCTCAATCTGATCGAGCTCGTCACCTGGGTCGCCTTCACCGCGGCCATGCTCACCGCCCTCGTGGCCATCGCGCTGCATCCGACCGGTTGGGCCCTGCTCGCCAGCTACGTCGGCTACATGTGTGTCATGTCGTGGGTGCGCTCCATCCACTACCTGCGCGGCGCCGCCATGGTCGGGATCGTCGACCGCGTGCTGACGTTCCTTGCCGCTCCGCTGTACGCACTGCTCAACATCGGGCTGCTGCTGCCGCTGCGCCTGTGGTCCCTGGCGACCCTGCGCCGCACCAAATGGGGCACCCGCACGAAGATCGAGGTCGGCGTGGACAGCGAGGCTCCAGCGGACCGCGGTGGCTCTCCGACCGCGTACCCCGCGATCCCCCACCAGGCCTGGGACGGCACTGCGGCGATCTCACGGAGCGGGCTCGCCTCCAACCCGGACGACGGGGTCGCCCGGCCGGCCTTCGATTTCCCCGGCCCCCAGAGGCAGGTCGTCCAGTAGGCGCCGCTCGGTTCGGCGTCGGGGCCGTCCGAAGGCCGGCACATGCGGGATCCCACGCAGCCGGCGACCCGCTGTGGCGGTGCGACGGAGAGTACCGCCGCTTGCCTTCCTGAGCGTTCAGTCGGGCGCGCTCACGGAGGACGGCATTGGCCTCCGTCACAGTGTCACCCGCGCCGGTCCCGGTACCGCCCCTCCACCTGCACTGGGAGCTTTTGTGGGCACTGCCCGCCCTACCGTCCGCCCTGTCCGTCCTGATGACCGCAGGCCTCGACGTCGTGCGTGGACCGTGTTCAAGACGCTGCTCCTGGTGATCGTCGTGGCCGCCGGTGGCCTCGCGCTCTATCCCGAGTGGCGTGCCGCGCATCAAGCGCCCCCGCAGCTCACCGTCCGGTACAAGGCCGGGAGCCCTGCCACGGCCGCGGTGGCCCAGCCATGGCTGGAGGTTGTCAACACCTCCAAAAAGAGGGTGTCCTTGTCGGACGTGTCGATTCGCTACTACTTCACCGGAGACGGAGCTTCCTCGTACGCGTTCAACTGCGTCCAGGCCGCTGTCGGCTGCTCGAACATCGCCGGGGAGACCGCCGCACTGGCCGCTCCCACCACCACCGCAGACCGCTACCTCCAGATCAGCTTCACGACGGGCGCCGGCAGCCTGGCACCCGGCGCCAAGAGCGGAGCCATCGGACTGCAGCTGTACCGTCCCGACGGCAGGAAGCCGGACCAGCTGGACGACCGTTCGTTCAATGCCGCTGACACCACCTTTCAGGCGTCGAGGACGGTGACCGCATACCTGCGCGGTGTGCACGTCTGGGGGGACGAGCCCACCGGCCCTGCCGGCTCCAGCGGCCACGCCGCTGCGTCCTCACGGGACTCGTCCGTCCCTCGCCCGAGGCCTGCCCACCCGCGCGGGATCGTGTTCGACAACTTCCACTACAGCGGCCCCGACGATCCCGCGCTCCACGCGCACGGCTGGCTGGTGCGTACCAGCCCGGGCGGTCCGGGAATCCAGGACACATGGTCGGCCGCGGGCATCAGTTTCCCGGCCGAGAAGACCGCTGTGGGCGGCCAGGTACTGCAACTGCGGGCCAGCACCGACGGGACAAAGGCGAGCACCAAGCAGGCCGAGGTACAGAGCAGCGGCACCGACTTCCTGACGGGGACCTACGCCGCCCGGATCTACTTCAACGACAAGCCCACGAGTGGTCGCAACGGCGACCACGTCAACGAGTCCTTCTACACGATCTCGCCCAACAACTCCCGCTACAGCGAACTCGACAACGAGTACATGCCGAACGGGGGCTGGGGTGCGCCAGGTCCCAAACTCGACACCACGAGCTGGTACAGCGCCGACGCCGGGGACCGGGTCACACACAAACTGGTCTCCAGCCTTCAGGGCTGGCACACCATGGTGATCACAGCCGTGCACGGCGTGGCCACCTACTCGGTGGACGGCCACAAGCTGTTCAGCAGCGGCGGCAGATACTTCCCACGTCAGAACATGTCCATCAACTTCAACACCTGGTTCGTGGACCTCCCCTTCACGGGTCCGCGCGCCTGGGACATGCGGGTCAACTGGTTCTACTACAACGCCGACAAGGCCCAGTCCCTGGCGGATGTACAGAAGGCTGTGAACGGCCTCTACGACAGCGGCACCCATTACGTCAACACCGTCCCCAAGCACTGAGCCTGTGGCATTGCGCGACCGTCGGGTCACTCCGAAGTCCTGCGCCATCCGGGCGCCGGCCCCGGCCTGCGAGCACAAGTCCGACCTCGGTCGGCGTCGAACGCAGGCGCTCCTCGGTCCACCGACTGTGCCGCCGCGTCAGCCCCGGCAACTGCGCGACGACGTCCGGCGTTCGCCGTTCGCCGTTCGCCGTTCGCCGTTCGCCGTTCGCCGTTCGCCGTTCGCACGAAACGATCTCGATCACGTCTTGCCCGTAGGACAAGCCGCTGCACGACTTGAGTGCCCCTGCCTGGATGTTGTCCAGGTCAACAGCGAACGTGTGGGTGGTCAGGATGGCCATCTTCGGTCACCGTTCTTCCGTCTCGTGCCCAGGTCGAGAACAGCCTCTTCCCGGACACCGCGAAGCAGCACAGGCCGATCGCGCCAGCCTGACCTCAAGGCAGTACGGCGCCACGGCCGCGCATGCCGCCCGGATGAGTCACTCGCCTCAAGGGCTCTGAAACTGCCGCGATCCGGGCGGCGAACCCATCGCGCACTCAGCCTCAGAACCCACGGCAGCCGACAGGCTCATGGGCGATCTGCCTCGCACCAGCGCGCCTATGGCCCTGAAAGTTCCGTACCGGGGTGGCTTACAGAAGGCAGACCCTCACCACGATGCCCATCCGTGATGGCTGAGTGCTTCTGATGGGAGCAACGCGGTCCGTTGCCCGACTGCCGTACCTGCCCGATGTACTCCAGCGTCTGCTGCGCCGTCGAGTGGACCGCAAGAACGGCAAGGTCAGCATCAAGACTGTCTACGCGGTCACCAGCCTCACCGCGGAACAGACCACACCCGCCGAGCTCGCCCGGCTGATCCGCAGCCACTGGAAGATCGAAGCCCTGCACCACGTCCGAGACGTGACACTCGCCGAGGACATCTCCCAGCTGCGAACCGGCTCCGCACCCCGCACCATGGCGACCTGGCACAACCTCGCCATCGGCGCCCTCGCCTCGCCGGGAAGAGCAGCATCACCGCCGGCCTCCGGCACAACGCCCGCAACGCCCGCCGACCGCTCGCCCTCCTCGGACTCACATGACCATGACACGGACGTCACGCGACTACGCCCAAGCCCTGGGCAGGTCACAAGCTCAGTACAATCGCGGAACCGATGCCGCCCAAGCCCAGGGCAGTACCGGCCTCGCGCCAGCCGCCCTTTCCCCAACGGAAGTAGCGGTCCAAGGCGATTCTGACGGGGCCGATGGCGGCGAGAGCCAGGGCAACGACCGCAATGCTCATGGTGTATTCGAGACCGCCTTCGGCGACCCATAGTCCGTGCTGTGCGTGGATATTCACCATGGCATTGATCATCACACCTACGATGATTGCCGACGCCAGAGGCGTGAGCACTCCCAATATCAGGCCGAGGCCGCCGCCGATTTCCGAGATGCCGGCCAGTACGGCGAAGAGCGTACCGGGTCGATATCCCAGTGAGGCGAAGCTCCGAGCGGTTTCGGTGAGGCCGTCGCCGCCGTCGCCGCCGTAGAAGCCGAAGAGCTTCTGGCTGCCGTGTCCGATCATCAGCAGGCCGAAGGTGATCCGGAGCAGCAGTAGGCCGTAGTCGCCGGCAGTCGCTGCAGGTTGCTGATCGATATCAGTCCGGGATACACGAATTGCCCTCAGCTGTTCGGAGATGCTCTTCATAGGAATCTCTTCCGCCGATGAGGTCCCCTGTACGGTGAACATCGCCCATGAACCCGGCGAACCGGTTCGAAGGCAGCCACCTACATCCTGACGCATCCCCGCACAGCAGGCCGCAGTGTTCTCTCCGTTCAATCATGGCTCCAGGCGTCCGCTGACGCGTCCGGAGCGGTTGCGGCCTACGTGTGACAATCACAGCGAGGGCCTTCACCCCGGATCCTGGAAACTTGAGACGTGAATCTTGAGGTCTGAGAACGGAAATCTCGTGGTCATGAAGCACTGTCCGCGGGAGTTCGAATCGGACGCGGTCGCGGTGCACCAGTCGCGCCCCGGAGCGACGATCAAGCAGGTCGCCGCAGATCCGGGAACACACCGACGGCGAACGGGTCAACCACGAGAAGACCGCCCGCATCATGCGCCAGACCCGCCTGGCCGGTCTGCGGTCATGCCGCAAACACCGCACCACCGTCACGGACCCGGCCGCGGCAAAGGCCCCTGACCTCGTCAGGCACGACTTCACCGCGCACGCCGTGAACACCGAGTACGCCGGCGACACTGCCTACTTGAGCATCGGCGGCGGCAAGATCTGCTACCTGGCTGGCTGGACGATCGCCGATCACAGGCGTGCCCAGCCCGTCATCGAGGCCCCAGCCCCAGCCGAGCGGACCCCCGGCAGCCTCGCCGGGGCCGACATCCACACCGATCACGGAACCCAATAGCTCCGCCGCGCTCGCCGCCGCCTGCCAAGGAGCCGGCATCCGGGAGTCCATGAGCGCAGTGGGCAGCAGTGCGGACAACGCGCTCGCGAAGCCGTTCAACGCAACGTTCAAACGCGAAACGCCGCAAGACGTCAAGAACTGGACCGGCGAGCGCGAGGCCCGCCCGGCTGCGTTCCGGTGCCCGCACGGCTGCAAAACCCAGCGCCGTCGCTCCCGTCTCGGCTACCGCAGCTCCGCCGAATACGAGACCCCGCTCGCAGGTTGACCACCACACCAATGGTGTCCGTCAGAGCGGAACAAGCCCGGGCCGCGTCGCAAGTTGTCCCCGTCCTGGCTGCCCGGGCTCGACACGGGTCGAGAGCCCACGTCGAAGAGGTCACGCCGGTGAGCGGTAACCGTTCGCGGGGCCGGTCGTCGCGGGTACGGCGGACTATCGCGGCCCGTCGCGGAAGGCATCGCACCATGGGTGATCAACTGTGCCTTCACCTGCGCGGTATCCGTAATCCGTAACACGCACGTAGCAGTCGCCGACCCATGTCGGCTCTATGCTCGGATCATGACCAAGGCTGTCCGAGAGCGCCTGTTCATGTCGGCTGCCTGATCCGTCTCGTCCTTCCCGGTCGCATGCGGCCTGCTGCGCCGTGTCCTGCCCGCACACTCTGAAAGGCAGATTGAATGGTCTCTCGCGTCCGGATCTGGCTCAACCGCACCTACGCGGAGAACGTGTTCTTCATCGAGCAGTTGCGCGACAACCCCCACGGGCGGCAGGTCGAGATCCACGCCACGCACGGTGACCCCGATTCCCCCGTGCTGGCCGCCGCCGACACCGCGGCGCTCGAACCCGAGGGTCTGTCTCCCGCCGCGTACCTTGAGTACGCACTCGACCAGTGCGCCAGGCACGGCATCGATGTCTTCGTACCGGTGCTGCACCAGGCCGTGATCGCGGCGCACCGCGAGGAGTTCCACGCCCTGGGGACCGTACTCCTGTGCCCTCCCGCGGAGGCGGTCACCACCTTCCAGGACAAGGCGCGCGCCTACGAAACAGTCGCGAAGGCCAGCATTCCGGTACCGCCGTGGTGGCGCGTGCGCACGGAGGACGAATTCCTCATGGCCGTCGAGGCAATCGAGGCCGACGGGCACAAGGCGTGCTTCAAGCCGGCCACCGGTGCGGGAGGGGTCGGCTTCCGCATCGTCACCCGCGCCCCGTTCTCCCTGCTGCATCTGGGCGGCTTCCCCAGCTCGTACGTTCCACTGAATCTGATCCTGGACGCATTGCGCCGCACCGAGCGCACCGTCGACTGGCTGGTGATGCCGCGCCTGGACGAGCCGGAGGTCTCTGTCGACTGCCTGACCGGGCCGGACGGCAGGGTCAGGATGGCGATAGGCCGCACCAAGCAGGGCCGCCGCCGCGGCTTCACTCTCCATCCGTCGTGGATCCAGCCGGCCCGCCGGATCGTCGAGACGTTCGGCCTGCTCTGGCTCACGAATGTCCAGTTCCGCCTGTACAACGGCGCTCCGGTGCTGATGGACGTCAACACCCGTCCGGCGGGCGGACTGCACCAACTCGCCCAGTGCGGCCTCAACGTTCCGTGGGCCAGTGTGCGGCTGGCCCTCGGTGAGGAGCCCGGCGAGCTGGTAGCGGACTTCCTGGGGCCGGACTACGCGGTCATCGCGGGCCCCCACCCGGTGCTTCCGGCGGCCAAGCCCCAGCAGCGGACGCATACACCCGCGCCCGCCGCTCCCCTCGGGGCGGACGCGGCTCCTGCGACGGAGCCGGCGGAGATCGCTTCGGCCACGTCGGGGACCGCGTCTCCCATGGGCGCCTGACCCAGCCTGCGCGGCACAGACCCCGGTCCCGGTACGCGCTCCCCACCAGGCAACGGCCGTCGAGCACCGGGCACCGGGTACCGGGTGGCGTGTTGCCGACCGGGCTCACCGCGTTCGACGAACACCGCGACGTCCTCGGGCCTTTCAAGTCGACCGAGTGTGGTCTTCCGCGCACAGTCCGGGCAGTGACAGGCGTGCTTTCTCCTCTCCTCAGCACCTGGCTTCCCAGCTACGCGGGCGCGTCGATGGGCACGATGTTGATGAGCTTGTTGTTCACGAACTCATGGATTCCAGCAGTTGAGAGTTCATGACCGTAGCCGGAACGCTTCGTCCCACCGAACGGCAGATCCGCCTTCGTCCAGGTGGGATGGTTCACGAACACCATCCCGGTATCGAGGCGCTCAGCGAGCTCGGCTCCATGCTCGGTGTCCTGTGTGAACACGGATCCGCCGAGCCCGTAGTGTGAGTCGTTTGCGAGCCGTACGGCTTCGTCCTCGCCCTCTGCGCGGAAGAACAGGGCGACCGGCCCGAAGAACTCCTGGTAGTAGGCGGGGTTTTCCGGGATGAGATCGGTGAGGATCGTCGGCTGTACGAATGCCCCTGTTGTCGGTATCGGCTCACCGAGCGGGATTGATGTCGCACCGGCGTCGACGGCAGCTCCCACCTGGGCGTTCAGTTGATCCGCTGCGGCCTGCGACGACATGGGTGGAAGGGTGGTTGCCTCGTCGAACGGGTCGCCGGCCTTCAGATCGGCGAGTTCGGTCTTGAATTGTTCGAGGAACCTGTCAGCGATCTCGTCAACGGCGATGATTCGCTTGGCAGCCACGCAGCACTGGCCACCGTTGTTCATCCGGCCCCACAAGGCCCACTGCACGGTCTTGTCCAGGTCGGCGTCCGCCAGCACGATGAGGGCGTCGCTGCCTCCGAGTTCCATCGTCGACTTCTTGAGATTCTTTCCGACGCGTGCGGCCACGACCGATCCCGCTTCCTCGCTCCCGGTCAGGGCCACTCCGCGGATCCTCGGGTCGTCGATCAGCCGGCCGATCTGCTCCTTGGTGGCGTAGAGGTTGGTGTACGCGCCCTCCGGCGCCCCGGCCTCCAGGAAGAGGCGCTCGAACGCCGCTGCCGCCTGCGGCACGATCGACGCGTGCTTGACCATCACCACGTTCCCGGCCATCAGGTTCGGCGCGGCGACGCGGGCAAGCTGGTAGTACGGGAAGTTCCACGGTTGGATGGCCAGCAGGACCCCCATGGGCACACTCACCACCACGGGAGTTGGGCACACTCACCACCACGGGAGTGCCTTCGCCGGGATCGGCGGGCCTCAACTGTTGCGGAGCGAGGAACGACTCCGCGTTGTCGGCGTAGTAGTCGATGATCGACGCGGTCAGCTTCACCTCCGCGAGGCTCTCCTCGTAGAGCTTGCCCATCTCGATGGTCAGCAGCCGTGCGAACTCTTCAGGACGCTCCCTCAGAATCGTGGCCGCCCGCTTGCTCACGGTCTTCCGCTCGTCGAAGGACTTGGCGCTCCACGACTCGAACGTGTCCTGAGCCCTTGCCAGCAGTCGGGCGAGTTCCCCGTCGTTCAGGTCGGAGAACGTCGCCAGCGTGGCATTGTCGTAGGGGTTGACTGTCTGATAGGTCATCGCGGCCTCGTTTCGCGGCATGCAGGTTCAACGACGAGTGTCTTGATCGCGCTGAGCAGTGTGTCCAGGCCCTCCTTTGCGTCACTGAAGGACATGCCTGGTCCTGGAGTTCCTGCAGAGCTCGTTGTCGATGTCGGCGTGGCTGTGGCCCATCGGGCGACAGGAGATTCCCGCGCCGCGCGGTGAGTTCATCAGCGGGGCTCACTCCCGTCGCACGATGTCGTTCACGAGTACCGCCGCCCCGTCGAAACGGCCGGCTTTGAGGTCGCGGAGGGCTTGCTGTGCCTGGGACAGTGGGTAACTGTGGGTGGTCGCGCGCACCTTGTGGCGACTCGCGAGCGTCATGAAATCGCGCCCGTTGCGACGGGTGTTGGAGGTGACGCTGCGCAATTGCTTCTCGTAGAACAGCTCTCGCTCATAGTTCAGGGGTGGGGTGTCGGTCAGGTGGATACCCGCGATCGCGAGGATCCCGCCGCGGTCCAGTGCCCGCATCGCGACCGGGACCAGGTCGCCGACCGGGGCGAACAGGATCGCGCCGTCCAGCAGTTCGGGCGGCTCGTCATAGGCTCCCCGGGCGGAGGCGGCGCCGAGATCGAGGGCAAGCTGCCGGTCGGCCTCGCCCCGGGTCAGCACGTGCACGCGTGCGCCCTGCGCGAGCGCGACCTGTGCGCACAGGTGCGCGCTGCCACCGAACCCGTACAGTCCGAGCCGTCCGCCCTCGGGCAGCGATGTGCGCAGCAGGGCGCGGAAGCCGATGATGCCCGCGCACAGCAGCGGCGACAGCGCCGCGTCCTCGACGTCGCCGGGCAGCTGGTACGCGAACGCCGCGGGAACGGTGGTGTACTCCGCGTATCCCCCGTCGGCATCCCATCCGGTGTACGACGAGTTCGGGCAGAGGTTCTCATCCCCGCGTCGGCAGTACGCGCATGTGCCGTCGGTGCTGCGCAGCCAGGCCACTCCGACCCGGTCGCCGACGATGAAGTTCCGCACGTCCCCGCCCGTTGCCGCGACCACCCCGGCGACTTCGTGGCCGGGCGTGACGTGCTGCCTGTGCACAGGCAGATCGCCCTCGCTGACGTGGAGGTCGGTACGGCACACCCCACAGGTACGCACATGCACCAGCAGCTCGTCCGAGCGTGGCCGCGGGATCGGCTTTTCGACGTACCGCAGGGAACCCTGCTCGATCGGCCCCGGTTCGAGGACCTCCCATGCGTGCATCATCCCGCCCATACGACCGATCACCTCGTGCTCCGTGTCGCGGTTCGTGCATGCGCGCCCTGGGACCGAATGTCCACCACCGGCGTCGGCGCCCTCAGGCGGGCGTGTCGAAACTCCCGGGGCTGTCCTCGGTGGCCCGCCAGGCAGGAGTCCGCTGTGGACTCGCCTCGGCCAGTGCCTCGCGTACGCCTGCCGCATCCTTGTCCGTGGTGTAGACCGGCGTTCCGGGTTGTTGGCGCCAGGACTCGTCGAGCCCGCCGGCGTCGACCGGATCAAAGCCCAGCGCGTCCACGAGGTGCATCACGATGGCCTTGCCCGACTCGTCGTCGCCGGCCACCGGCAGCGCGATCCGCCCAGGGGCGTCGGCGGGGCGGCCGTCGTCGCCGAGGTGCTGCGCGTAGATGTTGTTGAACGCCTTGATCACGGGGTGATGGAGCTGTGCCTCGGTCCAGCGGCTCTCCGGCAGCCCCGCCTCGATCTCGTCGATACGGCCGTCCCGTTGCTGGGGGTAGTAGTTGCAGGTGTCGACGACGACCACGTCGTCGGCGGCCTCGTCCAGCACCCCCGCGGGAAGGTCAGGCACACTCGCCTCGGGGATCGTCACTACGACCAAGTCCGCACCGCGGGCCACTTCGCCTAGGGGCACCGCGTGCGCGCCGGTCTCCGCGGCGAGGCCGGCAAGGGTCTGTGGACCTCGCGAGTTCGCCACGGCCACGCTGTGCCCGAGTTCGGAGAACCGTCGGGTGAGGTTGCCGCCGATGTTTCCGGCGCCGATGATGCCGATATTCACGATGACTCCCGAGTGGCAGAGAGACGAAGGGGACAGAGAAACGCGGCGCAAAGGCGCACTCCCGTTCTTCTACTACCACCCTGCGAGCGCTGTACGTCCCGCGCAAACGCACGCCACCACGGGCAGATCCGTACCGCAGCGCTGGGCACGGGCCATCACGTCAGCGGTGTCGCAATTCCACCAGTGATTGCGGTGTGCAGTTGGGCAGTTCGTTCATACGCGTGCCGCAAAGGCCGCCCGGCCGAACAGTGGACCTTCGTGCTAACCGATCCACAGGGCGATGGTGCCGTCCTTCGCCGTCTTGACGACCCGGTGCACGTGCTCAGGCGACGGGACGCAAGGGCTCGGCCACCAGAGAGGCGTCGCCGCCGCGGACCCGGTCCCGGACGCTGTCGTTGACGCCGTGGGGGACGCCGAGCGCCACCAAGCTGACCTTGCTCAGGCGCGCGTACTGTTCGGGAGTGAGCTGGACGTCGAGGGCGCCGAGGTAGCTGTCCAGCTGGCCGAGGTTCCGCGGGCCGATGATCGGGATGAACGACGTCGCCGCCCGCGCGGCCCGTTCACGGACCCACGCCACCGACACCTGCGCCGCAGTCGCTCCGGTCTCCTGCGCGACGGCCAGGACGGTGTCGAGAACCGCCGTCTTCCGGTCATCGTCCTCGGTGTGCACGAGCGTCTTCAGATCACTGAGCCGGCCCGCGGCACTGCCCCGGTACTTCCCGGTCAGCAGACCACCCCCGAGCGGCGACCACAGCGCGGCGCCCAGCCCGAGACTCTCCGCCATCGGCAGCAGCTCACGGTCGGCAGTGCGCTCCACCAGGCTGTACTCGACCTGGATCCCGGCGACCGGCGCCCAGCTCTTCAGATCCGCCAGAGCGGCGGCGCGCGAGACACGCCACGCGGGAAAGTTGGACAGCGCGGCATGGAGGATCTTGCCCGAGCCCACCAGATCGTCGATGCCCCGCAGAATCTCCTCCATCGGCGTCAGGCCGTCGGGGAAGTGAACCCAGTACAGGTCGATGTAGTCGGTACCCAGACGCTTCAGGCTCGCCTCCACCGAATGAATCATGTTCTTCCGGCTGTTACCGGTCCTGGAAACGTCCGGCTGCGCCGTGGCCCCATTGGTGAACTTGCTCGCCACGACGAAATGGTCGCGATCGGCCGCGATGAACTTCGCGAGGATCTCCTCCGACTCCCCGAACTGGTAATTGTCCGCAGTGTCGATGAAAGTGCCACCGGCCTCGGCGAACCTGTCGAACATCCGACGGGACTCATCCACGTCGGCACCCGCGCCCCAACCCGTGCCGAAATTGCCCGTGCCGAGCGCGTACTCGAAAACACGGAGCCCGGTCCGCCGTCCGAAAGTCGTGTAACGCATCAGGTCTCCTCAAGGTTTGCGCGACGAAGAAGGGTGCGTCGTCATTGATTGGATTTCGTGGTTCTCAGCGGCATGAACACTCATCGCGGCTCAGGGTGAGAACGGTGTGTTCCTGCGTACTCGCGGGCGTGAACCCGCACCTCGGCAGCTGAGCTAGGTCCTGTACGGAGTTCAGATCATGCTCGTCGGGTGATGCTGCGTAGCCACAGCATCGTGCCGCACAGGTGGAGTCCGGCCAGGTAGCTCTCGGGAGTCTTGTCGTAGCGGGTGGCGATCCCGCGCCAGTTGCGCAGCCGGTTGATGCACCGCTCGACCGTGTTGCGGTCCTTGTACAGCTCGGCGTCGTGACTGACGGGGCGGCCTCCGCGCGAGCCCTTTTTTGCGGTTGGCCGTCTGGTCCGCCTTCTCCGGGATCACCGCCCGGATTTGGCGTTTGCGCAGGTAGGCGCGGTTGCGGCGGGAGGAGTACGCCTTGTCGCCGGCGACCGCGTCCGGGCGGGTGCGGGGCCGGCCCCTCCTGCCACGGACCTTGATCTTGTCCACGACCCGCGCGAACTGCGGGCTGTCACCGGCCTGGCCGGGGGTGAGGACGAACGACAGTGGACGGCAGCGCCGTTCGGCTGACAAGTGCACCTTGCTGGTCAGCCCGCCCCGGGAACGACCGAGCTCAGCAGCCTTCAAACGGGCCCGGCGGCGTCGCCGCAACCGCTGCCGCTCGGCTCGTTCCGGGTCCCCGTCCTGATCGTATTGCGGCTCCCGTCCCTTCTTCCCGCCCCCTTTTCGGACTCTGCGGCCTCCACCAGCGCTTCCAACTGCTCTTCGTCCAGAACCATCCCGGCGGCGTGGTGGTGAGCGCGGGAGGTAGCAGAGTCCACGCTGACCAGCGACAGGTCTGCCTCACCGCGTTCTGCGGCATAACCGATGACCGTCTCCATCAGGTGCTGGAAGACGCCCTCGCGCGTCCAGATACGGAAGCGGTCGTAGACGCTCGACCACGGACCGTACTCGGCAGGCACGTCTCGCCAGGGGCTGCCGGTGCGGAACCGCCACATCGTCGCGTTGAAGTGTTTTCGCAGGTCAGGTATGGGTCCGGATACTCCCAGCGGGAGGTGGGGCTCAATCAGGGACCACTGCTCATCGGTCACATCGCCACGTGCCATACCTGATGGCCTATCAAGCGCACACGGTTCCGCGCTGCGGATTGCCCGAACCGTGATCTGAACTCCGTACAGGACCTAGCGGACCGTGGCGGTCGCAGGGCGCCGACGGGGGGTGATGCCCAGCGCGGCGAGGGCGCTCAGCGCCACGACACCGGCCGAGATCCACCAGGCGAGGGAAAAGGTGTGTGACGGCCCCCCGGATCCGCCGGCCGCCAGGATGACGACCAGAGCGCTGACACCCAGTACGGTGCCGACCTGACCGGCCATGGAGACAACCGCGCTGCCGGTGGCGGCCCGGTCCCGAGGGAGACCGGCGGTGGCGGAGGAGATCATCGTCGGGAGCGCGAGTCCCACACCGACGCCGGCGATCAGCCAGCCGGGCAGGATGTCGGCGGCGTAATTCAGGGAGCCACCCGCGTTGAGGGCGATCCAGGCGGTGCCGAGGGCGACGAGGGCCGAGCCGATCGCGGCGACGACGCCGACCGGCACGCGCCGGGCGAGGCGCCGGCCGAGCGCGGCAGCGACGAACACCATGGCCGGACCGGGCGCGACACCGAGGCCGGTCTCGATGGCCGACCAGTGCCACACCTGCTGGAGCCACAGTGTCAGGCCGAGCAACTGGACCGCGAAGGCGGCGTAGAAAAGCAGGGTGGCGATGTTGGCCCAGGCGAACACGCGGTCGCGGAGCAGACCGAGGTCGACGACGGGCACCGGGTGGCGTGCCGAGCGCAGCAGGCACAGTGCGAGCGCCGCCGCGGCGACCGCGAAGCCACCTACGGTGGGCGCGGCTCCCCAGCCCCACTCCGGGCCCTGGACCAGGCCCAGCGCCAGTGACCCGATGGCGACCACAAGCAGGGCTCCGCCGAACAGGTCGGGCAGGCGCGTGTCGGTGCCCTGGCGTCCGCCCGGCAGCAGCCGTGCGGCCATGAACAGGGCCGCGATGCCGATCGGGAGGTTGAGCAGGAAGATCCACTGCCAGGCCGCCTCGACGAGCAGGCCGCCGACCACAGGCCCGGCCGCTGCGGCCAGGGAGCCGCTGGCCGCCCAGATCTGGACGTACCGGGTGGCCTTCGCGGGTGGCGCCGTGGTCAGCACGAGCCCGAGGCTGGCGGGGGTGAGAACGGCAGCGCCGGCCGCCTGCAGGAAGCGGAACGCGACCAGGACCCAGAGGCCGCCGCTGAGTGCGGCCCCCAGGCTGGCGACGGTGAAAATCCCGAGCCCCAGCAGAAAGCCGGCCTTGCGCCCATAGCGGTCGGCCAGCCGGCCCGCCGGGACGAGCAGCGCGGCGTACACGATCGCGTACCCGTTGAGGATCCAGCTCAGCTTGGACAGCGAGGTCTCACCCACTCCTTGCCCGATGGGAGTCAGGGCGACGTTGACGACGAAGGCGTCCAGGGCGGAGAGGAACACCGACGTGGCCAGCACGGCGAGCAACGAGGCCCGGATGCGGCGTCCGGCGCACGCTACGGCGGGCCTCGGGAGCGAATGGCCGCGCCAGGACAGTGCCGTCGCCGGCGGAGTCCGCAGGGGATGGGGGCATGGCGTCTTCTCCAGAAGGGGGTGTGGGGTGCACCGGACCGAGCAGGGGTGCAATCCGGCAGTGCGGCGCGAGGCCGGTCCCGTCACAAGGGACACGGCCCACGACGACGACGGCGTACGGGACGTGCCGGGGAGCCCTCACACACCCCATAACCAAACCGATCGGTTTCCTTATGTGCTCCACCGTAGCAGGCGGCACTCGTCTAAGTAAAACGATCGGTACCGTCAGGAGAAGGGCGGCCGAGCCGCACATACTCGCGCCCGGCAGACGGAGCCAGCCGGTGAGCGGCGGCGCGACGCGGCCGCCACCCTCACAGGCACTGGCGGCGGCCGAACGGAAGGCGGCGGAGACAGGGAGGGCGTCAGCAACGGTGTACGACACCGAACTGCCGGACGGTCAGGGGTGTGCAGCCCGAATCTCACCACTACGCACAGGCGGCGCACTCGCCGTCGCCGGGGAGCCGGGCGGGCTGAGCGCCGCGCTCCCTCGAAGGGCGACCCCCGCACGCCCGGCCACAAGGCAGGTCCGCGCGGCAGCCCGGGCCGCTCTCGCAAGGAAGGTATCGGTGGACCGCCGCCGCTGCGTGAACGAGCGGACGGCATCCGGGAGTTGCTCACCCAACTGGCACCGCCGACCGAGCCCGGGCAGTCGCCGTTGAGCCGGGGTGCTCGAACAACGCCCCCGGCCCGGCAATGTCACCGAGCTCGCCCATCTCCCGACGCCGTACGGGAGCCATTTGCCGCTCGGGGTCATCAACTGCACGACGGCGGCTCTTCATTACTTCCCGAATCACCCCTCGATCCGGAGATTGTATTCAGTATACTTACAACCGGCCGTACACCCATATCGCGCCACCGGAGGAGCCATGACAGTCCCGCACCCCGAGCTGCTCGCGCACATGACCATCCACGCGCCCGACGGCATCGTCATCGTCGACAGCGAGGGACTCATCCTGTTCTGGAACAGCGGCTCCGAGCGGATCTTCGGGTGGAAGGAGAGCGAGGTGCTCGGACAGAGTCTCGACCTGATCATCCCCGAGCGGCACCGGCGCCCGCACTGGGACGGCTTCCACGCGGCACTGGCCAAGGGCAGCACCCGCTACGGGGCGAGCGACCTGCTGACCGTGCCCGCGCTCAAGTCCGACGGGTCGAGCCTGTCCATCGAGTTCAGCGTGTGCCTCCTGCCGGATCCGCAGGGCGGCGCCGTCCATGTCGGCGCGGTCATCCGTGATGTCACCGCGCGCCGCGCCCAGGAGAAGGAGTTGCGCCGCCGCCTCGCCGACGCGAACGCCCGCGCCACAACCGTGTGAAACGCGGGGCATCGCGAGGAGGGCAGGGAACCCGGGGTTCCCTGCCCTCCTCGCCGTTCCGGATCCGCACACGCGGATGCCCCGCACGCTGATCGCGCGCGGGACACCTACCTCTGTCCCCTGTCACCGGGCGGACACGGCGTCAGGCGACGACGGAACCCTCGTGCAGCTTACGGATGGCGTCCGCGTCGTAGCCCAGGTCCGCAAGGACCTCATCGGTGTGCTCACCGAGCAGCGGCGCACCCTTGATGTCCGGCTTGAACCCGGAGAACTTCACCGGGCTGCCCACCGTCAGGTACGTGCCGCGCTCCTTCTGCTCCACCTCGACGATGGTGCCGCTCTTGCGCATGTCGGGGTCCTCGGCGAGCTCCTTCATCGACAGGACCGGGGCGCACGGCACCTCCCACTTGCGCAGGATGTCGACGGCCTCGTACTTCGTCTTGTCGGCGAGCCACTTCTCGATCTCGGCGAAGATCTCCATGATGTGCGGCTGGCGCGCCCGGGCGGTGCTGTACTCCGGGTCCTCCTTCCACTCCGCGTGACCGATGGCCTCACAGGTACGGGCCCAGTTCTGCTCCTGGACCGTGAAGTAGATGTACGCGTTGGGGTCGGTCTCCCAGCCCTTGCACTTGAGGATCCAGCCGGGCTGGCCGCCGCCGCCCGCGTTGCCGCCGCGCGGCACGGCCTCACCGAACTCGCCGTGCGGGTACTGCGGGTACTCCTCCAGGTAGCCGAGCTTCTCCAGGCGCTGCTGGTCGCGGAGCTTGACACGGGTAAGGTTGAGGACGGCGTCCTGCATGGAGACCGAGACCTTCTGGCCGAGCCCCGTCTGCTCGCGCTGGATGATCGCCGTGAGCAGGCCGATCATGAGGTGCATGCCGGAGTTGGAGTCACCCAGCGCGGCGCCGGAGATGGTGGGCGGACCGTCCCAGAATCCGGTGGTGGAGGCGGCGCCGCCGGCGGCCTGGGCAACGTTCTCGTAGACTTTGAGGTCGTTCCACTTCGAGTCGTCGTTGAAGCCCTTGACCGAGCCGAGGATGAGGCGCGGGTTCAGCTCGTGGATGTAGTCCCAGCTCAGACCCATGCGGTCCATGGCGCCGGGCGCGAAGTTCTCGACCAGCATGTCCGACTCGCGGATCAGCTTCTCCATGACCTCCTTGCCCTCGGGCGTCTTGGTGTTGATCGCCAGCGAGCGCTTGTTGGAGTTGAGCATGGTGAAGTAGAGGGCGTCGAGGTCCGGGATGTCCCTGAGCTGCTGGCGGGTCACGTCGCCGCCGTTGATGCGCTCGACCTTGATGACGTCGGCGCCGAACCAGGCGAGCATCTGCGTACAGGCGGGACCGGCCTGGACCCCGGTGAAGTCGATCACCTTGAGGCCTGCGAGCGGCTGTTCACTCATGTCTGAGTCCTTCTCGTGATGGGTTGCGCGGCGAACGGCGGTCGTACTTCCGGATGTTGAGAGGTAGCTTGCCAGGTGTGGTGGGCGGGTCACTTCTTCGACGGCACGATGTTGCCGACGGTGATGCCCTTGGGGTTGAGGTGCGAGATGTGACCGCTCTCCGTGCCCGCGCCCGGGTCGATGGCGCAGTCGATCAGGGCGGGGCCGCCCGCGGCGAGCGACGCGGTGAGGGCCGCGGTGACCTCGGCGGGCGTGGTGGCGCGGTAGCCCTTGCCGCCGAACGCCTCGATCATGAGGTCGTGCCGGGCGGACAGCATCAGGGTGGTGGGCGACGGGGCGTCGTCGAGGGGGTTGACGTCGTTCCCGCGGTACACACCGCCGTTGTTCATGATCACGGTGGTGACGGGGAGCCGGTACCGGCAGATCGTCTCCAGCTCCATGCCGCTGAACCCGAAGGCGCTGTCGCCCTCGACGGCGATCACCGGCTGGCCGGTCTCCACGGCGGCGGCGATCGCGTAGCCCATGCCGATCCCCATCACACCCCAGGTGCCGACGTCCAGGCGGTGGCGGGGAACGTGCATGTCGATGACGTTGCGCGCCATGTCGAGGGCGTTGGCACCCTCGTTGACGAGGTAGGCGTGCTGGTTGTCGTGCAGCACGTCGCGCACGGCGCGCAGCGCGCCCATGAACTGCATCGGGTGCGGGTCTGCCGCCAGACGCCCGGCCATCTTCTCGACGTTCTGCGCGGAGCGCGCCGCAAGCTCCTCGCGCCAGGCGGTGGGTGCGGAGATCTGACCCGGCTTGGCGCGCTCGGCCAGCACCTCGAGCACGGATGCGACGTCACCGACGAGCGGCGCCGCGATCGGCTGGTTGCTGTCCAGCTCCCTGGGTTCGATGTCGACCTGGATGAACTTCGCGTCGGGGTTCCACTGCGGCGCTTCCCCGTGCCCCAGCAGCCAGTTGAGGCGGGCTCCGACGAGCATCACGACGTCGGCCTTGCGCAGCGCGAGGGAGCGGGCGGTCGCCACCGACTGCGGGTGGTCGTCGGGCAGCAGGCCCTTGGCCATCGACATCGGTACGTACGGGATGCCGGTCGACTCGACGAACTCCCGGATCCTGTCGTCGGCCTGGGCGTAGGCGGCGCCCTTGCCGAGTACCACCAACGGCCGCTCGGCGCCGGCGAGGAGTTCGATGGCGCGGTCCACCGCCTCGGGCGCGGGCAGCTGGCGCGGGGCCGGGTCGACCAGCCGACTGAGGGTCTTGGCGCCCTCCGCCTTGTCCATGATGGAGCCGAGCACGGCGGCCGGGATGTCGAGGTAGACGCCCCCCGGCCGGCCTGAGACGGCGGTGCGCAGCGCACGGGCGATCCCCCGGCCGATGTCCTCGACCCGGCTGATGCGGTACGCGGCCTTGCAGAACGGCTGCGCGGCGGCGAGCTGGTCCATCTCCTCGTAGTCGCCCTGCTTGAGGTCGACGAGGTGGCGCTCGCTGGACCCCGAGATCTGCACCATCGGGAAGCAGTTGGTGGTGGCGTTGGCCAGGCCGACGAGTCCGTTGAGGAACCCCGGCGCGGACACTGTGAGAGCGATGCCCGGCCTCTTGGTGAGGTAGCCGGCCGCGGCCGCGGCGTGGGCCGCGTTGCTCTCGTGGCGAAAGCCGATGTAGCGGATGCCCTCGGCCTGGGCTAGCCGGGCCAGATCGGTGATCGGGATGCCGACCACGCCGTAGATGGTCTCGACGTCGTTCAGCTTCAGAGCGTCGACGACCAGGTGGTACCCGTCGGTGAGCTCGGCCGGTGCGTCGGCGTTCGCCGCTGTCTCCTGTGGTGAGGGGGCGGTCATGGTCCGAGATCCTCCTTGGGCAAGTGATGCTGTGCGGCTGGTGGATCCACCTTCCGCACCGGACCCTCGTCCCGTCCAAGACCTGACAGCGACCAGCCGATAACCGGCGTTTATCAACGGCGGTAAAAGGCTCCGGCACCTGCGGTGATAGTCGGCCGCTATCGGCCGTTCGCAGTTGTGCATTGGACGCTCACGGGCCGTGGCCCGCAGGCTCGCAGTCGACCGTTTCAGCCGTGTCGGCTGTTCGCCTCAACCGGCGTGAGGAGGTGCGGTGATGGCCACAGTGGTCACGGCGTCCGTGCGTGAACCGGACCGCTACCACCCGCCCGCGCTCACCGGTCTCGTCGATCTGCTGTCCCGGCCCGTGCGGGCGCGCCCGCACTCGCGGGCCCTCGTCGTCGGTGCCGAGCGCAGCGAGCTGTCGTACGCCGGCCTCGCCTCGCTCGCCGACGATCTGGCCCGCCGGCTGACGGCCGCCGGGGTGCGGCCCGGGGACCCGGTGGGACTGGTCGCCGCGAACACCGTCGAGTTCGTCGTGTCCCTCCTGGGTGCGGCACGGGCCGGCGCGGTCGTCGCCCCGTTGGATCCGGCCCTGTCTCCCGGCCAGCTGGCCGCGCGGCTCGGGATGTTCGGGGCGCGGGTGGTGCTGTGCGGGCCCGAGGCACCCGCGGGCGTGCCGGCCTGGCCCGTGCGGGTACGGGTCACGCCCGGCGCCCCCTGTGCGGTCACGCTCGACGCGACGCGCGCGCCGCTCGGGCTGTACGGGACGCCCACGCCGGGCCTCGCCCCGGACGACGCCCTGATCCTGTCGACGGCGGGCACCATGGACGGGGCCCGCCTGGTGCCGCTGACCCACGGGAACGTGGCCGCGGCGGTGCGTGTGCTGTGCGCGACGTACGAACTGGGGCCGCGGGACGCGACGGTGGCGGTCATGCCGCTCTTCCACACGCACGGACTGGTCGCGGCGCTGCTCGCCACGCTCGCCGGCGGCGGCTGCGTACTGCTCCCGGCCGGGGGGCGTTTCTCGGCCGACACGTTCTGGGACGACATGCGCGCGGTGGGGGCCACCTGGTTCACCGCGGTGCCCGCCATCCACGAGATCCTCCTCGACCGTTCGGCCGGCGAACATCCCGCGCCACTCGTACCGCCCCTGCGCTTCGCCCGCAGTTCCAGCGCTCCGCTCAACACCGCGACCCAGCGGGCCCTGGAGCGGACCCTCGGGGTGCCACTGCTGTCGGCCTACGGCATGACGGAGGCGGCCCATCAGGCGAGCAGTGAACCCCTGCCGCTGCCCGGTGCGTCCAAGCACGGCTCGGTGGGCCGGCCGACCGGGACGCGGATCCAGGTCGTCGACCCGTCGGGGCAGGCCTGCCCGCCCGGTGTGCAGGGCGAGGTCTGGGTGCGCGGCCCCAGCGTGGCCAGGGGCTATCTCGCCGATCCGGTGGCGACGATGCACGGTTTCGGCGGGGGCTGGCTGCGCACCGGGGATCTGGGGCATCTGGACGTCGACGGCGCCCTGTTCCTCACCGGCCGGATCAGGAACCTGATCACCCGGGCGGGCGACCAGGTCTCCCCCGAGTACGTCGAGGACGTGCTGTGCGGTTGTCCCGCCGTCGCCGAGGCCGCCGTGTTCGGGGTGCCGGACGAGCGGCACGGGCACCGGGTGGGCGCGGCGGTGGTGCTGCGCGAGGGCGAGGACGCGGAGCCCGCGGAGATCGTCAGGTACTGCCTGGGCCGGCTGGCCGCTTTCGAGGTGCCCGAGCGGATCCAGGTCGTCCCGGCGCTGCCGCACACGGCCAAGGGTGCGCTGGACCGGCAGGCGGTCCAGCTGCGTTTCGCCCGGTGACGTCGCGGCCGGGCGGGTCGGCCAAGCGGCCTCGGCTCAGCGGACCAGGGGTTCGGGCACGGGCAGCGGCCGGTCGAAGAACTCGTCCAGCCGCAGTGAGGCCGCCGCCGTGATGAACGCGCGGGCCGCGAGCGAGCCCGGTGTCGCGTCGTGGATCGCGACCGAGATGAGCGCCCGTGCGTCCGGCTCGACAAGGCGCAGTACGCGCATCCGGCCGGTGACCGGCAGGGCCCGCAGCCAGGTGTGCGGCACGATGCTGGTGCAGGCGCCCGCGCCCACATTCGCGTACAGGGTGGCCACGGAGTCCGTCTCCACCTGCGGGATGACGGTGACTCCGCTGCGGGTGAACGCGGCGTCGATGACCTGACGGATCCGCATGTCGCGGGTGAGCAGCGCGAGCGGCAGCTGGGACGCTTCGGCCCAGGTCAGGGTATCGGACTGGGGCAGCAGCTGATCGGCCGCGGCGAGCAGCATGTACCGCTCCTCGTAAAGCGGCGTCACCTGCAGCCCGTCCCGGTCCTCGGGGCCGAAGTGGGCGATGGCCGCGTCGATTTCGAAGGCGCGGAGCTGCCGGATGAGTTCCGTGGTGGACAGGCGGGACCGCACCTGGACCTTGGCCAGCGGGTGCGCGGTGCAGAACGCCGTCACCGGCAGCGCGAGCGTCGTCGAGGCCGTGGGCTCCGCGCCCAGCCGCAGCGTGCCTGTGATGCCCGACTGGACCGCGGCCACCTCGGCCTTGAACGCCTCCTGCTCGGCGAGGATCCGCTTGGCCCAGACGACCAGACGCTCCCCTTCGGGCGTCAGGCCTTGGTAATTGTGGCCGCGATTGATCAGTGTGACGTTGAGCTCGCGCTCCAGTTTGGCGATCGACACGGACAGTGCGGGCTGCGAGACGAAGCAGGCGTCCGCGGCCCGCGCGAAGTGCCTTTCCCGTGCCACCGCCACGAAGTACTCCAGCTGACGGAAGAGCATGCTCGCCTCCTGCTTCGTCCCGCGCACCCCATACACCCGCCACCTCGACCAGGTCGAACATACCTGCGATGGCTGCGCTGTTCGAGCTTACCCGGCGGCGTGGGCGGCGCCTTGCCCGCACCAAGGGCCCGGCTCCCCACCGCCGTTGCGGGAGCCGGGCCGGCTCTCATGCCGTGCCTGTGCGGCGCGCCAGCAGGTCCGTGGCCGCGTGCACCGCTCGGAGCCTGGGTGCCTCGGCGCCCGTGATATCGGCCATCTCCACCACCGCGGTCACGATGGCGTCGAGTTCCAACTGCTTGCCCGCCTCAAGGTCCTGGAGCATCGACGTCTTGTGATCGCCGACCCCCTCCGCACCCCGCAGCCGTTTCTCGATGGAGATGTCCGGTGTGCTGCCGACCCGGGCGGCGATGTCCAGCGTCTCCTCCATGAGCTGGGCCACCAGGCCTCGCGTCGGCGGATGCCGGCAGATCTCGACCATCGTGGCCCGGGTGAGCGCGCTGATCGGGTTGAACGCGACGTTGCCCATCAGCTTGATCCAGATGTCGTCCCGCAGGTTCGGCTCCACGGGGCACTTCAGCCCACCCGCGATCATCGCCTCGCTCAGCGCGGTGCACCGCGCCGAGATCCCGCCGCCGGGTTCACCGATGGAGAAGCGGGTGCCTTCGATGTGGCGGATCACGCCAGGGGTCTCGATGACGGTGGCGGGGTAGACCACGCAGCCCACCGCCCGCTCCGGCGCGAGGACCTTGCTGGTCGCGCCGCCCGGGTCCACCGCCTCGATCCGGCGACCCTCGTAAGGGCCGGCGAGCCGGTGGAAGTACCACCACGGGATGCCGTTCTGCCCGGCGACAACGGCGGTGTTCTCACCGAGGAGCGGTTCGATCAGCGGGCCGCTGGTCGGATAGGAGTGTGCCTTCAGCCCGAGGAACACGAAGTCCACGGGTCCGATCTCGGTGGGGTCGTCGGTGGCGTGCGGGTGGGCGACGAAGTCCCCGCGCGGGCTGATGACCCTGACCCCGCGCTCACGGATGGCCTGCAGGTGCGGACCGCGGGCGATCAGGTGGACATCGGCACCACCCCGGTGCAGGGCCGCTCCTACGAAGGCTCCGATCGCGCCGGCTCCGAGGACAGCAATCTTCACGGCATCTCCTCTCAGGAGGAAGGTGAGTGATTGAATACTGTATGCAGTCAGCCGGTCCGCTGTACACCCTTCGCACCCGAACTAATACAGCCGCGACACCCCCGACCACCTGTCCGGATCCACCTCTGGCGTGGAGCGAACTGCATACAATATGCTACGCGCCTCCTGTCCGGTGTCCCGCTTCCTCCGCTCCTGACGCTCCCCGCGCACCGACGGACCCGCAAGGCCCCTGAGAAGAGGAGAGCAATGTCTGCATCACCACCACAACGCATAGGCGTGGTCGCCGAGTCGGCCTCCGGAGAGACCAGAGTGGCGGCCACCCCGGACACCGTCCGCCGCCTCATCGGGCTCGGCTACGAGATCGTCGTCGAGACCGGCGCCGGAACCGCATCGGGCTTCTCCGACGCGTCGTACGTCGAAGCGGGCGCACGCCTCGACGACGCCTGGCACGCCGATGTCGTCCTCAAGGTCAACGCGCCGTCCCACGACGAGGTGCGACGACTGCGGGACGGGGCGACGATCGTCGGCCTGCTCGCCCCCGCGCAACACGCCGAACTCCTCACCCAGCTCGCCAGCCGGCCGCTGACCGCGTTGTCCATGGACGCCGTGCCCCGCATCTCGCGGGCCCAGTCCCTGGACGTGCTCAGTTCGATGGCCAACATCGCCGGCTACCGGGCGGTCATCGAGGCGGCGCACGCCTTCGGACGGTTCTTCACCGGACAGGTCACCGCGGCGGGCAAAGTGCCTCCCGCGAAGGTGCTGGTGGCCGGCGCAGGAGTGGCCGGCCTCGCGGCCATCGGAGCCGCGGGGAGCCTCGGCGCGGTGGTCCGGGCCACCGACCCGCGCGGCGAGGTCGCCGACCAAGTACGGTCACTCGGCGGCGAGTTCCTGCCTGTCGAGGTCGAACAGGAGTCGGCGGGCGACGGATACGCGCGAGCCACCTCCGAGGCGTACGACCTGCGCGCCGCCGAGATCTACTCCGAGCAGGCCAGGGATGTCGACATCATCATCACGACGGCCCTGATCCCGGGCCGCCCGGCGCCACGGCTGATCACGGCCGATCAAGTGGCCTCGATGAAACCGGGCAGCGTCATCGTCGACATGGCGGCGGCGCAGGGCGGGAACGTCGAAGGGACGGTGAGCGATCGGGCTGTCGTCACCGAGAACGGCGTCACCATCATCGGCTACACCGACCTCGCGGGCCGCCTGCCTGCCCAGGCCTCACAGCTGTACGGCACGAACCTGGTGAACCTGCTGAAGCTGCTCACCCCGGGCCGGGACGGGCAGCTGACCCTCGACCTCGAGGACGTCGTACAGCGGGCGGTGACCGTGGTGCGCGACGGCGAGACGCTGTGGCCGCCGCCCCCCGTCGCGGTCTCTGCAGCGCCCGCGAAGGCCCCGGCCCCGCCGGCGTCACCGGTCGATCCGGCGCCTCCGCGGCGCCTGTCACCGGCGGGCCGCTACGGACTGATCGGGCTCGGGATGCTCGCCCTGTTCGCGCTCATCGCCATCTCACCCGCCCAGCTCGCCGCCAACTTCACGGTGTTCGCGCTTGCCGTGGTCATCGGCTACTACGTGATCGGCAAGGTCCACCACGCGCTGCACACCCCGCTGATGTCGGTGACCAATGCGATCTCAGGGATCGTGGTGGTCGGGGCGCTGCTCCAGATCGGCCACCCGCCCCTGGCCATCAGCGTGTTGGCCTTCCTGGCCATCCTGCTCACCACCGTGAACATCTTCGGTGGCTTCGCCGTCACCCGTCGCATGCTCGGCATGTTCTCGAAAGGCTGAGGTTTGATGAACGCATCCACGGCGGCCCAGGCCGCCGACATCGTCGCCGCGCTGCTGTTCGTCTTCAGCCTGGCGGGGCTCTCCCGGCACCACACCGCCCGGGCGGGGGTGGCCTACGGCGTCGCTGGAATGGCTCTTGCGCTCGTCGCCACCGTCGTCGTCGCCGGCCGCTCCGTCTCCGGCGGGTCGATCGCGCTGATCGCCGTCGCGGGCACGATCGGTGGCGCGATCGGCCTGTGGCAGGCCCGCCGGGTCGAGATGACCCAGATGCCCGAACTGATCGCCGTACTGCACAGCCTCGTCGGGCTTGCCGCCGTACTGATCGGCTGGAACAGCTACTTGGAGGTCGAGGCACAGCACCCGGGCCCCACCGAGCTGGCCGGGTCGCTGCTGCGGATCCATCACGCCGAGGTGTTCATCGGCATCTTCATCGGCGCGGTCACCTTCACGGGTTCCGTGATCGCGTTCCTCAAACTGTCGGCGCGCATCAAGTCCCGGCCGCTGACCCTGCCCGGGAAGAACCTGCTCAACGTCGGCGCTCTGGTCGCGTTCGTGACCCTGACCGTCTGGTTCACCGTCAGCCCGAGCCTCGCTCTGATGATCGCCGTCACCGTGCTCGCGCTCGTCCTGGGCTGGCATCTGGTCGCCTCCATCGGCGGCGGCGACATGCCCGTCGTGGTCTCGATGCTCAACAGCTACTCGGGCTGGGCCGCCGCAGCGGCCGGCTTCCTGCTGGACAACAACCTGCTCATCGTGACCGGGGCGCTGGTCGGCTCCTCCGGCGCCTACCTGTCGTACATCATGTGCCGGGCGATGAACCGGTCCTTCCTCTCCGTCATCGCGGGTGGCTTCGGCGTCGAGGCCGCACCCAGCGGCGAGCAGGAGCAGGGCGAGCACCGGGAGATCAGCGCCGAGGACACGGCAAGCGCACTGGCGGGCGCCACGAAGGTGATCATCACCCCGGGGTACGGCATGGCGGTCGCCCAGGCGCAGCACCCGGTGGCGGAGCTGACGCGCCGTCTGCGGGAGCGCGGCGTGACCGTGCGCTTCGGCGTGCATCCCGTGGCGGGGCGGCTGCCGGGACACATGAACGTACTGCTTGCCGAGGCCCGCGTACCGTACGACGTCGTCCTGGAGATGGACGAGATCAACGACGACTTCGCCGACACCTCGGTGGTCCTGGTCATCGGCGCCAACGACACCGTCAACCCGGCGGCGATGGACGATCCGGCCAGCCCCATCGCGGGGATGCCGGTACTGCGGGTATGGGAGGCGGAGCACGTGGTCGTGTTCAAGCGGTCCATGGCCTCCGGGTACGCAGGTGTGCAGAATCCGCTGTTCTTCCGGGAGAACAGCAGCATGCTCTTCGGCGACGCCAAGCAGAGCGTGGAAGCGATCCTGCGCGAACTGGCGGCGAGCGACGAGGGCCCGGCAGCGGGCTCCGGACACCGGCCGACGGAGCAGCCCGCACCTGCCTGATGTAGACAGATTGCATACAGAAGCCCATACGCTGTACGTGATTTCTCCCCCTCCATCACCGGCACCTCCCCACAGCCTGCCACCACCAGGGAGCCCATGCGCGAGCCACGCACTTCCCCAGCCAACGTGACGACACCCGTCAACAGGCCCGCGCCCCTGCGCCAGGCCGTCTACGACGTCCTGATCGAGCTGATCGTGGGGGGCGTACTCCAGCCGGGCCGGCATCTGGTCGAGGCCGAACTCGCCGCGGACCTCGGCGTGAGCCGCCAACCGGTGCGCGAGGCACTCCTGCGTCTCCAGGCCGACGGATGGGTGGAACTGCGCCCCGCGCAGGGCGCATTCGTGCACAGCCCGACCGTCGAGGAGGCCACCCAGCTCCTCAGCGTCCGCGCCGTCCTGGAGACCCACTCGGCGCGCGGCGCCGCACAGTACGCGACCGGTCCGGACATCGCGCGCCTGTGGGAACTGCAGGCCGCCGGAATAGCCGCGCTCTCCGCCGACGACGCCCGCGGCATCGTCGAGGCGAACGCAGCGCTGCACGGCTTCATCACCGAGCTCGCGCGCAACCCCATCCTCGCCGAGCTGATCCGGCAGGTCGACCGCCGGGTGCGCTGGTACTACATGCCCATCGCCCGGCCACGCGGCAAGGACGCGTGGAACGAGCACGCCGACATCATCGACCGCATCGCGGCCGGTGACGCCGACCGGGCCGAGGAACTGATGCACCATCACACCCGGACGACCACCGACTTCTACTGCCGGCAGCTGACCGCGGCACCCCGGGCCCCGGCGTGACCGCGGTGACTCCAGCCGGCCTCGCGTCGAATGGGGCACCTGACACACCAATGGGCCGGGGCCGGACGGAGCAGGGAGCGCACCCCACCGTCCGGCCCGGCCTGTGCCACGGGCGCTCCGTCGGACGACTGCCGCCGCCGCCCGACGCGCTGTCCGCACCCGCGCACGGTCTGCGGGCCCGGGCGCGACTTCGCGCCCGGGCATTCGCTCAGTTCGCCGCGCCGGTCAGCCCGCGGCTGCCGGCGACGGCCTGCTCGGCGGGCCGCTTCTGGTCCGCAGGTCGGCCGGGCTGACGCAGCAGCAGCGTGATCAGAGCCGACAGGAAGGCGATGCCACCTGCCAGGTAGTAGCCGCCCGAGTAGCCCCAGGCGCCGATCACCGAAGCGGCCAAGCCACCGCCACCGACACCGCCGACCAGCTTGGCGCTGTAGACGAGGCCGTAGTTGGTGGCATTGTTGTTCTCCCCGAAGTAGTCCGGGACCAGTGCCGCGAACAGCGGGTAGAAGGCGCCGCCGCCGAAGCCGTTGACGAACGCGAAGATCAGGAAAAGCGTCTCGTTGTGGGCCTGCCCCGACCACAGCACGCCGAACTGCGCGACGCCCGCGATCAGGAGGACCAGCGTCAAAGTCTGCCGGCGGCCCAGGGTGTCCGACAGCCAGCCCACTGCGGCCCGGCCCACCCCGTTGACCACGGCGAGCACACCCGCCGACGAGGCGGCGATCAACGGCCCGAAGCCGAGACTCTTGGCGAAGGGGACCTGGAAGTTGATGCCGAAGAGCGAGACGCCGCCTACGCAGACCAGGGCGAACCACATCAGCGGCAGCTGTCCGGTCCTGATCGCCTGCATCGGGGTGAACTGCCCCTTGGCCGGCGGGTTCTTGCGCAGCCTGCGCGCCACACGCCCGGCGTCCTCGCCACCGCCGCGGTTGAGCGGGTCCACGTCGTGCGGCCACCAGCTCTTGGGCGGGTCGCGGAAGAAGAAGCCGCAACCGCCCACGAGGAGGACCATGCCCAGGGCGATCAGGTCGAGGACCAGCCGGAAGTTGTCGGCGTGGAACCAGTAGCTGAAGACGAAGATCAACGGCAGTGTGCCATAGGCGAATCCGCCGTTGACAAAGCCGGTCCGCGCGCCCTTGTTGTCCGGATACCACTTGCCGACCATGTTGATGCAGGTCGCGTAGACGAGCCCGGAGCCTGCGCCGCCGAGCACCGAGTAGCCGAGTATCACCACGATCGGGTTCGAGACGTGGGCGATGGAGAGGAAGCCGAGCCCGGACAGTACGGCTCCGAGGAGCATGCCCGTCTTCGCGGAGAGCCTTCCGGTCTCGCGGAGCCTGCCCGCGGGGAAGGCGACGCCCGCCTGGAAGACCGCCCAGATACTGGCGATCCAGAAGACCTCGGTGAGGGTCCAGCCATGGGCGTGCTCAAGGGTCGACTCCGCCGAGCTGTAGCCGTACTCGTAGACGCTGACGCCCATCATCGCGATCCACGGGAGCCAGACCATCCACGCCCGAGGCCTGCCCAGGATGGAACGGTCGCTCTCCCCGACGCGGTAGACGCGCCCGTTGGCATCGGTGACCTCTCGGTACGAGGAGGAAGTCGCCTGCGGTGTTACTGACATGTGTGCCTTCCCTTGCCTGAAAAAGAGCTTGGCGTGCGCCCCCTGGGGCCCTGCTCTTCGTGCAGTGGGTGAAAGCGACTCCCCTCCACGGTGCGCGCCCGGACTCTCGCCGGGCGCGGGTAGGGGGTACGCCGTCGGCGCGTCACGGGTCCGGGGCGGCATCCCGGAGTCCGCCGACGTGCAGGCGGTGACCTGGCGGTTCGGCCTCGGCGCGGCGGGTTCGGGGCCGCGCCGAGGTATGACGGACAACTGACCTGCCGATCATGGCGCAGAACGCCCGACCGGTGATTGCATACGGTATGGAGAGCTGAAATCGTGTGTCCAGCGGGGCGGCATGAAGCTTGACCAGTGCATTACCCAACTACCTTTGGGCGCAGTGCGGTTACACGCCGCAGTGGCACGGGACGACCGGTTCCGGGCATGCCGAAGAACCCCGCGGGGACTCCCCGCGGGGTCGGACAAGAGACATGGCCCGCTGCGTCGGACCGCAGCGGGCCGCGCCCTCAACTACCCGGTCAGCGCAGCAGCTTCACCGCCTCGACGACGAGCGGGTGCACGCCCGACACGTCGGAGTCCACCAGCGCGCGCAGCCTGCTGCGCATCCGCGGGTCCCAGAACCTGCCGATGTGTCCGGCCAGTTCGGTGGCGGCCTGCGACGCGGGCAGATGAGCGAGGTTCGCGGCGATGTCATTGGCCATGCGGCACTCGGACGGCTCAGTGGAGGCCATGATTGTCAGTCTCCCGCCGTCAGGGCGCCCACGGGGGCCGCGGTGGCCCCTTCGCGCCCACGCGGCGCCAGGGCGACCTGGACGGCCGTCACCTTGTACTCCGGGCAGTTGGTCGCCCAGTCGGAGTTCTCCGTGGTCACCACGTTGGCCCCGGTGACCGGGTGGTGGAAGGTCGTGTAGACGACACCGGTCGGCATCCGGTCGGAGACCAGGGCGCGCAGCGTGGTGCGGCCGACCCGGCTGGCCAGGGTGACCAGGTCATTGTCGGTGATCCCGCGGTCCTCCGCGTCGTGCGGATGCAGTTCCAGCACGTCCTCGGGGTGCCAGGCGACGTTGCCTGTGCGGCGCGTCTGCGCCCCGACGTTGTACTGGCTGAGGATGCGCCCGGTGGTGAGCACCAGCGGGAAGCGGCGGGTGGAGCGCTCATTGGTGGGCACGTACGAGGTGACGACGAACTTCCCCTTGCCGCGGACGAATTCGTCGATGTGCATGACGGGCGTACCCTCCGGCGCCTCGGCGTTGCACGGCCACTGGACACTGCCCACCTTGTCGAGCAGCGCGAAGGAGACGCCCTCGAAGGTCGGGGTGACCGCGGCGATCTCGTCCATGATCTGGCCCGGGTGGTCGTACGCCATCGGATACCCCATGGCGGTGGCGATCTCGGTGACGATCTGCCACTCGTGCTTGCCCGCCTTCGGTGCCATCACCGCGCGCACCCGGTTGATCCGGCGCTCCGCGTTGGTGAAGGTGCCGTCCTTCTCCAGGAACGACGCCCCGGGCAGGAACACATGCGCGAACTTGGCAGTCTCGTTGAGGAAGAGGTCCTGGACGACGACGAGTTCCATCGCCTCCAGGGCCGCGGTGACGTGCTTCAGGTTCGGGTCGGACTGCGCAATGTCCTCGCCGTGCACGAACAGGCCGCGGAAGGAGCCGTCGATGGCCGCGTCGAACATGTTGGGGATGCGAAGCCCCGGCTCGGGCAGCAGGGCGGCGCCCCACAGGTCCTCGAACACGGTGCGCACCGCGTCGTCGGAGACATGCCGGTAGCCGGGCAGTTCGTGCGGGAAGGAACCCATGTCGCAGGAGCCCTGGACGTTGTTCTGGCCGCGCAGCGGATTGACGCCCACGCCGTCGCGGCCGATGTTCCCGCACGCCATCGCGAGGTTGGCCATCCCCATGACCATGGTCGAGCCCTGGCTGTGCTCGGTGACGCCCAGACCGTAGTAGATCGCCCCGTTGGGTGCGCTCGCGTACAGCCGGGCGGCCGCGCGCAGTTCTTCGGCCGGAACCCCGGTGACCGGTTCGACGGCCTCGGGGCTGTTCTCGGGGCGGGCCACGAACGCGGCCCACTCCTCGTAGCCCTCGCACCGCTCGGCCACGAAGCCCTGGTCGACGAGCGCCTCGGTGACCACCACGTGCGCCATGGCGTTGACCACGGCCACGTTGGTGCTCGGTCGCAGTTGCAGATGGTGGTCGGCCTCGATGTGCGGCGAGCGTACGAGGTCGATGCGGCGCGGGTCGACCACGATCAGGCGGGCGCCCTCGCGCAGCCGGCGCTTCATCCGGGAGGCGAACACCGGGTGTCCGTCGGTGGGGTTGGCGCCGATCACCATGATGACGTCGGCCTCGGCGACCGAGCGGAAGTCCTGGGTGCCCGCGGATTCACCGAAGGTCTGTTTGAGCCCGTATCCGGTGGGCGAGTGGCAGACGCGCGCACAGGTGTCGACGTTGTTGTTGCCGAAGGCGGCGCGGACCATCTTCTGGACGACGTACACCTCCTCGTTCGTGCACCGCGAGGAGGTGATCGCGCCGACCGCGCCGGTCCCGTACGTGTCCTGCAGAGCCCGCATCCGGCGCGCGACCGTGGCGATGGCCTCGTCCCACTCGACCTCGTGCCACGGGTCCGTGATCTTCTCGCGCACCATGGGCTTGAGGACGCGGTCGGGGTGTGTGGCGTAGCCGAAGGCGAAGCGGCCCTTGACGCACGCGTGGCCCTCGTTGGCGCCGCCGTCCTTGTACGGCACCATGCGGACGAGTTCGTCGCCGCGCAGTTCGGCCTTGAAGGAGCAGCCGACGCCGCAGTACGCGCAGGTGGTGAGGACCGAGCGGGTGGGCATGCCGAGGTCGACGACGGACTTCTCCTGGAGCGTGGACGTCGGGCAGGCCTGCACGCAGGCTCCGCAGGAGACGCACTCGGAGTCCATGAAGGACTCCCCCGCGCCCGCCGCCACCTTGGAGTCGAAGCCGCGTCCCTCGATGGTCAGGGCGAATGTGCCCTGGATCTCGCCGCAGGCGCGGACGCAGCGGGAGCAGGTGATGCACTTGGACGCGTCGAAGTCGAAGTAGGGGTTGCTGGTGTCCTTCTCGGCGTCGAGGTGGTTCTCCCCCTCGTAGCCGTAGCGCACCTGGCGCAGTCCGACGACGCCCGCCATGTCCTGCAGTTCGCAGTCGCCGTTGGCGGGGCAGGTCAGACAGTCCAGCGGGTGGTCGGAGATGTAGAGCTCCATGACGCCCTGGCGCAGCTTCTCCACCTTGGGTGTCTGGGTACGCACCTGCATGCCGTCGGCGCACGGGGTGGTGCAGGAGGCGGGCGTGCCGCGCCGGCCGTCGATCTCGACCACGCACAGCCGGCAGGAGCCGAAGGCCTCCAGGGAGTCGGTGGCGCAGAGTTTGGGGATCTCGACGCCGGCGAGCGAGGCGGCACGCATCACCGAGGTGCCCTCCGGCACGCTCACCGGCATGCCGTCCACCTCGAGCGCCACCGTGGCCTGCCCCGGTCGCTCCGGGGTGCCGTGATCGGGTTCCTTGAGCAGTGTCATGCCGTGCCCTCCGTCCTCTTGTCGGCGGCGACTTCGCCGAGGAAGTCGTCCGCGAAGTGAGCAAGGGCGCTGCGCACGGGCAGCGGGGTCAGCCCGCCCATCGCGCACAGCGAGCCCTCGGTCATCAGATCGCACAGGTCGTCGAGGAGTGCCAGGTTCTCGTCCCGCTGCTCCCCCGCCACGATCTTGTCGATCACCTCGACGCCGCGCACTGAACCGACCCGGCACGGGGTGCACTTGCCGCAGGACTCGGCCGCGCAGAACTCCATGGCGAAGCGCGCCTGGGCGGCCATGTCGACGGTGTCGTCGAAGACCACGATGCCGCCGTGCCCGACCATCGCCCCGGCCGCGGCGAACGCCTCGTAGTCCATCGGCAGGTCGAACGAGGAGGGCGGAAGGTAGGCGCCGAGCGGCCCGCCGACCTGCGCGGTGCGCACCGGCCGACCCGACCGCGTGCCGCCGCCGTACTCCTCGATGAGTTCGCGCAGCGTGATCCCGAAGGCGGTCTCGACGATGCCGCCGCGGGCGATGTTGCCGCCGAGCTGGAACACCTGGGTGCCGCGGGAGCGCTCCACGCCGAGCTCCTGGTACGCCTTGGCGCCCTGGGCGAGGACGACGGGAACAGTGGCAAGCGTCAGCACGTTGTTGACGACGGTCGGCTTGCCGAACAGGCCCTCGATCGCGGGGATCGGCGGCTTCGCGCGGACCATGCCGCGCTTGCCCTCCAGGCTCTCCAGCATGGAGGTCTCCTCGCCGCAGATGTACGCACCCGCGCCGACCCGCACATGCAGATCGAAGTCGAGCGGCGTTCCGAGGACGGAGGTGCCGAGCCAGCCGCGCTCGCGGGCGATGTCGATGGCGGCGCGCATCGTGGCGACCGCGTCCGGGTACTCGGAGCGGATGTAGAGGTAGCCCTCGCGGGCGCCGACGGCGTGCGCGGCGATCGTCATGCCCTCGATGAGCAGGAACGGATCGCCTTCCATGAGCATGCGGTCGGCGAAGGTTCCGCTGTCGCCCTCGTCGGCGTTGCAGCAGATGAACTTCAGCTCGCCCGGGCAGTCGAGGACGGTCTTCCATTTGATGCCTGCGGGGAAGCCCGCTCCGCCGCGCCCACGCAGGCCCGAGTCGGTCACCTCGGCGACCACGTCGGCTGGCGTGAGCTTCAGCGCGGTGCGCAGTCCTGTGAGACCGCCGTGGCGCAGATAGTCGTCGGCGTCGAGCGGATCGATGACGCCGACGCGCGCGAAGGTGACCCGGTTCTGCCGGGCCAGCCACGGCAGTTCGTCCACGGGGCCGAGGCGCAGGGGGTGCTCGCCGCCGTCGAGCAGGCCGGCGGCGAGCAGTGCGGGAACGTCGTCGGGGGTCACCGGACCGTAGCCGATACGACCGTGCTCGGTGGCGACCTCGACGAGCGGTTCGAGCCAGAGCATGCCGCGCGATCCGGTACGTACGAGATCGATGGCCGACTCGGGGCTGTCGGCGGCCTGTTGGATCGTGGCGGCCACCTCGTCGGCGCCCACGGACCGGGCGGCCGAGTCGCGGGGGACGTAGATCCGCACATGGGGCTGTGCGGGATGCTGGGTCATGACCGGGGTGCCTCGCTTCCGTCGGGCGTGGCGCCGACGCCGTGGCGCTGCGTCTGGTCGGTTGTGTGGAGCAGCGCGCCGAGCCGCTCCGTGTCCACCCGGCCGTACAGGCGTCCGTCCACCTCGACGGCGGGGCCGAGGGCGCAGTTGCCGAGGCAGAAGACCTGCTCGACGGTGACCGAACCGTCCTCGGTGGTCCGTCCCAGGGTGAGCCCCATCTGCCGTACGTACTCCACGAGATGCCCCGCGCCCTGGGCCTGGCAGGCCTCGGCGCGACAGACGCGGACGGTACGGTGGCCCGCGGGCTCGGCGCGGAAGTCGTGGTAGAAGCTCACCACTCCGTGCACGTCGGCCCGCGAGAGGTTGAGCTCGTCGGCGAGCACCGGTACGGCCTCCTTGGGCACATGCCCCAGTTCGGCCTGCACGGCGTGGAGGATCGGCAACAGAGCGCCACGCTGCTCGCGATGGGCGGCGGCGATCTTTTTCACCACCTGCTCCACCGTCGGATCACTGGTCCGGGTCTTCATGGTCGTGCGGCCTTTCGTCAGGGCCGTGGAAGGGGTACGGGCACGGGCACCTGGGGGTCCGGTCCGAGCACCACGGTTCGCGTTCACAGGGGCACCTCGACCTCCCCTCGCGCACACGGCGCAAGGGGCGAAACAGTCCTAGCGAAGCATGCAACCCTGATGCATACAAGCTTTTTGCATACAGAATCCTATATGGAGCCACCTGTCGATCCGCTCCACCGGCCTATCAACTCCACCGTTGGCGCGCCGCGTTGATCCGAGGCGCAACCACCGTCCGCCCCGGTGGGACATCGCGCATGGTCACCACGGAACACCACACTGCATACGAAAACCTGTATCCTGAATGGACCGCCGCGCGGCCCGCCCGGGGGTAACGGCCGGCACAGCCACCGACTCGGTGAGCTCGGAGGCGGAACAGGAGAACCATGCGCCAAGGCCTGACGGCTGGCTCCGCCCGCCGCGTCGCCCGCCCGACGCCGCTGCGCCAGGCGGTGTCCGACGCCCTGGCGGAGATGATCATCAACGGCACCCTGAAATCGGGCCAGCATCTGGTCGAATCGGACCTCGCCGCGCAACTAGGTGTCAGCAGGCAGCCCGTGCGCGAGGCGCTGCAGCGCCTGCACACGGACGGCTGGGTCGACCTCAGGCCCGCCCAGGGCGCGTTCGTGCACACCCCCACGCAGGAGGAGGCGACCCAACTCCTCGACGTCCGTACGGTGCTGGAGACCTACTCCGCACAACTGGCGGCGCATCACGCAAAGCCCGAGCACATCGAGCGTCTGTGGCAGCTCCAGCAGGACGGCGTGGACGCGCTGGCGGAGAGTACGACCGACCGCCTGGTCGCCGCGAACACGGCCCTGCACGCCTACATCACATCCGTGGGCGGCAACGACGTGCTCGCCGAGCTGATCACACAGGTGGGGCGCAAGGTGCGCTGGTACTACACCCCGATCGCCAACTCCCGCTCCAAGGGCTCCTGGAACGAGCACGCCCGCCTCATCGAGGCCATCGCGAAGGGCGACCCGGAGCGGGCCGGCGAGATCATGCGCAAGCACACCGAGCGCACCCGCACCTACCGCAATGCCATCGCGGCAGAGGCCGCGAACGCCTGACCGTCGCCGGAGCGCGCGGTCCCGGAAACGGACCGAGCCAGCGCGCCCAGCGAGGGGTGCACCGCGTCGGACCCGATGACGGCGCACAGTTCGAGCAGCCACGGAAGCACGGCGCCGAGCAGAATCCCGAAACCCTCGCCGTCCGCCCCCAGCATCGCCTCGGCCGGGACGCGCACCGGGTCGGCGACCACCGTGGACGTGGCGCTGGCGAGCGGCGCCCCGGTGGCGCGCGCCGGAACGAACAGGCCGGGAGCGTGCGCCGGCACGCCCCAGAGCGTCAGGCCACCGGCCGAGGCGACGGCCGGCGACGACCAGACATAACTGTCCGCCTCACCCGCGGCGACCACATCATGCTTGCGTGCCCCCAGCGCCACCACGCCTCCAGTACGCCGCGCGGTCGGGCGCACCGCTCCCCCGGCGCCGTCCTCCACCACCGCGAGGGTGCACAGGTGACGGCCGGCCGCCACCTCACCCCGCAGCCACCGGCCGCCGTACGCCTCGACCACCGCGGCCGCCGCGTAGTGGGACTGGAGCACCGCGGCCGTGGCCGGGCACACGGGCCCGACCCGGGCGACCACCTCGGCGGCTCGCGTCAAGTCGGCGCCACCATCCGCGGGTTCGGCCGAGCAGGTCAGCCCGAGAAACCCGGCCCGGCCGAGGGCCATGACCGCCGCGCGCGGGAACTTCCCTTCCTGGCGTGCCAGTTCGCCGGCCGGAGCGATAACACGGTCCAGGACGTCATGCAGTGCGCTGGGATACGACACGGGGCGCCCCCCTCGGGTGCGATGTCCGATCCGCCCCGGGAGGGCGGTCCCGATGGCCTCGGCCGCGGACAGCGAAGTGGCGAGACATCGGCTTACATTGCATACAGTATGCTATTGCTCCCCGCAGCGCTACGTGCCGGACGGCCACGACCTCCCGGCTCCCCTCCGAAAGACGGAAAGTCGCAAGGATGCAGGAACCTTCAGCCGAGGTCCGAGATCTCCCTCAGCAGCCCCGACGTCACATCGAAGACAAAGCCCCTCACGTCGTCGGTGTACGGCAGGAACGGCGACGTACGCACCCGCCGCATCGACTGCCGTACGTCCTGGTCGACGTCCCTGAACGACTCCACCGCCCAGGCCGGCCGCTGCCCGACCTCCCGCTCCAGCTCGTACCGGAACTCCTCGGTCAGTGTCTGCAGGCCGCACCCCGTGTGGTGGATGAGGACGACGCTTCGGGTGTTCAGGGCACGCTGGCTGATGGTGAGGGAGCGGATGGTGTCGTCGGTCACCACTCCACCGGCATTGCGGATGGTGTGGCAGCCCCCCAGTTCGAGGCCGAGCGCGGCGTGCAGGTCGATTCGGGCGTCCATGCAGGCCACGACCGCCACTCCGAGGACGGGACGGGCATCCATTCCGGGGTCGCGAAACGCGTCGGCGTAGGTGCGGTTGGCCCGCACCAGGGAGTCGATGACCGATTCCCGGCCAGGGGAACCGGCGGGCGGGCGTGCACCGGGAGGTGTCGATGTCAACATGCTCGGTCGCCTCTCAGGGTCGATGCTCGGGCAGAACGGAGCCGGGCAGAACGCTGTCGCCCCGGCGGAACCGGGGCGACAGAGGGGAGGCCAGAAGTGGTCGTCAGGAGAGTGGGCGGCCCGGTTCGGGAGGGGGCGCCGCGCGGGGACACCCCGGCTCTGCCCCGCGCACGGCGGGGCCGAACCTTCACCTCCTGCTCAGAGCACCTCCCCCGCAACCGCGCCCGTGGACGTGCGGACGCCTCCCTGCTTCGGCCGGCCTGGCGCCTTGAGGAAGCATGCGAGCACCGCCGAGCCGAGACCGATGGCGCCTGCGAGGGCGAAAGCGCCGCCGTAGCCCCAGGCGCTGACCACGACCGCGCCGACACCGGAGCCGACCAGGCCGGAGATCAGCTTCGAGCTGTAGACCATTCCGTAGTTCGAGGCGTTGTTGTTCTCCCCGAAGTAGTCCGCGGTCATCGCCGCGAACAGCGGGAAGATCGCGCCGCCGCCGAAGCCGGAAACCATCGAGCAGAACAGGAAGAACGGCATCGAGCCGATGTCGCCGGAGTAGAAGACGCCGAACTGCGCGGACCCCAGCACCAGACAGACGATGATCAGCGTGTTGCGGCGTCCGTACCGGTCGGAGATCCAGCCGATGACTCCCCGGCCGGTCCCGTTGACGATCGCCTTGAGCGACATGGCCGTGGCGACGATGCCGCCAGCGAACCCCATCTCCTTGCCGAACGGCACCTGCATGGCGATACCGAAGATGTTGATGCCTGCCGTGCAGAGGAGGCAGAACCACATCATCCACAGCACCGGGGTCCGGGCCGCCTCACGCGGGGTGTACTGCTTGACCGACGGCGGGTTCTTGGCCAGCGACCGCACGATGCGAGGGTCGTCCGAGACCTTCAGCGGGTCGACGTGGTCGGGCCACCAGTTCTTCGGCGGGTCCTTGAAGAACCACCCGGCGACCGCGACGGCCGCACAGCAGATGACGCCGACGGAGACCAGTACACCCTGGTAGTTGGAGAGATCCATGTACGAGGTGAAGAGGAACACGAACGGCACCGAGCCATAGGCGAAACCGCCGTTGACCATGCCGGTCTTGCCGCCCTTGCGCTCCGGGTACCACTTGCCGACCATGTTCACACAGGTCGCGTAGACGAGTCCGGCGCCGATGCCGCTGAACATGCCGAAGCCGAAGTAGGCGACGATGACATGCGGTGCGTACGCCAGCGAGAGATAGCCGAGCAGGGTGCCCAGCGCTCCGAGCATCATCGCGCTCTTGGCCGGCAGCCTCCCGCTCTCGCGGAGCTGCCCGGCCGGGAAGGCGACGGCCGCCTGGAAGAAGATCCAGACCCCCATCAGCCAGAAGATGTGGCCGCTGGCCCACAAGTGCGCGTCGTGCAGGGTCTCCTCGGCGGAGGTGAATGCGTACTCCGACGAGCTGATGCCCATCATGCCGATCCACGGGAAGAGCACCATGGTCCAGCGTGGTCTCCGCATGATGTCCCGGTCGGTCTCACCGAGCCGGAACACGCGGCCGTTGCGGTCCGTCACCTCCCTGTACGGAACGTGTGACGGTATGTCAGTTGTCGTCATGCCATTTCCTCTACGTCGCAGAACCCTGGCCAGCGCCCCCTGTCCGGTTCCCATGTGCCGTCAGGACCAGTCCGCCCCGCGACCCACCCCATGGCCGGCCCGGGTCTCCTGCACCCCGGCGCGGCCCGGAGCGCGCGTGCGCTCACGAGTCCTGACTTCGCGTCACCACATGTGCGACCCCCTCCACGACGACGGGAACAGTGATCCACTCCACACACCGATACTTTGCATACGATATGGAGTAGCCAGTATTCTGTAGACGGGTTGCCACTCTGTCTAGGGGCTGCACTCCGTCTTTCTCGGTCTTTCTTGCCCGGATGTCACGCGGAGGTCCGCGTCGGACCGCGGCGGGTTCTCACCGGACCACGATCTCCTTTGGGCGTCGGGGTGTTACTCAGGTCGACGGCGGCGCACCCCGCCCCTGGGCCTGCCGATGCCGCATTGCTGCGCAGTCCCAGGAAGTTGACGACCTCGCGGATGGTGGGCACCGCATGCTTGTGCCATCGCGCGACGGGTCGTCGACGGCGCTCACGGTGACGCTCATGGCTCTGCGTTGCCGTTCGACTGTGCCGTTGTGAGGTGGGGGAGGCCGGGTGGGCGGGCCGGACGGTGCCAGGGGGCGCCTGAGAACACCGTCCGGCCTCGCACCCGCGCCCCGTCGGCGGACGGGGTCCGCCGACGCGGGCACGATGAGGGCCGACGCCTCAGTCCGAGGTCGTACGGGCAGTACGGGCGGCGCAGTGCGGATACCCGTGGATCCGGGTGACAACGCGGTGCACAGCGCGCGACCGACACCGGCCTGCGCGGCCATGGCGGTGGCCGTGGCGACAGCACGTACGCACGAACACGCCGTCGGCCGGTCCGAGCGGCATCAGATCACCCCGCCGGACCGCAACAGCGCCAACTCTTCGTCACCGAGACCGAGTTCCCCGACGAAGACCTCTTCGTTGTGCTCACCGAGCAACGGCGAACTGGTGATGTCGACGGGGGAATCGGAGAGCTTGAGCGGGGATCCGACGGTGGCGAACGAGCCGCGCTGCGGGTGCGGCACCTCGACGACCATTTCGTTGGCGACGAGCGAGGCGTCCCCGATGATCTCCTTGGTGGAGAGGATCGGGCCGCACGGGATGTTGTGGGCGTTGAGCTTCTGCAGGACGTCCCACTTGGGGAGCGTCGAGGTCCACTCCTCGATGAGCTGGAACATCTTGCCGAGTTTCGGGAGCCGCGCCTCCGGGGTCGCCCACTCGGGGTCGTCGGCCAGCTCGGGCCGCCCGATCAGCTCGCTCAGCGGCTGCCAGCCGATCGGCTGCACGATCACGTACACGTAGTCGTTGGGCCCGCCGGGAGCGCACCTCACGGCCCATCCGGGCTGCCCGCCGCCGGAGGCGTTCCCGGAGCGAGGCACCTCGTCCCCGAAGTCCTCGTTCGGATACTCGGCCAACGGGCCGTGAGTGAGACGCTGTTGATCCCGCAGTTTCACCCGGCACAGATTGAGCACGGCGTGCTGCATGGCCACGTTCACGCGCTGCCCGCGCCCGGTGTTCTCCCGCTGGAAGAGGGCGGCCAGAATGCCGGCGACCGCATGGATGCCGGTCCCCGAGTCGCCGATCTGCGCACCGGTGGCGAGCGGTGGCCCGTCCTCGAACCCGGTGGTCGCCATCGCCCCGCCCATGGCTTGCGCGACGACCTCGTACGCCTTGAAGTTGGTGTACGGCCCTTCGCCGAAGCCCTTGATGGACGCATAGACGATCTTCGGGTTGATCTCCCGGATGCGTTCCCAGGTGAACCCCATCCGGTCGACGGCGCCCGGCCCGAAGTTCTCGACCATCACATCGGAGCGCCGGATCAGCTCGGTCAGCAGCTCCTTGCCGCGCTCCGTCTTGGTGTTGAGAGTGATGCTCCGCTTGTTGCAGTTGAGCATCGTGAAGTACAGGGAGTCGACGTCCGGGAGGTCGCGCAGCTGCTTGCGCGTGATGTCGCCGGTCGGCGCCTCCACCTTGATGACGTCCGCGCCGAGCCACGCCAGGAGCTGGGTAGCGGAGGGCCCGGACTGCACGTGCGTCATGTCCAGAACTCGGATGCCTTCTAGTGCCTTTGCCATGGCCGTCCTCACCTCGCTGATGTGTCGTGTCATCGGGTTCGGGCTGGAGAGGAGCACGGTCGCGCGGGGGCCCGGCCCCCACACGCACACCCTGCGCGACGACGGCAGTCATCGCGCCTGTACAACCCCAAACTGTAGATTGCATACCGTATGGAGTCGCCATCATCGTGGCCGCAGCAGGCGTCGTTGTCCAGAGGCCGTACGCGATTCCGCGCGAAACCATCGAGCCGCACCGAAGTCTCCCGGTGACGACCAATGGTTCGCAGCCTTCACGCAAAGGTGCAGCGGAACACATGGCACGGCGTCCGCGTTCTCTTCGGACTACCGACCTTTCACCGTTGGGCTGCCGGGCTCAGTGCGGGCGAGCGCCCCGGCACTGGCCGGAGCGCGGCTTGCCGCCGTGCTCCACATCGCCGCCGGCCGAGCTCAGGTACCTGTGCCGCTGCAGCCCGCCGATCTGCTCAACCGCGAGGTCTCGCCAGTAATCGGCGAGAGCGGGGGTGAGAGCAAGTAAGGCCCTGCACGACGACACGTACCGCCTCACCGGTTCTCGGCGCCGCCACCTGGGCGGTCCATGTACCTGTTCGAGCGGATGCCGCAGCGCTCTCCGCGTGGCCCTGCGGCTCCTGACATCCGCATCTCTACACTCCAGCTGAGAGGCCGTTGGCGTTCGTCATGACTTCCTGGCCGGGCCTGACGTTTGCCCGGCCGGCCGCTTCCCTGAGGAGAAATGTGGCCCTGCCCGGTACCCGTTCCTCACTGTCCTTGCCGGCTGCCGGCCTGGTCCTCGCCGCCACCTGGCTGGCCGGTTGCGCGGGTCAGGCACCAATGGAGCACTCCCGCGCCACGCACCAGCCCGCGGCGGAGGGCAGCGACACGCCTGCGGGCCGGGGGCCGCGACTGCAGGACCCCCCGGAGCTGGCCAGCCGCAAAGGCACGCTAAAGGCCACCATCGTCGTGGAACGGCGCATGGTCCCGGTCGGCAACCGCCAGTTGTACGCGACGACTTACAACGGGTCGTACATGCCGCCCACCTTGCGCGTTCGGCCGGGCGATCGCATCGACCTCACCATGACCAACCGCATCGACGAGAACACCAACCTGCACACGCACGGCTTCCATGTCTCGCCGCGCGCCCCTGCCGACGACATCTTCATCGCCATCAAGTACAACCACTCGTACCACTACTCGTACCAGCTGCCGCGCAACCATCCCACCGGCACCTACTGGTACCACTCGCACGCCGACATGATGTCCGCGCCCCAGGTCGCAGGCGGCGAGTCCGGCATCATCGTCGTCGAGGGCCTGCGGAACCACCTGCCCCCGTCGTTGCGAGGCATCACCGAGCACACGATCGGGCTCAAGGACTTCCAAATCCAGCGCGACTCGATCAAGACCCATCCCCTGAGCATCGGCGCGCCCACCAACCGAACGGTCAATGGCCAGAAGAACCCCGTCATCAACATCCGACCCGGAGAGACCCAACTATGGCGGCTGGCCAACATCGGCGCCAACATCTACTACAAGCTCCGCCTCCCGGGCATCCGCTTCCACGTGATCGCCCAGGACGGCATTCCCGTCCGGAAGGTCTATACCCAGGAAACACTGGTCATCTCCGCCGGCGCCCGCTTCGACGTCCTCGTCCAGGGCGGCACTCCCGGCACCGCTCGGCTGGAAACACTCCCCTACAACACCGGCTCCGCGGGGAACCAGTTCCCCCAAGCAGTCCTCGCGACCGTCGTCACCGGCGGCCCGCGCACGACCCGGGCCACGATCCCGACCGACTTCGCCCCGCACGAGGACCTGAGCCACGCAACGATCGCGGCCCACAAGACCGTGGTCTACACGGAAAACAAGGCGGGCACGAAGTTTTTCATCAACGGCCGGCTGTACGACCCTCACCGGATCGACTTCACCTCCGCCCTCGGCACCGTTGAGGAGTGGAGCATCCGGAACAACACGGACGAAGACCACAGCTTCCACATCCACACCAACGACTTCCAACTGATGAGCACCAATGGCAAGGCCCATGACCCCTCCCGCGGCTGGCACGACACAGTGAACGTGCCCGCGCGTGGCAACATCGTCATGCGCATCCACTTCACCGACTTCACCGGCAAGACCGTCCTGCACTGCCACATCCTCAACCACGAGGACCTGGGCATGATGGCCATCCTCGACATCGTCCGCGGCGACCACAACTAGGTCCTGTACGGAGTTCAGATCACGGTTCGGGTAATCCGCAGCGCGGAACCGTGTGCGCTTGATAGGCCATCAGGTATGGCACGTGGCGATGTGACCGATGAGCAGTGGTCCCTGATTGAGCCCCACCTCCCGCTGGGAGTATCCGGACCCATACCTGACCTGCGAAAACACTTCAACGCGACGATGTGGCGGTTCCGCACCGGCAGCCCCTGGCGAGACGTGCCTGCCGAGTACGGTCCGTGGTCGAGCGTCTACGACCGCTTCCGTATCTGGACGCGCGAGGGCGTCTTCCAGCACCTGATGGAGACGGTCATCGGTTATGCCGCAGAACGCGGTGAGGCAGACCTGTCGCTGGTCAGCGTGGACTCTGCTACCTCCCGCGCTCACCACCACGCCGCCGGGATGGTTCTGGACGAAGAGCAGTTGGAAGCGCTGGTGGAGGCCGCAGAGTCCGAAAAGGGGGCGGGAAGAAGGGACGGGAGCCGCAATACGATCAGGACGGGGACCCGGAACGAGCCGAGCGGCAGCGGTTGCGGCGACGCCGCCGGGCCCGTTTGAAGGCTGCTGAGCTCGGTCGTTCCCGGGGCGGGCTGACCAGCAAGGTGCACTTGTCAGCCGAACGGCGCTGCCGTCCACTGTCGTTCGTCCTCACCCCCGGCCAGGCCGGTGACAGCCCGCAGTTCGCGCGGGTCGTGGACAAGATCAAGGTCCGTGGCAGGAGGGGCCGGCCCCGCACCCGCCCGGACGCGGTCGCCGGCGACAAGGCGTACTCCTCCCGCCGCAACCGCGCCTACCTGCGCAAACGCCAAATCCGGGCGGTGATCCCGGAGAAGGCGGACCAGACGGCCAACCGCAAAAAGAAGGGCTCGCGCGGAGGCCGCCCCGCCAGTCACGACGCCGAGCTGTACAAGGACCGCAACACGGTCGAGCGGTGCATCAACCGGCTGCGCAACTGGCGCGGGATCGCCACCCGCTACGACAAGACTCCCGAGAGCTACCTGGCCGGACTCCACCTGTGCGGCACGATGCTGTGGCTACGCAGCATCACCCGACGAGCATGATCTGAACTCCGTACAGGACCTAGGAGTGGCCGGGGATGTCGAACGACCTCGCGGTGGCCCCGCCGCCGTGCACGAACACCACCACAGGCTTGTCCGCCACCTCGTCGGGCAACACGGTGATACCGGAAATCTTCCCGTCGAGCAGGCTGACATCGTTGGACAAAACGTTCACGGAGAGCTCCTGGGGCGGGGGCGCGGATGCCGCTTCGGGCACTGCCTTCACTACCGAACCAACGTAGAAGCAGTGCCGCACATCGGCATCACCCATGCCATTGAGTGGAACAGAACTTAAACCCCCGCCTGCTGAGCGGCCTCGACTTCCTCGCCTGAGCCCTCCGCCCAAGGTCTGCGTCTTCATGGGTGGAGTTGCGCGAATTCAGCCGCGCGCTCGATGTACTCCAGGACGTAGGCGGTCATGGACGAGCCCTCCTCGGGATCCGGTGGATATGGGTGATCCCGCCGGAGCCCGGGGAGGGCGTCGATTACCCGCTCGGTAAAGCCGCGCGGCTCAGATCGTCGCCGCGTCGATCACGAAGCGGTAGCGCACGTCCGAGGCGAGCACACGCTCGTACGCCTCGTTGATCCCGATCGCCTCGATCAGCTCGATCTCCGCACCGAGAGCGTGCTCGGCGCAGAAGTCGAGCATCTCCTGGGTCTCGGCGATGCCGCCGATCGCGGAACCGGCGAGGGTCTTGTTGCCGCTGATCAAGGAGAACAGGTTCAGGGCGACGGGCTCCTCAGGGGCGCCGACGTTCACAAGAGCGCCGCCCGTCTTCAGCAGGCTCAGATACGCGCCGAAGTCCAGGGGCGCCGACACCGTGGAGAGGATGATGTCGAAGGTACCGGCCAGGTTCTCGAAGGTGGCCGGGTCGCTCGTGGCGTAGTAGTGGTCGGCACCCAGCTTCAGGCCGTCGTCCTTCTTGCGCAGCGACTGGGAAAGCACCGTGACCTCGGCGCCGAGGGCATGCGCGATCTTGACGCCCATGTGCCCGAGGCCGCCCAGGCCGACCACAGCGACCTTCTTGCCCGGGGCCGCGCCCCAGCGCTTGAGCGGGGAGTACGTGGTGATGCCGGCGCAGAGCAGCGGCGCGGCCACGTCCAGAGACAGCCCGTCCGGGATGCGGACGGTGAAGTTCTCGTCGACGACGACCGTCTGTGAGTAGCCGCCGTAGGTGGGCTCGCCGTCTCGGCCGATGGCGTTGTACGTGCCGACGCCACCGCGCACGCAGTGCTGCTCCTGCCCGGCCTTGCAGTTCTCGCACTCGCGGCAGGAGTCGACCAGGCAGCCGACGCCCACCCGGTCGCCGGCCTTGAACCTCGTCACGCCGGAGCCGACCTCGGCGACGACGCCGGCGATCTCGTGACCGGGCACCATCGGGAAGATGGCCTCGCCCCAGCCCTCGCGGGCCTGGTGGATGTCGGAGTGGCAGATGCCGGCGAACTTGATGTCGATCAGGACGTCGAACTCGCCGACCGTGCGGCGCTCGATGGTGGTGCGCTCCAGCGGGGCCTTGGCGCTGGGGGCGGCGTATGCAGCAACAGTCGTGGTCATGTTGTCCAGCGTGCCTTCTCACAGCCTGTTCACCCAGGTCACCGCTTTGCGTACGTTCAGTGGTCCTACTACTGACGGGGTCAGGCTCCCGGTCGTACGACCGGGAATACTTGGAGGCATGGACGACACCCCCACCCCGGACGACGGACAGGCAGCCCTCCCCGATGGCCTCGACCGCCGGGCCGAACTCAGCGAATTCCTGCGCACCCGGCGGGCCCGGCTCAAGCCGGAGGACGTGGGAATCCCCTCGCACGGGCGGCACAGGCGGGTGCCGGGGCTGCGGCGCGAGGAGCTGGCACAGCTGGCCGGGGTCTCGGTGGCTTACTACACACGGCTGGAACAGGGCAACGGGCGCAATGTGTCGGCGGAGGTGCTCGACGCGATCGCGCGCGCCCTGCGCCTGACCGACGCCGAGCATGGGCACCTCACCCACCTCGCCAAGCCGAAGCAGCAGCGCAGGAAGTACCGGGCACCCAAGCGGCAGCAGGTGCGGGGGGCTCTGCAGCAGCTGCTCGATTCGATGGAGGACGTGCCCGCGTACATCGGCGGGGCGCGCTCGGAGATCCTCGCCTGGAACCGGATGGCGGCCGCGCTGTTCGGCGACTGGGGCAAACTGCCGCCCGCGGAGCGCAACTGGGCACGGCTGACCTTTCTCTCCCCCGACTACCGCGAGCTGTTCCTGGACTGGGACTCCAAGGCATCCGACATGGTCAGCTATCTGCGGCTGTACGCGGGCCAGCACCCCGATGACCCGGACCTGTCTGCGCTCGTGGGTGAACTCTCCGTCAAGAGCGAGGAGTTCAGGCGGCTGTGGGCCACGCACGACGTGAAGGAGAAGGGCCACGGCGTGAAGCGGATGCGACATCCGCTGGTCGGCGACCTCACCCTTGCGTACGAGACGATGCAACTCCCCGACGACTACGAACAGTTCCTGTGCGTGTACCACGCGGAGCCGGGCTCCGCCTCCGCGGAGGCTCTGCGCCTTCTCGCGAGCTGGGGCACGGACGCGGTCCGGGCGGGCAGCCGGACACCAGGCGGCTGAGGCCCCGCGGTGACGATCGGAGCCGCCCGTAACCACCGTCTGTGGAGACGTCGCCCCTGATCCGGTCCGGTCCTGACGAACGGCCTCAGCGGCCGCCGGTGCGTTCGTACGGGATCTTCTCGCCGGCCTCGACGGCGACCGGTAGCTTGTTCTCGGCCGGCGGCAGCGGGCAGGTGGCCAGGTCGGTGAAGGCGCAGGGCAGGTTGGTGGCGCGGTTGAAGTCGATGACCACCGTGCCCCGGTCGTCGGGCGGGGAGATGGAGACGCTGCGGTTGGCCGCGTAGGTCGTGACGCCGGAGGTGGCGTCGGTGAACAGGACCAGGAGGCTGAAGTTCCACCCTGATCGTGGACAGCGGTTGCTTACGCTGCGGGGGTGAAGTCTTGTTGCAGCCTGGCTCGGGTTTCGAGTGGGGTGAGGTACCCGAACTCGGGGTGTTTGCGGAGCCTGGTGCGGTCGTACTCGACCTCGATGAAGCGGAAGACATCGGCGCGGGCCGCTTCGCGGCTCTCCCAGACCGTGGTGCCGATCTCCGCTTTCAGCAGTCCGAAAAAGCTCTCGGCTGCGGCATTATCATAACATATACCGGTTCGCCCCATGCTCTGCCTCAGGTTCAACTTCCTTATTTCACGGCGGAATTCGCTGCCCGTGTACTCGCTGCCGCGATCGGTGTGCATGATGCAGTCAGGCTGCAGGCCGCCGAGGGCCGCAGCCATCCGCAGTGCGTCGGTGACCAGCCCGGCGCGGTGATGGTCGGCCATCGCGTACCCGATCACCTCGCGTGTCGCCAGGTCGATGACCGTCGCCAGATACCACCAGCCCTCGATCGTCGGCAGGTACGTGATGTCCCCGACAAGCTTCGTGCCGGGTACGGCCGCGGTGAAGTCGCGGCCGATCAGGTCCGGGGCCGGGGCGGCCCTGGTGTCCTGCTTCGTCAGATGGCGGCGCTTGCGGCGGGTGACGCCACGGATGTCACGCTCGCGCATGATCCGCCCGACCTTCTTCCGGCTGATCGCACGGCCCCCTCGCCGCAGCGCGGCGTGGACGCGCGGGGCACCGTACGCGCCGCGCGAAGCGGCGTTAATCTCCCCTATCTCCTCCGCGAGTTCGTCCTCGGCACGCCGACGCCCGGCGACCGCCGGCCGAGCGGCGAGCCAGGAGCAGCAGGTGGAGCGGCTCACGCCCGCGACCCGGCACAGCAGACTGACGCTGTAGCCGCCGGGGTTGTCCTCGGCGGCCTTCTCCGCGTCGATGAAGCGGCACAATTGGCCTACTTCATCGTGTCCTTCGCGAAGAAGGCCAGACCTTTTTTCAAGATCTCGATCGTCTGCTGCTGTTCCCGGTTCTCCCGCCGCAGCCGCCGCAGTTCTTCCTTCTCGTCGCTGGTCAGAGCACCCTCGGGGCCCTGGCCCCGGTCGGCCTTGGCCTGCTTGACCCAGCCGCGCAGACTCTCGGGGCTCACTCCGAGGTCCCGGGCGACCTCGGTAACGGTCTTGTCGGAGGCCAGCGCCAGCTCCACGGCATCGCGCTTGAACTCGGCGGTATACCGCTTGCTCATGCTGCTCTTGCTACTCACTACCTGGACTGCTTCCTCCGGGACCCATCCGTCCCAGTATCAGTCTGTCCAGATCAACGGTGGAACTTCACTCCGGGCTGTTGATCCGCCCCGACGGATCCGTGGCCCGGGCCTGCGGCTCACCCGGCCCGGACCCGGCCGGGACCGGATGCCCTCGTGCGGCCCCTGTCCGCCGCGTCCACCGCGGACAGGGGCCCACTCGTCAGCCGTCCGCCGTCGCTACTTCAGGCCGAAGGCGCGGATCACGGTCTGGCTCACGCTGTTCCCCTTCGTGTCCCGCGCCGTCGTGCGCAGGCTCGCGAAGCGGGCCCGGGACGGCGCGTCGAGCTGCGCCTTCCAGTCGCCGTCCGACTGCCGCAGCGTCGTCCGGTGCCACGTGACACCGTCGTCGTACGACAATTCCAGCGTCACCGTGCGGATCGCACCCGCGCCCGCCGCTCCCTTCAGGTGCGACGGGGTGACCGCCAGCCCGGTCCGCCGGTGCGCCTTGCCGGACAGGTCGGTGGCCACCGCGTAGTCGAGCTGCACCAGCGGCAGAGGCGCGAGAACCGTGTAGTCCGTGGTGCTGGAGGTGAACCCCCACTCGGTGCGCGTACTGGTCGAGTACGGCCGGTCCGGCAGGTTCCGCTTGCCTTCCACCACCATCCGGTAGGGCAACGCGTCGGGTGACACGTTGTCGATGGTGACGATCCGCTCGTTGACGTCCTCGCCGAGCAGTTGGTCGCCCTGGTACAGCGAGATCTTCGAGGTGTCGCCGTCGGCCCAGACGACGCCGGCGTGGCCGCCGGCGTCTCCCCAGGCCGGTACGACGGAAGTGCTGATGACGTCGCCGATCCGGAAGGGGGCCTGCCAGCTGATGCCGTCGTTGAGCAGTCGCGGGCGTTGGACGGGTGAGAACCAGCTCTCGCCGGTGGTGCTGTGCGGCTTGTACGAGCGCGCCAGGCCCCTTTGGCCGAGGTCGTGCATGCCGGTGCCGGAGACCCAGCGGACTCCGGTGCCCGTCGTGACCCACGACGTCAGCGCGCCCTGGGTCTCGACCGGCGTGGAGTTGCTGAGCATGGTGCCGTTGAGGACGGGGGACACATCATCGCGGTACTCGCGGGCCTCACCCTGCTTGGTGTCGCGGAACGACTCGTCGATCCGGGCCAGTTCGCCGGGGCCGGGCCGGTAGGACGGGTCTCGGGGGATCGCTCCGTCGTGGTGGCGGACCAGGTCGTACAGGTAGCGCGGATGCGGGTGCGAGACCACCTTCAGTGTCGCGGTGCCGGGCTTGCGGAGCCGGCTGAGCAGCCGCGCGCTGTCGTCGGTACCGAGCGAGGCCACCGGCAGCGGGGCGGCGTCGGGCAGGTCTGCCCAGGGGTCGAACTTGCCGTAGCCGTCGTTCAGGATCAGCAGCTGCCTGGCGCCGGCCTTCGCCGCGGCCGCGGCCTGGTCAGGAGCGGGCACGGTATCGCTGCGGCGTACGACCGCCACCTGCCCGCGCACCTTCAGCTCGCGGAAGTCCGCAGCCGAGCCGTTGCCGGCCCACACGGCCCGGTAGCTGCCCGTGCCCTCGGGCAGCGCAGGGGACAGGCTCTGGATGACGACACCGGCGTAGGTCTGCGAACCGGAGGAGAACGTCAGTGGCGGTTGGATCTGCCGCCAGCGGGTCGCGAAGGTATACGAACCCTTCGTCACCTTCGGCGTCGGGGTCACCCAGAGGCTGTCGTACCGCCAGTACTCGGGCATGTAGCTGTCCCTGAACGGGAACAGATCGCCGTTGGTGCGGTACTGGTCCACCCTCATGAACTGGTTGGCGGTCGGCTGCGGGGTGTAGGCGGCCGCCTTGCGCAGGTTCGCGGCGTCGAAGCGGACGGTGCGGTCGGCGTCGAGGTCGATCTGCGGCGCGGAGAACATGGCGAAGCCCAGCGTGTGCGTGCCGTCGATCCCGGGCACGGCGGTGTTCATCCACGCCGAGTAGGTACTCGGGGGCAGGCGCAGGGTCATGCGGCCCGAGGCGTCGATCTCGTACATCTTGGGCGCGGTGTCGCGCTCGACGTCCTTCAGGACGAGGGTGCCGGGCAGGGCGTCCCCGTGGCGGTCCTTCGCCGTGACCGACAGCGTGACGCGGCGGCCCTCCTTGTTCACGCCGACCGGCGTGCGGGTGAGGACCGTGCCGTCGGCGCGGGTGGCGGTGAGCCGACTGGAGTAGGCCGCATTGTCCTGCGCCGCGTCGAGGTGGGTGATCACGCCGACGGTGGCGGCGCCGTGCGCGGGCACGGTCAGCCGCGAGTCGGTGAGGGTGAACACGCCTTCGGGCAGCTGGTCCTGGCCGAGGGAAAGGTCCACGGTGAGCGGCTCGGACCCGGTGTTGGTGTAGGTGACGTCCTTGCGGACGGTCTGCCCCGGCGTGTACGGGTAGTTGGTCTGGGCGAACGCGGACCCGGAGGCGAACAGCGTGGCCTTCACGGCGGCGGCGATGTCGAGTCGGCCGCTGCCGGCCTCGAAGGGGCTGAACCGCTGGGTGCTCGCGGTGGTGCTGACCAGGGCGTCCTTGAGCTGCCGGCCGGTCCAGTCCGGGTGCTCGGCGGCCAGCAGGGCCGCCGCGCCCGCGACGTGCGGTGTCGCCATCGACGTGCCACTCATCGTCTGATACGCGCCCTCGCCCTCCGCCGCGTACTGCGAGCGGGCCGCCAGCACGTCCACACCCGGGGCGGTCAGATCGGGCTTGATGGCGTTGTCGCCCACGCGGGGGCCGCGGCTGGAGAAGCTTGCCAGCTGATCCACGCCCTTCCCCGGGCCGTTCACCGCGCCGACCGTCAGTGCGGCGTCCGCCGCTCCCGGGGCGCTCACGCTGTACGGAGCGGGGCCGGAATTGCCGGCCGCGATGACGAACAGCGTTCCGGTCTCCTCGCTGAGCCGGTTCACCGCCTGGCTGAGCGGGTCGGTGCCGTCGGTGGGTCCGCCGCCCAGGCTCATGCTGACGACCTTGGCGTGCTGGTCCCGGGCCGCCCACTCCATGCCCGCCAGGATCCAGGAGTCCTGACCGCTGCCGTAGTTGTCCAGCACCTTGCCGATGTGCAGCCCGGCGCCCGGGGCGACGCCCTTCTCCTCGCCGCCGGACGCAGCGCCGGTGCCGGCGACCGTCGAGGCGACATGGGTACCGTGGCCGTGCCGGTCGGTGACGTCCTCCCCGGGCACGAAACTCTCCGTGGCCACGATGCGGCCGGCGAAGTCCGGGTGCGCGGCGTCGATCCCGGTGTCCAGCACCGCGACGTCCACGCCCTGCCCGGTGTCCCCGCCCGCCCAGACCTCGGGAGCCCCGATCTGCGCGGTGGTGTCGGACAGCGTGGCCTCGACCTTCCCGTCCAGCCACACCTTCGCGATCCCGCCCGCCAGTGCCGCGGGCGCCGACCCGGCCGAGCGCGCCCCCGTGGACGCCGTCCCGGCACCGGTGAGGGAGGACCAGAAGTCCGCCGCCCGTGTGTGCTTCGCGGATATCGCCGCGCCCTGGATGCTGCTCAGGGCCAGGGTCCTGCTCGCCCCCTCAGGGGTCTTGAGGCTGCGGGAACGGGCCGCCGCGTCGGTGTACGTGACGATCAGCGGCAGATGGTCGCTGCGCGCGTCGTCGTAGCCGTCTGCAAGCAGCTCGGTCACGTTGAACAGGTGCTCGTCAAGCGCCCCGGACGCGATGAAGGGCGACGCCGCGTCGGGATACACATAGATGTCGTCACCGACCGACATGACGTGAGCGCCGCCCGTCCTGCCCTGCGGATCGACCACCGAGGTGACCGAGTGCCTGCCACCACTGACGGTCACCGTGACCTTGTCACCGGTGATCAGCGTGACGGTACGCACAATCGCGGGACCGACAGCGGCGGTTGCAATGGGAGATGGGGGCGTCGCAGTGACATCGGCCGATGCGGCAGGACCGGTGGCCGTCAGCACCACCAGGGCGGCGACGGCGGCTGTCAACCCGCGTCTGCGGGACGGAGGCATACGCAAGGGAACCTCATGAACTAGACGGGCAGGAGTCCTTCGCAGTCAGCCATCCGTTCGTATCGCTGTAAAGTCAGCGCTTTGGCACTTCTGTGCCACGTCACCAAGTGGACATGGCACAAGTAGGCGTAATGATCCCCAAGCGGGACATGCTGCAAAGCGCGAGGAGTTGTCGGATTCGCGAGGTAGGCAAAGGAAACCCGACCGGGCAAGCCGGTCACCGCTGTCCTGCGCGGTTGGGGCCGCCCCTCCCACCGGATCGTCTCTCGCCGCGGATGCGGGCATGCTCGCCCAGATTCCCGGCCACCTCTGACACTGCTCGGGGTACGATCACTCGCCGCGCGGCGGACGATCTTCAAGGGCTCGCATCGCTACAGGTCAGCCCCACTCGTGAACACCCCTGACATGCAGCCCACTTGGTCATTTGACAGATCGTCACACCTGCGCGAAGGCACGATGCTCCGGATATTCAGCCCGCATGCCCGCACTCCGGCCCCCGGGGCTTCTGGTCCGGCAGCCAAATCCGACCGGAGACGACCCAGGACCGGGACCTGCTCCTCCGGCCGCCGCCACGGCTTGTATTTTCCTGATCGGTATCACACGGGAAAAGCTCGGAAGTGGAGAGCAATGACGGAAAACGACGCGCCGTTGGAGTTGGTTGGACTCGACGCAGAGGCGGAGGCCGTCTATCGCCATCTACTGGTGCGCGGTGGCGGGACTGTCGACAACGTAGTGGCGGAATTCGGAGTGAGCTCCGAGCGCGCGTTGGCGTTGCTCGAACGTCTGCACCACTCAGGGTTGGTGAGCCGTAGGTCCTCAGGGGCGTTCCTCACGGTGGATCCCCGTCACGCGCTGCGGACACTGGTGGCGGAACGTGAGCGTCAACTGGCTGCCGTGCGGGACGCGGCGGGGCCGCTGGGTGCGATCTTCGACGACGCCAGACGGTCCAGCACGGCCGAACCCGCCACCAGGACGATCAGCGGTCCGGAGGCGGTCGGCGACTGCTACTACCGCCTGAAGCAGGCTGCCCGATCCGAGATCTGCGCAATGGACCGCCCTCCGTTCCTACTGGCTCCGAACGGGCCACTCGACGAGGCGGCGGTCCGGCGCGGAGTGCGGGTGCGTGTCGTCTACGCGGCTGCCAGTTTCGATGCTGAAGGCGGCTGGCAGGCGCTGGGCAGTCTCGTGTCACGTGGGGAAGAAGCCAGGGTCGCGCCCGCGCTGCCCATCAAATTGGCGATGGCGGACCGATCGGCCGCGATGGTGTCGCTGAGCCTGTCAGCCGACAGCAACGAGTGCCTCTACACCGAAGCGCCCCCCTTGCTGATGGCATTGACCGAGCTGTTCGAGCATTACTGGGCCACTTCGCCCGCACTGAGTGGTGGCCCCGACTCCGAATCGTTGCCGTCACCGGGACCGTCCACCCGAGGCGCCCTGACGCGGAGGCCCACTGACGAAGAACGGAACCTGCTTGCGCTCTTTGCTGCCGGAGTCAAGGACGACGCCATTGCCCGCCAGTTCGGGATCTCGACACGGACGCTGCGGCGGCGGATCCAAGACCTTTACGCAGAGCTGGGAACCACCAACCGGTTCGGCGCTGGTGTCGCGGCAGCTCGACGCAACTGGGTCTGAGCGTCCTGGCCCCGTTCGGACCATTCAACGCCCTCGCCGGACCGGTCCCTTGCCCTGTGCGTGGTGCGGTGGCCCTGACAAGAAAGCGCCGCGAAGTGGGTGCAAATACGCCGCCTCAAGCGCGGAGTCCGTCCAGGAGCAAAGTGCATGATCCGCGAGGACAAGACAGGCGACCTGGCCAATGCGCGGCCGCTTGGAGAGACCCCCCGAGGGGGTTACTGCCGTATCTCCGTCGGACGTTCACTCAGGTTGCCGCGCGGACGAGATGGCCTGCTGCACTCTCTAGTCGCTGATGCCCGACATTGCGAGCACCTTGTCGATCCGTACTCGCACGAGGAGCTCGCCAGGGCCGCCGTTACGAGCGCCGTACTCCTCGGCGCGGTCGGCGCCCACATAGCGGGCCGCGATCCTGGTCGCCCACTCCCGGACCTGCGGGAGGGCGTCGCTGAGCTCCGCGCGGCCCTGCAGCACCACGTACGCGAACGGCGGCCGCTCATCGTCCACGCACAGCGCAACCCGGCCGTCACGGGCGAGGTTGCGGCCCTTGACCGTGTTCTGACCGGTGTTGAACACCAGCTCATCGCCGTCGAGCAGGAACCAGATGGGGGCAATGTGCGGACTGCCGTCTGCTCGGACGGTTGAGAGCTTGCCGGTTCGGGTGCCAGACATGACAAATACACGCCACTCGGCATCGCTCATATTCTGCGCCATGGCCGCATGCTGCCTGATGGAAGGCCGACTGACGGGAACTGACGCGCGGACCGAGTAATCGTCAGGAGTTGTGGACCAAATGGGAGGGCACCACCCACACGTGACACCCTCCCGCACAAACATGCAGGTGACAGGCATGGAGCGCGTGAGACATATCGAGCACAGATGCGCTCGTGCTGCCCCTGTGCTGGGTTCTATTGGCGTCCGTTCGCGACCGTTCGGGTGCAGCGCGCTGATTCGATGCTGACCCCGTGCCCTGCGCCGCCGGGCAGGCCTCCACCCATTTGGCGCGGCCGTCTTTCGTCACTACGGTCCGCGCGAGCAGCCGAAGCAGGCGTAGACGATTCCGTGGCCCCGGCCGCGCCGCCCAGCCAGAGGCAACATCGCCCCGATCGGCAATGCTGTGGCCAGCCGGGTGGTGGAGCCCGGGATGCGCGACTTCAAGCAGATTGCCGGCCGCCACAGCAACCAAGCAGGGTGACCTCGAATGCGCATCTTGACGTTGCTTCTTGAAGGTCTGTCTTGGTCTCATGACAAAGAGCGAACTGCCTCGCCTCATCCCGACGGGAACCTGACGGCCAAGGCCGTCCACAAAGACAGCTGGGAGAAATGCCCCGACTGCGCATACGTCGGCACCCCCGCCGGTATTCGCCTCCACCAGAAGAAGGCCGGCCACTGACTTGTAATCGACGCGGTGTCCCGCAGCCTTCCGGCTGTGGGACACCGCAACGGCCAAGACCCGCTATTCGGCTCAAGCAGTACCGAGCAACCGCGCAGCCTGCTGCAGGACCTCCAAGATCTCCTGCCGGGCGGCAGGACGCGATGCGAACACACGCGGGCTCGGATGCCAGGTCGGGAGCGTGTGCACCTTCGGAGCGAAGCGTTCCTGGTACACCGCCCATCCCGCTTGGGCCTTGCGCCCCATGGGAACAACCACCTCCAGGGATGGCAGCATCACTATCACCTCGTGGAGGAAGGGCGCGGCGCGCTGGATCTCGGACTTGCCCGGGGCGGCGATACGGGTGGCTGTGCCGAGGTACCACGGCACCACGTTCCAGTGCACGGACTCCTTGTACGGAAGGCCCGCCTCGTCACGCAGCATCCAGCAGTTCCGCGCAGTGAGGTCGTCGTTGTCGATCGAGATGATCCCACTGCCCGTGCGACGCAGCTCGGCCTCGGCGCCCATGGCCTTCTGACCCGGCGCTTCCAGCAGGAAGAGGCTCCGGGCTTCCACACCGCCCGAGGCAGGGTCGAACCACGGCACTGATTCGCCATCGCCCAACCGGGCACGCAGGCCCTCCACCCAGTCGTTCAAGGGGCGTGCTGAAGGCTCGGTACGTACGGCGGCCAACCGGGTACGAAGCACCTCGGGCTCTGCCAGGGCCCGCGGCGCAGTCGTATGAAAAGCACTGCGCGATGTCATGCACCGCAGTGTTTCACCCGCCAGTGACAGCCTCTGTCGGCCATGAGCAACGAGGAGGTCCGGCTGAACGCCGGAGCATGGCCGTGGGCGCAGATTTACGACGTCGGGCTCCTCTGGGTCCTGCCTGGCGCTACGTTGCCGGGCGGCCAACTACCTCAGCAGTCCAAGCAATACCTCGGCCCGTAACCGCTCCGAAAGGACCGGACGATGAGCCAACCCCCGGCACACAAGCAAGCCCTGGCTTCAGTGAGCCTTCGCCATCTTCGAACGTGCAGGTCGAAGGCTCGTGGCCGGGAGCCTGCGGTCGACTTCAACACCGGTCAGGACGACAAGGGCGCGGGAGAGCTGTGGCGCGGCGTTCGACGGGGGCCCGGAGGCGGCGACCGCCACGGGAGCGGATCGCTTCAAACGCGTCCGCAACAGGTCACGACCCTGTCACCACAGCAGCCCCAGCGTCCCGCCTGCCGCACCATGTTCCTACTCATGTCACACCAGGGGGAATCATGCGTATCCGCACCACCACCGTGGCCGTCGTCGCCATACTCACCGTCACCGTCGTTGGCTGCAGCAGCGACAAGGACAGCGACAGCAAGGCCGACACCATCAAGAGCGCCGTACCCGAGGCGTCGGGTGCCGCAGACAACGGCGGCGCTGCCAAGAACGCCGACCTGCCGCCCGAGCCCACCGGCGCCGAGCGCGACGCCGTCCTCGCGACCATCCTGGACGTCAACAGCAACCTCATCCATGACGAGGACAAGGCGATCAACGCGGCCCGCAACCAGTGCGCGGCCCTCGATGGCGGCGCGACGGACCCGGACCACAGTGCTGCACAGCGGTTTTCCTACGACGGCGTCACGCTGACCGATGACGACGGAAGTCACATCAACTTCGGGCTGCGTAAGACGCTCTGCCCCGAATCCTGATCAGCCACTGACTCTGGCCCGGCCGCGATCGTATGTGGCCGGGCCGCACCATGTCAGGGGCTGAGCATGGCCACCGAGCGCGCTATCTAACCAGCTACAAATCCCGGTAGCTGCGCGTCGGTGTCCTCGCCGCATCCGACGTGTGCACGAAGGCGTCCAGGCACCCGGTCCAGGAGCCGACCTCGAACGCTGATCTCCGGACGCCTCCGCGCCCAGGGCGGCCAGATCGTGGAGGGGAACCGCTTGCACTCGCCCGCCGCCACACAGACACGCTTGTCGTTCACGCGTGGTGGTGACCTTCCTCGGACAGCGGTGTGCTCGTCGCGGACCACCGGGCGCCCTCCCGGACGATCACGTCCAGCAAAGACGCCCCATCTCTCGTGGCGCCATCCCCGTTGGCTGTCGTAAGCACGGACGTGTCTTTCCGACCGGCGCGGCAGTGTCGGCCCACTCGATAACCTATCGATCAACGTAACTGGGCGTACGCACCCGGCGGCTTCCCGAAGCGCTGGAGGCGCCGTGACCGGCCGACCGGCACATGGCGGAATGAGCGACGGCCGGCAAGGCGTTGCTGGTACAGGAGTGGTGCAGAGGGAGGAGCACCGTCGTGACAGCTGCGACCATCACGACACCACCGGCTGAGTCTGGGCGAGCCCGGCGCCGGTCGGTGCTGTGGCTGGTGGGGCCTCTGGTGCTGATCGTCGCCATACCGGTGGCCGACCACTTCCTGCCGCCGGACATCCACCTCGCCCACCTGCTCATCGTGGCCCCAGCGGTCACCTCCGCCGTCGCGGGTCCGCGGCTCACAGCGCTGATCGGCGGGCTCGCGGTAGCGGCCCTCGTCATCGCGGGTGCGGAGCGTGGGTCACTGGCCACCGAGAGCGTGCTCGTCGAGCTGGCTTCCCTCGCGGCGCTCTGCGTCCTCCTGGCACTCTTCTCCCTTCTGCGGAACCGGCATGAGCTGGAGCTGCTCCGAGTGCGCTCGGTCTCCGACGCGACACAGCGCGTCGTCCTTCGCCCGCTGCCGGACCGGGCCGGGCCGGTGTCCATCGCCTCGGAGTACCGCAGCGCCGAGGCCGACACCCGCATCGGCGGCGATCTGTTCGCCGTCGCCCGCGTCTGCGACTCCACCAGGCTGGTCATCGGAGACGTACGGGGCAAGGGCCTCGCGTCGATCAGCGACACCGCGATCATGCTGGGCGCCTTCCGCGCCGCGGCCCACCGCCAGGCCCCGCTGCCGGAGCTGGTCGCATATCTGGAGGACGCCGTCAGGTGGGGACTGGCGGAATTCTCGGAGTCTTCGAGGTCAGAGGCGGACACCGGCGAGCGCTTCGTGACCGCCGTGGTGGTGGACATCCCGGACAACGAGCCGGTGATCCACGTGATCAGCTGCGGGCATCCGCCGCCCCTGCTGCTGCGCAACGCCACCGCGACCGCGACCGCGCTCAGTGTGCCGGACCCGGCTCTTCCCCTCGGTCTGGGCGGGCTGTCGGCCAGCTCCTACGTCCAGACGACCTTCCCGTTCGTCCACGGCGACCAGCTTCTGCTCTATACCGACGGCGTCAGTGAGACCCGCGACGCGCAGGGCACCTTCTATCCGCTCGCCGAGCGCGCCGCCGCCTGGACCGACCAGGCACCCGAAGCAGTGGTAGAGAAGATCACGGCCGATCTCAAGGCGTACGCGGCAGGTCCTCTGGACGACGACATGGCGTTGATCGTCGTCCAGAGGGACAGGACACCGGCGGTCACTACCGCTCGATGAAGCAGGGCCGGGCCGCGTGCAGACATGGGGCGCCTGCGGAGGCGAATCCGGATCGATGACCCGAGTGTCTCGGCCCGCTCCCGCGAGGTCAGTCGTCGGCCGGAGTGCCCGTCACCTTCAGATGACGGACGCGGCCCGCGTTGTCGAAGGATCCGAAGCCCACCCGGCCCGAGGCGAAGACCGGGTCGGTGGCCGTGATCAGCGGGTTGCGGCTGCCGTCCAGGTAGACGGCGGTCTCACCGGTGTCGGCACAGTGGGTGAGGCGCACCTTGTGCCATCCGTCGTCCTTGATCGCCGGAGGGGCGCCGTAGGTGCCGTTCCACTGGTCGTCGATGCGCAGCCGGTCGGCGTCGTTGACGGTGAACAGACCGTTGTGCGGGTAGATGGTGTTGTCGCTCGACAGGTGTGCGTACTGGAACCGGGTGTCCGACTGATAGTCCCAGATGAGAATGACATCACGGTTGGTGATCTCGACGGGGGTGTCGATCCGTACCTCCGCCTCGACGGTGACCGACGAGTAGCGCGGGCCCGCGGTCAGGACGGCGTACTCGAAGGGGCGGCGCGGTCCCGGGCGGGCGACGCCCGGCTCGGTCATGATCGTCTCGCGTGCGGTGTATGCCCACTTGGCCGGGGTGACCGGCGCCCAGTTGTCGGGTCCGGTGGTGTGGGTGGTGGGGGTGTTGCCGATCTTGCAGTGGGCGAAGGTGCGGGTCCCGGTCACCTTCCAGACCTTGCCGTTGGCTTTCGAGACGATGTACAGCCCGCCGCTGCGGTCGGAGCCGAAGCGCAGGTCGACACGCTGGTCACCGGCGAGATCGCGCATGGTGACCGTCCTCCCGGCGGACTTGTCGAAGAGCATCAGCTGTTCGAGCGGCGCGAGTTCGCCACCGCGATGCATGTCGCGGGTGTCCGCGGCCAGGATCCGGCCGTCCACGAGGTCGCCGAAGATGTACTTTCCGCGCAGCGCCGACGCGTCCTTGCCGCGGTAGACGAAGCCTCCGGCAATGGCGCGGCCCACGTCGGACCGGCAGTTCCAGCCGGGCTCCGGGTCGTGGTCGTAGGCGGCGACCGGGTAGGTGTAGCCGTACTGGGCGTCGTCGGCGGGGAGGGAGAAAATACGGGCGCACGGGTCGGTGGCCTTCTTGTCGAACACGAAGGGGCCCTCGCGCTCGCTCCAGCCGAAGTTGTCACCGGCCTTGACCTCGTACACCGACTCGATGGCGTGCTCGCCGATGTGGCCGAGGTACATACGGTGGTTGCCGCCCGCGTCCCAACTGAAGCGGTGCGGGTCCCGCATGCCCATCGCGTAGATCTCCCCGAGCGAGCCGGGCTCACCGACGAACGGGTTGGACGCGGGGATGCCGTACCGGCCGTTGGCGCTGTCACGGCCCGCGGGGTCGATCCGCAGAAGTTTGCCGTGCGGCAGCGCCAGGCTCTGCGGCTCGCCGTTGCCGACGCCCTGCCCTCCGTCGCCCACCGCGAGGTAGAGGAGGCCGTAGTCCTCGTCGTGAGGCTTTGCCGTCGGGTTGAAGTCGATTTGCTGAATGCCGTGGACCTGGCCGGTGAAGCCGATACGCAGCACCTCGCGATGGGTGCCGTGGAAGACGTCCGCGGAGGGGTCGTCGGCGGTCCACTCGGTGATGATGCCGTGATAGGTGAGCGTGCCGGCCTGCCGGTAGTCGGGAGTCTCGGTGGCCTGCGATGCGAGCTCGGTATGGATGGTGTAGAAGCGCCCGTTCGCTCCGAACTCCGGGTGGAATGCGGCGTACCCGAGGCCCTGGCCGAGACCGCGGCCCGAGAAGAAGTGCGGGAATGCCGCCTTGACGTCCAGGTAGGGGTGCGGGGTACCCGCGGAGGTGCGCGTCGCGGCGCCGGGATCGGTGAGGTACAGGGTGCCGTTGAGATCGGGGGTCGCCATCCGGCCGGAGCCGTCGGGGAGTTCATTGATGGTGTTGATCCGGGCGTGGCGCATCAGGCGCGGATCCGTCGGCGTCGGCACGGGTTCCGACTTGGGGAACTGTGCGAACTCCTCCAGGACGAGACTCGTCCTGGACTGAACGGGCTTCTGCGGAATGGGGTCGGTCAGGGCGGCTGCCGCCGCGGCGGGCTCGTCGGCATGGGAAGGCGCTGCGAGACCGCCCAGGGCGAGGGCTGCGCTGACGGCCACGGCCGCCCAGTGCCTTCGGTATGTACGTCGTGACGCCATGCGGATCCCTTCGAGCTGGCGTGACAAGTAGGGAGAGGACGATCCGGGGACGAGGGAGGTCAGTGGCCCCGCGTCATGCGCCGGTACTCCGCCGCCACCGCGCCGGCACGCACCGGGCGGTCCAAAAACAGGAGGTCGTCCATGCGGCAGTCGCAGGCGTTGTTCTCCCGGGTGTTCTGGGGGAAGCTGCCGCCGATCTTGATGCCGCGGGGATCGGTGGGCGAGGCGCGGTGCGGCGCCGGCGTGGTGTCGAGTTCCCAGGGGTCGCCCGGCGTGACGTAGAAACCGTCGAGAGGTTTGCCGTCGCGGTAGAGGGCGAGGGTGCCGTTGCGGAAGTCGAACGTCGCGGCCAGGTGCACCCATTCATCGCGGGGCAGCAGCTCTTCCCAGGGGGCCTGGGCGGCGAAAGTCTGGGAGGCGCCGCTGTCCAGGCGTCTCCCCAGCGCGACCAGCTTCAACTCGCCGTTGACCTGGATGAGTTCGAGCAGAGCGCGCACCGCGTGACCGTCAGAGGTTCCGGACAGTACGCCGGCCAGGCCGATCGCGTTGTAGCGGTCGCTCGGGTCGGCCGTGTTGGAGTTGAGGGCGGGATTGTCGCCCGTCATCTTGAACCAGCCCATGACGGTGGCGCCCCGGGCACTGCGGAAGGCGACGAGGGACGACATGCCCCCGGCGTCCCAGGCCCCGGCCTTCCAGTCGTCGTTGCCCGCGGTGGCCGGGTTCTGCTGGCGCACCTGCAGGGCGGGTGAAGCGCCCGGATACGCCTCGTCGGGCACGCGCATCGCGGAACCGCCGTTGATCAGGCTGAGCGCGGTGCCGGACCGTCCGATGTCCTGCTCGCGACCGGGGTCGCCGGGGTCCGGGTGCCCGAAGTCGTACGCCGCCACGGCCTGTGCTCGCAGCGGAGTGCGTGCGGTTGAGGGGTGGGCCGCCTGAGCCGGAAGCGTGGCGGCGGCAAGTGAGGCGGTCGCGGCGAGCGCGGCGACGGCAAGTGAGTAGCGTCTGGTGCGGGGCGGTGCCATACAGCCTCCCGGTGCAGCGACGGGGCAGCAGCCGACCGGGGCTCCCGGTCGACAGAAAGCGCTTTCGTTCGCGTGCACGGACTATGTAACTCCCTCGCGACGAGCCTGACAATGAGCGTGTACTCGCCAATTTTGTGGGCGCCCTTTCGGGGCGGCGCGGACTCCCTGCTGACGGGGATGCAGCCCGCGAGCCCGGCTGCGCACCGCCTGCGCGGAGGGGCCCGTCCTGGCCGGCGCCCTGGCCATGGGCCTGCTCCTCCACCGCCCCGGCACCCCCCACCACCGACGGCAGCGACCACTTCGTGCAGAGGCGGTGTGGTACTGCTGTCGGAGACCGCGCGCATGAGGATCTGCTCAATACGAACCGCCGCGCCCGTTTGACCGGGCGCGGCGGGTGTGGGCAGTGCGGTGGAGAAGACGGGTCAGAAGGTGAGGCTCCAGCTGTCGAGGTAGCCGGGATCGACGGTGAAGATGCCGGGGGTGTTGTCCTGCACCCGGAGCTTCCAGGTGCCGTTGGCGGGTACCGCCGACGCATCGACGGTGTAGGTGGTGTGCAGCTCGCCCTCGCCGGTGTCCCAGTACCAGTCCTTGACCAGGATCTCCGTGCCGTTCTCGCTGACCAGGCTGACCACCTGACCACCGACCCACGGGTGGTAGAGGTCGATGGTGACCTTGAGGTCGCTGGAGGCGTTGCCCTTGCGGCCGGTGACGATGAGCGGGGACTCGACGGACTTCCAGTTGGGGATGTCGAACCGGGCCGGGTTGACGAAGAAGTCACCGCCGGAGGCCAGGACGGTCCACACGAAGCGCACCGTGCGCTTGACCTTCGGGGAGTTCTTGATGGTGACGGCGGCCTTGAAGTTGCCGGCCTTCTTCGGAGTGCCGCTGATCAGGCCCGTTGCGGCGTTGATGGACAGGCCCTTGGGCAGCCCGTGCGCGGAATACGTCAGGCGGCCCGGCCGGGAGCTCGTGGCCTCGATCTGCCGGCTGGTCGGCTGTCCGACGGCCGACTTCCGCGTGGAGGGGGCTACCACGGCGATGTGGTTCACATAGCGGGCCCCGACATTGACGGCCGCCCAGGCGTTGCCTACGGCCTCATAGGCGTCGCTGGTCGGACCGAACAGGTCGGCGGCGGCCTGGAGAGTGGCGGCGCGGGCGCCCGCGTAGTCGGTGCTACTGGTCATGTAGACGGTCAGCGCCCGGTACCAGACAGCGGTCGCGTCGCGCCGGCCGAGGCCGGAGACCGGCTTGCCGTCGTATGTGGGGCTGTCGTAGGCGACGCCGTTGATGGTCTTCTTCCCGCTGCCCTCGGAGAGGAGGTAGAAGAAGTGGTTGGCCACGCCGGAGCTGAAGTGCGGGTCGAGCTTCCTGGTGTCGGAGGTCCAGTAGTCCTGGGAAGTGCCCTTGACCGAGGCGTCCTTCGAGGGCTGGTCCATGTAACGCAGCGGCTTGCCGGTGCCGCGGACGTCGGCGAGCTCGCCGATCAAGTAGTCCGGGACATCAGCGGAGTTGTTCGCGAAGAACTCCACGGAAGTCCCCATGATGTCGCTGGTGGCCTCGTTCAGGCCGCCGGACTCACCGGAGTACGTCAGGTTCGCGGTGGCAGAGGTGACGCCGTGGGTCATCTCGTGTGCGGCGATGTCGAGCTCGGTGAGCGGCCTGGCGTTGTTCAGGCCGTCACCGTAGGTCATGCAGAAACAGCCGTCGTCCCAGAAGGCGTTGGCGTATCCGTCGCCGTAGTGGACCCGGGAGTAGGCCCCGACACCGTTGTCGGCGATGCCGTTGCGGCCGAACCGGTCGTGGTAGAAGTCCCAGGTCTGCCGCTGGCCGTAGGCGGCGTCCACGGCCGCGGTCTGGCGGTTGGCCGTCGTTCCGTCGCCCCAGACGTCGTCGTCGTCGGCCGCCAGGACGCCGTTGCCGCCGACGCCGGTCAGGTCGTACGTCTTGTGGCCGCCGCGCTCGGGGTCGGTGAGTTCATAGAGGCTGCCGTTGTGCACGGTGCCGATCTGCACCGGACCGCTGTACTGGCTCTCGCCGCTGCCCGAGTGGATCTGTTCGACGCTCTGGAGCTGATTGCCGGTCGTGGCGTCGGTCACCACGCTCAGGCTGCTCGGAGTTCCGTCCTCCTGGACGCCGCTGACGACGGACTGCCAGGCCAGTGTGGGCTTCCCGTCCCCGAGCCAGACAACCAGCTTCGGCGAGCCGTCCGGGGCCGCGTCCTCGGTCTTCTCGGTCTTCGCGGTGGCCAGGGCGGACTTCCTCGCCGTCGCGGCCGTGACGGCGGCCTCGGTCGTCGGCACCGACACCTTCGCGTCCGAGGCCTTGGTGACGGCACGGGCCGCGCCCTGCTCGTGGACCACCAGGTCGCCGCCGATGACGGGCAGGCCGGCGTAGGTCCGCTCGTAGCGGGTGTGCACGGTGCCGTCGGCGTCCTTGACGATGTCCTTGGGTATCAGCTCCTCCCGATCGCCCAGCTTCAGCGAACGGGCGGTGGTGGCGCGTGCGTCCGTCGCGGCCTTGAGCAGATTCTTGCGCTGCGCGGGGGACAGATCGACAGCCCCGGCACCGGGTCTGGGTTCCGCCGCTATCTGCCGTGGTGCTTGATCTGTGCCGGCCGCGGCGGAGACGGTGCCCGAGGCGGGGAGAACCGAAGCGATGAGCGCGGCCATGGCGACGGCCGCGATTGCCGCGATGCGTCCGTTCGTAGAGATTCCACGATGAGAGGGAGGGGGTTCGTGAGGCGACGTGGCCCTATTGGTAAGGGAGTTGTTCGGCACTGCTGTAACTCCTTCTGCCCGGCCGTGTGGTGACGGCCGGTGGGGTGGGGAACCAGAGGCTGGAGTGCCTCCGGCGTGAAGGCGTCTGATGCGACGCGGGTGTTGGGCCGACTCGGTCGCACCGGCGGCGGTGGGGACGGACTTTGTCACTTCCCTCTGCGAGGGCCGCGAAGGAGAGGGACGCGGCCGACTATCGGCTGAAGCGGCTCGGGCTGCCCCAGGACTCTGTCGTCGGCACTGTCGGCCTTTCCGGTTCCGACGAAAGGCCGGACGACGGAAGTCGGGGACGGCCGTCGGCGGGAGGTCCGGCGGCCGCCGTAGGCGGTGCAGCTCAGCCGCAGTTCCCTGCGAGGCGGGATCGTGTCACCGGATCGATGTCGCCGGCCGCGGCGGCGCCGGACACGGAGGTCTGTCTCCCGTGCAGCGGTGCGGGGTTGAGCTGTGGCATGAATCTCTCCAACGTGCCGACATATCTCGACTGGGTCCTGAGTGACCGAACAGGTTTCGACGCACCGTCGCGTCGGCGGCTCGTGATCACCCTGGCCGGGGCACGATCCACCGCGCAAGGAGGTCCGGAGTACGGGTCCGTGCAACTGCGCAGATGTGAACAGGAGCAGACAGGATCGAAACGACTCAGCGCCGGGTCGTACGGGGATGTAACAGGCGCGTCATCCCTCCGGCCGACTCCGCCGCTTAAGATCCGCCTCGCCGGCGCACCGAAAGGGGGACAGCTGTGGCGGTGTCGTCGGATTCGCCATGGGCCGGGGCCGGTCTGATCCCTTTGGCCTGGCCGGGTACTCGAATGCCTGGTCGTGCGGCGTCGATGACCGGCCTACGCGCCGGAGTGCGGGCCCGCCCCGCTCCCCCTTCGGTTCGCTGCCGACCCAGAGGCAGCAGGAACTGATGCGGGCGGGGCTGTACATGGAGCGGTTGCACAGGACATACCGCTCGGCGTCACACCGTCGGGTGACCTCCGACCTGTGCGAGGTGGTGAAGAGCGCCGAGCAAATAGGGGCGCGTCCGCACAACTGCTCGCTTCCCGCCGCCACAAGGTGCTCCACCTCGCCAAGGTGGTGGTGTTCGACGTGACGACCGGCATCATGCCGCTGTTGCAGGAGGACCCGTCTGCGGTTCGCTCATCATGCACTCGGCTACGTGGCTATGTTCACGGGAATAGGCTCTGGCTCACTTTCCGTGGAGGGCTGACTGAGTGTGATGTCAGTGGTGTGTGGTGGGATGGCCGGACTCTGCTGCCGTGACCTGCTGGGAGTCTGCCTTGATGCCCGTGTACTCGTCTCTGTCCCACGCCCTGGCCGAGGCCTTGGTCGACGCCCTGTGGTTCATCGAGGGCAGTGAAGACGAGCAGATGGCTCCGGACGACGCCGTCAAGGTCCTGGAGGATGTCGCCCACCTGGTCGGCAAGCTGTCGAACGACCAGCAGAACGAATTGATCGACCTGCTCGGGACGATGGCCGCAGCCGAGTCCGACCCCGCTCGGCGCAAATTCCTGGAAGGGTTCCCCGAAGGCTTCGGGCTCCTTGTACTACAGCCGGAGATCTTGTGACGGACTCCCGGTGGCGTCGTTGACCGGGCATGCTGCTGGATGTGACGGCTGAGCAGATAGCCGAGTGGGACGCCGAACTGTCGGTGTTGACCGGTTCGTTGGGGCACTTGTTCAACCGGCCGGAGCCGCGGGTGGTTTTCGCGCAGTTCATCGAGGGGCTGCTGGCGGAGCTGCCGGCGAAGAACGGCTGGACGCTCGCCGAGCGGGCTGGGCATGTGACTGCGGATCGGATGCAGCGGCTGCTCAACGGCTCGGTGTGGGATGCGGACCGGCTGCGCGACGCGGTCCGCGACTATGTGGTGGATCACCTGGGCGATGCGGATGCGTCGCTGGTCATCGACGATACGCAGGCCCGGAAGAAGGGCAGTAAGCCGGTCGGCGTGGCCTTCCAGCACTGCGGACCGACCGGCGACGTCCGCAACTGCCAGGTCATGGTGATGCTCAGCTACGCCACCGCCGCCGGGCACGCCTTCATCGACCGGCGCCTGTACCTGCCCGAGGACTGGACCACCGACCGGGACCGCTGCCGGGAGGCCGGCATTCCCGACGAGGTCGCCTTCGCCACCAAGCCCGAGCCGGCCATCGCCATGCTCGAGCAGGCCCGGTCCGCGCAGGTGCCGTTCGCCTGGATCCTGGCGGACACCGGCTACGGGCGGGACCCACAACCGCGCGCCTGGTGTCACCGGCAGAGCGCGCCGTACGTCTTCGGCGTCCCGGTCGACCTGCCGCTTGACGGCCCGCCGGGCAAGCCGCGTCAGCCGGCCGTCAAGCGAGCCGATGACCTGTTGCACTACGCAAAGACCCGTGACCAGTGGGAACGCCGCTCCTGCGGGGACGGCGCCAAGGGCGAACGGCTCTACGACTGGACCGCCTCCGCCGTGCACGTCAAGGACGAGGACCCCGCCGACACCTTCACCCACTGGCTGGTGCCGCGGCGTTCACTGCACCCCAGCCGGCGCGCGCCAAGGACGGCGAACTGCACCGCGAGGTCGCCTACTTCCTCGTCCACGCCCCGGCCGGGATCACGGTCTCGCAGATCATCGCGCGGGCCGGCGGACGCTGGCAGATCGAGGAGGACAACGAGATCAACAAGCAGCTCACCGGCCTCGCCCAGTACCAGGTCCGCAAGTGGACGCCCTGGCACCGGCACGTCACTGCCTGCATGCCGGCCAGCGCCTTCCTGGCCGTCCAACGCGCCCAGACACCCGAACCCGATCCAGCGCCGGAAGAGGAAGCCGACCTGGGAAAAGACCACAGCCCCGGCGTGAGCGAGGCCGCTGGCTGATCCCTGGACCGCTGCTGCGGCCCTCCGTCCACACCATCCGGCACTGCCTGGCCGCCACCCGCCTCAACCCGCACCACCCCGTCGAAACCATCCTGACCTGCGAGTTATGGCGCCGCCTACACCAGACCCGAGCCCAGGTCAGCCACTACCGACGCCGCGGCGACCCACTTCCGATCCGGCTACAGCCCTGGGCGCACCACCGACCGATCCCGCCGATCACCGACCCTCAAGATCTCCGGCTGTAGTACATGCGAGGGGTCGAGGCATTGCCACCTCGCCGCTGCTTGTGAAGACCACTTCAGCCAGCATCGATTACCGAATCACGTCATCCGGAATAAACCGGAGTTACGCAATCCTCACGCGATACCCGGGCTCGTCCGGACCGGCCATTTCTCTGCCCGACCGGAAAGTCTCTGCCACACACGCTCTTGATCCGTCGGCACGTACACGCCCTAGCGGCGGCTGCGTACGAGCAGATGGAGGAAGTACGGCGTGCCGATCATCGCGGTCATCAGGCCGGCGCCGAGCTGGGCCGGCGCGATCACGGTACGGCCCAGCAGGTCCGCGGTGCAGACAAGGGTGGCGCCGAGGAGGACCGCGACCGGCACCACGCGGACGTGTTGTCGGCCCACGAGGGCACGGGCGGCGTGCGGTGCGACGAGTCCCACGAAGCCGATCGTTCCCGCTGCGGCGACGGCGGTGGCGCTCAGCAGCACGCTCAGCGCGAGGAAACCCAGGCGCCCCCGTGCCAGGCTGAGGCCCAGGAGCCTTGGGGTGTCCTCGTCGAGCGATACGAGGTCGAGGTCCGTGTGCCGTGCGACGGCCACGGCCATGCCGAGGGCGAGCACGGCCGCGAGAGGCACCACGTCGGGCAGGGTCCGCCCGTAGGTGGAGCCCGACAGCCAGGTGAGTGCCTTCGTCGCGTTGAACGGGTCGGTGAGGACGATGAGCAGGCTGATCAGCGCGGCTGTCCCGGTGGCGACGCCGAACCCGACGAGGACGAGCCGGTTCTGCTGGAACCCGCCCCGCGCGGCGAGGCCGAAGACGACGACGGAGCCGGCTGCGGCGCCCGCGAACGCCGCACCGGCCACGCTCCACGACCCGGCCAGGGGCACTGTCGTCACGAGGAGCACGGCGCCGAGCGCGGCCCCGCCGGAGACGCCCAGGACACCGGGCTCCGCGAGCGGATTGCGGGTCACGGCCTGGACGAGCGTCCCGGCCAGGGCGAGTGCCGCGCCCGCCAGGAGCGCCGCGAGGACCCGGGGCACCCGGGTGTCGAGGACGAAGCCGACGGTCCGGCCCGCCCTGCCCTGCGCCCAGTTCGCCACGTCGCCCAGCAGCAGTTTGCTGTCGCCCAGCAGCACGGCGGCGATCGTCACGCCGACGACCACCGCCACCAGTACGGCTGTGGTGGTGAGGAAGACGACCCGGCTCCTGATGCGCAGTCGGTCGGACGCGGTGGCTTCGGCGGTGTCCTTGACCCGTGTGGCCATCACGATCAGGAACACGGCGCCGACAAGGCTGGTGGCAACGCCCGTCGGTACGGCCACGGCAACGTCGGCCCGGACGACGGCGCGCAGGAGCACGTCCGAGCCGAGCACCAGTACCGCACCGGCCAGGCCCGCGAGCGGAATACTCGCACGCACCCGGGAGAACGCGCGGAACCTGCGGGCGAGGGGGCGGACGAGGGCAGGGGCGCACAGGCCGACGAAGCCGATGGGTCCGGCAAGTGTGACGGCCGCCGCGGAGAGCAGCGCCGCGAGTACGACGGCCGTGACACGGGTGGCACGAACGGGGACGCCCAGGCCGCGGGCCGCGTCGTCGCCGAGAGCCAGGGCGTCGACGCGGCGGGCGACGAGCAGCAGCCCTACGAGGCCGACGAGGCCGATCGGCGCCATCTGCAGCACGCCGTCGAACCCGTTCTGGGAGATGCTGCCCTGGTTCCACTGGTAGAGGCCCTCCGTCTGCCTGGGGAACAGCAGGAGCAGCCCCTCGGTGACAGCGGTGAGGCCGAGGGCGAGGGCGCTGCCGGCGAGAACGAGCCGGACGGTGCCCGCGCCCAGACCGGACAGCCCGAGCACGACGGCTGCCGCAGCGATGCCGCCGACGAACGCGATACCGGAGGAGGCGAGCAGCGGCAGTGTGGCGCCGGTGACGGCGACCAGTCCGAGAGCCAGGTACGAGCCCGCGTTCACCGCGAGAGTGTCGGGCGACGCGAGCACGTTGCGGCTGACGGCCTGCAGGGCGGCGCCCGCCATTGCGAGCACGGCTCCGACAAGCAGCCCCGCGGCCATCCTCGGCAGCCGGGAGGCGATGACGACGGACGCGTCCGCGGGGTCGGCCCGGCCGGTGAGCGCCTTCCAGACCTCGCCCGCTCCGACAGCGGCCGTGCCCTGCGTGATGTCGGCGATCGCGAGGCCCGCGAGGAGGACGACCAGTGCGGCCGTCACCGCGAACGCGCCGGTCCGGGACGTGGCCACCGACGGACGGGTGGTGGCAGTGGATGCGGTGACGGCCATGGTGTTACTTCGTCAGCGCGTCGACGACGGCGTCGATGTACGCCTCCATCGAATCGGGACCGCCGAACATCCAGATGCCGTCGGGCAGCCGGTGAACATTGCCCTTCTTCACGAACGGCAGCGACGTCCACGCGGAGTTCTTGGCCAGTGCGCCGGCGAACGGTGTGCTGTTCTTGTCTCCGTCGCTGCCGATGTACGCGAACTGCACGTCTCCGAGCTCGGTGAGCCCTTCGACGTCGGTGGCGCCGAGCCCGTAGCTCTCGTCGCCCTTGACCGTCCAGGCGTTCTTCAGGCCGATCTTCTCGTTGACGGCGCCGATGAGCGAGCCGCTGGTGTACGGCCTGATCGAGACCTGGTTGGAGACGACGTAGCCGTCGGCGAAGGCGTACTGCGTGCCCGCGAGACCGGCGTCGGCGAGGGCCTTTCTGCCGTCGGCGATCTTCGTCTCGAACTGCTTCTTGAGCTCCTTGGCCTGCTGCGTGGTGCCGGTGGCCTTCGCGATGAGGTCGAGGTTCTCGGTCATCTGCCCGATCGGGTCGGAGGCGTCGGCGGCCCGCACCTCCAGGACCGGGGCGACCTTGCGCAGCTGCTTCACGGCGGCCGGCGGGAGGTCGCTGGTGGCGACGATGAGGTCCGGCGACAGGGAGGCGATGGTGTCCATGCTCGGCTCGCCGCGCGTGCCGATGTCCTTGGGCTCGTTCTTCAGCGGGACCGCGGTGTCCCATGTCTTGTAGCCCTTGACGTCGGCGACACCGGCGGGGTCGACGCCCAGCGAGATGAGGCTCTCGACGACGTTCCACTCGGTCCCGACGACCTTCTTGGCAGGCCCGTCGAGCTGCACCTTCGCGCCGGTGGCGTCGGTGAGGGTGATGCGCCCAGCTGTCTTCTTCGAGTTGTCGGCGGCGGGTTCGGTCGTCCCGCAGGCGCTCAGAGCGAGCGCCGCGGCGGTGGCGGCCGCGGCGGTGAGGAGGAGGCGTCTCATGAGGTGGTGCTGAGCCTTTCGATTCGCGTGTGGTGTCGGCCGATCGCGCGAGTGCGCAGCCGGCCGGTGAGGGGGTCGGTGTCGACTTCGATGCGGATGCCGTACGTGTCGGTCAGTCGCTGTGCCGTCAGTACGTCCTCGGGGAGGCCGTCGGCGATGATCCGTCCCTCGTGGAGCAGCACGATCCGGTTGGCGACTGCCGCGGCCTGGTCGAGGTCGTGCAGGACGGCGCCGACGGCGATCCCGTGGTCGTCCGCCAGGTCTCGGACGAGGTCGAGGAGTTCGACCTGATACCGCAGGTCGAGGTAGGTCGTCGGCTCGTCGAGCAGCAGCACCCCGGTCTCCTGCGCGAGGCAGCCTGCGAGCCACACCCGCTGCAGTTGTCCTCCGGAGAGGTGCTCGGCGCCGCGTTCGGCGAGTTCCTCGACGCCCGTCATGGCGAGCGCGCGGTCCACCGCGGCCCGGCTGTCCTGGTCCGCTCTGCCCCAGCGGCCCCGGTACGGGTAGCGGCCGAACTCGACGACGTCTCGCACGGTCAGCCCGCTGGGCGTGGGGCGTCCCTGCGTCAGCAGGGCCACGCGCCGCGAGAACTCGCGAGGGGTCAGGGCGAGGCCGTCCGTGTCGGCGTCGATGGTCAGCGTGGCGCTCCTGGGGCGCTGCAGTCGGGCCACCGTACGCAGGAGCGTCGACTTCCCGCTGCCGTTCGGACCCACCAGGACGGTCACCTCGCCGGGCCGCAGGGTCAGCGACGCGTCGTGCACGACATCGACACCGTCGTACGCCACGGTTACGCCCGTGGCCGACAGTTCATGACCGCGTGGGCTCGTGCCATGACCGCGTGGGCCTGTGGCCCCGGAACTTTCTCCACCAACTTTCACGCCACGAAGGTTAGCCTAACCTAAGCGTGGAGATGGCGGGGGGTGGGAAACGGACCGGCGGGCCCCGCGGTTGCGCAGGAGCTTTCGCTCTGGCCGGGCATTGGGGTGGACCGGATGCCCGCTTTGCCGAGCGCGGGCATCCGGTCTCCGACGGTGACAACGGGGAGGCTGCCGTCGCCCCGGAGAACAGCTCTCCCTAGGGTTGAGCGTTGAGCTGGAAGCTCTGCGCTGCCGAGTTGTCACAGGGGCGCTGGATCAGCTGGACGCCATCCGCCGAGGAATCCGGCGTGCTGAGGCATTTTCCACTGTGCCGGGCAACGAAGTGATACCGCCCGGAGGTTTCCTGCACGGGCTTCCACTGCTGGTTGGCTCCGCCTCCGTAGGACCACAGCTGGACGGGTGCATTGTCGGCGGCCGACACATTGGTCACATCGATGACTTGCTGACTGTTGCTACGGATGCCGATGCGCATGAACCCGCCATCCGTGGCGCGGAACTGGAACTCCTGGGCGGCGGTCCGATTGCACGCGTACTGCTGGATCGCGGTTCCATTGGCGGTCGCCGCGCCGCGGGCGTCCACACAGGCTCCGTTCGCGCTGCTGACGAGCGAATACGCTGCGGTCTCGGAGATCGGACCGGGCGCCGGGTCGCTCCCGCCTGCGCCTCCCAGCCACTTCAGCCCGTCCACCAGGAAGCGGTTCTGTGTGTCACTGGCGAACGTGGAAGACAGCGTCGCCCCCGTGCTGTAGTCCATGGCGTTGTGCCCGAAATTGGCGTAGAGCATCCTGTACCCGGTGTTGGTCCACAGGATCGGGTAGTAACCGCTGTACCAGGACTGGTTGGGGTCGGTGCCCAGCGGGAAGCTCACCGGGTCGACGGACGCCAGGATCTTGATGTCCGGGTTGTTGCGCAGGTCGTTCTGCCAGCTGTACCACTCGCTCACCGACGAGGTGAAGGTGGCGGGCAGGCCCACGGTCGAGGGATGCGTCCTGTCCTCGGTACGCAGTACCGCGGTCGTCGGCCCCCATGTATTCGACTTGAACCCGCCGGAGCCGAGGAACTGGTTGTGGTACCAGGGCCACTCCTGCGCGTTGGTGGTGAACGCTGAGACGTGGAACCCCATCCAGGCGCCGCCGTCCCGCATGTACCGCTCGAATCCGGAGCGCTGGGCCGGCGTCTGGGGCAAGTCGTCCAGGAAGAGCACGACCTGGTACTGGTCCCGCGTGATGCTGCTCAGCAGTTCCCAGTTGTTGGTCGAGGTGTACGAGAAGTTGTTACTGGCGGCGGTCTGGGGAAACCACTGGTTGGCTTCCTTGACGAAACTGATGTGGGCTGCGTCCCAGGTCCCGTTGTAGAAGGCGATCACCTTGAAGGCGGGCGCCTGCGGCGCCTTCGCATTGGAGTACGCGGGAGCGACTGTCAGGCCGAGCAACAAGGCGAGCAGCAGGAGCAGTCGTGAGCCGATCCGGGTCGAGCCACCTCTGAATCCGTACATCCGAAACCATCCTCTTTTGTGCCGCTGGGGGGTCGGCCGGGCCGGGGCCCGACGGTTGTCGGGCCCCGACCCGGTCGGTGTACCTCGAATGGGCTGCTCAGGGGTAGCTGACGAGATTGGCCACATTCGTCGAGGAGTTGGAAGGGCCGCCTCTCCCGTTGATGACATGGCGGATCGTTCCGGTGCCGCCGAGTGAGACGGTCACCATGCTCTGGAAGCGCACATTCGAGTTGTCGGGGACCTCGAAGGCGTGCTCGGCGGCCACGCTCGGGTTCGCGTTGAAGAAGCAGTAGCTGCCGAGTCCGAACGCCTGGTGGCTGGTGACCGAGTCCGCGACCTTGTACGCGGCATAGCCCTGCGTCGAGCCGTTCATCCACGCGGCTTGGTTGGGCGGGTCGTACGGCATCTCGTTCTGGTAGAAGTACGTGCGCCCGCCGTTGCCGTTCCAGATGGTCTGGTGCTTCTGGTAGTGCTCCACGAACAGTCCGTACATCGTCACGTTGTCGCCGTTGACGACAAGTCCGGTGTCTGCTGTGTTGCTGTTCCAGCCGATGCCGCTGCCGTGGTCACCACGCCAGATCCACATGTGGTCGCCGATGACGTTGTCGCTGTTGACCACCAGGCTCGTGGTCGCCTTGCCCACCGCCGCGCCGCCCACGCGGAAGAACACGTCGTGCAGGCTCGTGGGGTCGGCCGAGTGCACGGCAGAGGATCCTGCGGGGCCGACCTCCATGAGGGTCTGCGAGTTGGTCGTCCCCGCGTCGAAGAGAATGCCCGCGACCTTGACGCCATCGACGTCCGCGACCGTCATGGCCGTGACGCCGTTGTCCGGGATGAAGGTGGCAAGGCCGAGCCCGAGGACCACGGTGTCGGGGCGGGTCACCCGCAAGGTCTGGTTCAGGTGGTAGACGCCCGGGGTCACCAGAAGGTTCTTCCCCTCAGCGAGCGCGGCGTTGATCTGCGCTGCTGTCGCTCCCGCCTTCACGACGAAGAACTGATCCATGCCGAGCGAGGTGCCACCGGCGTTGCCGCCGGCCCAGGTGGTGCCCGAGGAGTCGGCCCGCAGAGACGGCACGAACACCTTGTAGGCGCCGGCGCCGTCCACGAACAGGAAGGGCTTCTCCCGTACCGCGGGCGCCTGATTTACGGTCGTGTAGGGCGGATTGGGGAAGCTGGTGGCCGGAACGCCCTGGCTGCCGACGAAGACCATGTTCCAGTTGGAACCGGACCAGCTGCCGAGTGTGGAGTTACGCGTCATCCACTGCTGCTGAGTTCCGGACCGCACCTGACCGTCGATTTTGGTGTCGGCCATGAAACCCCCGCTGGCCCAGCCACCGTCGTCCAGCGCCAGGTTGCCGCGGACGTGCATACGCCGGTACGGGGCTGCCTGGGACACTGCCCACCGGTCCGTGCCGCCGGACGGATTCACCGAGAGGTTCTCGGCGCCGCGCCAGAAGTTCTGGGTGGCGTTCTGCGGCGGGAACCAGTCGGCCTCGACATGCACCGCGCCATTGATGGACACCGAGTCGGGCGACTGACCGAGGCCCAGAACCTGGGTGTAGAAGCCCACATTGACATCGTTGTTATAGGTGCCCGGCTTGAACATCACCGCGTAGCGCTGAGAACCGAACTGGTTCGTCTCCTGCTGCTGGAAGATCGAATCGAGTCGGCTCTGGATGGCCGATGACGGCATCGACGGGTCGAAGACGACCACGTTCGGACCCAGATCGACATCGCCCGGAGGGGAACTCACCGGCGCGACCTGGAACCGCTGGGCCGCCGTACCGTTGCAGGTGTACTGCACCAGCTGGACACTGTCGGCCGTCGAGGCCGCCGGGACGTCCAGGCACTTGCCGCTGTTGCGGTTGACGAAGTGGTAGGCACCGGCGCCCTCGTCCACCGCCTGCCACTGCTGGTTGTCACCGCCGCCGTACGACCACAGGTGGACGGCCGCGTTGTCGGCGGTGGACACGTCGCTCACGTCCAGGACCTGGTTGGCGTCGTTGCGGTTGTTGATGCGCACGTAGCCGTCGCTGGTGACGGTGAAACTCCACTGCTGGGCGGTGGAGTTGTTGCAGGCGTACTGCTGGACGGCGGTACCGTTCGCGGTCCCGGCCGCGCGCGCGTCCACACATTTGCCACTGCCGCTGTTGGTCACGGTGGCCCAACTGGTCGGGAGCGCAGCGGCATTGGCGGCGAGTGTCGGCCGGGCATCCGAGGGTGAGGATGCCTGGGAGGGGACAGTGATCAGTATCGAGAAGGCCGACGCCATGGCCACGAGGGCCGCCATCAGAGGCCGTCTGTGGCCAAAGGGGCGTAAGCCGTGGTGATGCGCTCCGGGCGTTCGTGTGGATCGGTACACGGTTTCTCCTGTGCCGCTATGGCGGCTCGGCGAGGGGGTGGAGGGTGTCAGGTCAGCCGGTGCTCAGGCAAAGACCCGGGTGAGGTCGCACGGTTGCCACGCCGCGACAATCGGGGGCAAGGGCTCGCCCCGCAAAGGGAAGGTGTTTTGACGCACGCATGACAGAAGCGGTCGCATGGGGGGACGTATGGAAGTTGCCGACCGAGGGTGGAGGGGGGTGAGCGTGGGGTGGTTAGTTCATTACGTGATTTAAGAAGTGAACCAAGACCCTGTCAAGGCCCTGGTATGTACCAATGGAATTCGAACTCTGACACCTCGCCAGGGAGGCAGGCATCGCCACCCGAGTCCGGGATATCGCCCCCTGCCGGGTTCAGAACACGAACGCAACGAGTCCCGAGAGTGGGCCTTGCACATAGAAGCCGAAGCACAACTGACCGGACAAGGCTTCGCGGGCCCTCCGACCGGGCCCGAGGCCGGAGAGTCCGGCGATCTCCATGACGAGGGCACTGAAGCGCTGCAGGGCTTCCAGAGCGACGTCGCCGGAGTTACTGGCGAAGGTGAGGTGACCAGCTCTTGTTCCCGGCTGATCAGTTCCGGCAGATGCAGCGGCGCGGTTCTTGGGACGCCCCTCCCGCGCGGTGTCGGCCTGGCGGGTCGTCAAGTTGTCAGGGTCGCTGCGGGTTGTCCGACGAGTGTCTGGGTGCCTAGGACCGCGAGGAGTTCGAGGCGTTCGGCGTCCTGGGTGCCGGGTTCGGCCGTGTAGACCATGATGCGCAGGTCGCTGCCCGCGACGCTGAGTACGTCGCAGTCCAGCGTCACGGCGCCCACCTGGGGGTGATCGATGGTCTTGCGGGACGCCTCGTGTCTGCCCACGGCTCCGGTGTCCCACAGCCCGGCGAACCGGTCACTGTTCGCGCGCAGCTCCGCGACCAGGCGGCGCAGCCGCTGGTCCGCCGGATACCGGCTCGCTGTCGCGCGCAGCTCGGCGACCACCGCGGTCTCCATCGTGCGCCGGGACTCGGGGGTGTGGCGGACGCGATCACCCGAACCGAGGAAGGTACGCCACACACCGTTGCGTTCCCGGCCGTGCCGCTCGCCCATCAGCGCCGTGTACAGCGGGTTGGCCAGCAGCAGCGTCCACGCCGCGTCGAAGACCGCGACGGGCGTCCCGGTCAGCCTGTCCAGCATCCGGTGCACGCTCGGTGCGATGTACGCGGGCACCGTGCCCCGGCCCGGCGGTACGAGCCCGGCGACATGGAACAGATGCTCGCGTTCGTCCGTGGACACGCGCAGCGCCCGCCCCAGCGCCTCGACGACCTGCTCCGACGGGTTGGCCGCCCGGCCCTGTTCCAGGCGGGTCACATAGTCGACCGAGATACCGGCCAGCAGCGCCAACTCCTCACGCCGCAGCCCGGCCGCGCGACGATGACCGCCCGCCGTCAGCCCGGCCGCCTCCGGGGAGACCCGGTCGCGCCAGCGCCGCACCGTACGCCCGAACTCCGTGCTCGCCATGCCACCACTGTGCACCCCACGACTCGGATCTTCCTGGTACCGACAGTCCCAGGAAGAGAGGACTCCTGGCTGCTCACGACGGCCCGCCGCAACCTGGAGACATGACTACGACACTGATCACCGGAGCGAACAAGGGTCTCGGTTTCGAGACCGCCCGCCGCCTCGTCGCCGCGGGCCACACCGTCTACATGGGCGGCCGGGACGCTGAACGCGGCCGCCGGGCCGCCGAACAGCTGGGCGCGCGTATGGTCCGGCTCGACATCACCGACGACGCGTCCGTGGCGGCCGCGGCCAAGGCCATCGAGGCCGACGGAGGGCTGGACGTACTGATCAACAATGCGGGCATCGAGGAAAGGGGCGCCGGCAACGTCGTGATCGGTGCCGCGGACGTGACCGCCGACATCATGCGGCACACGTTCGAGACAAACGTCTTCGGCACCGTGCGCGTCCTGCACGCGTTCCTGCCACTGCTCGAGCGCTCCGATGCCCCGGTGGTGGTCAACCTCAGCAGCGGCCTGGCCTCCCTGACCGAGGTCAGCGACGCGCACGCCCCGACATTCGCCTACCCGGGCGTCGCCTACCCGGCGTCGAAGACCGCGGTCAACATGATCACCGTGCAGTACGCGAAGGCGTTCCCGAACATGCGGATCAACGCGGTGGATCCCGGTTTCACCAAGACCGACCTGAACGGCAATACCGGCGTCCAGACCATCGAGCAGGGCGCCGAGATCATCGTACGTATGGCCCAGACGGGCCCGGACGGCCCCACCGGAGGCTACTTCGACGCCACCGGCTCCCTCCCCTGGTGATTCGAACCCGGCTCGGCAGACGCCGGTGTCCGGCGGCTTCCAGGGCGGTGTCTGAATTCCGCCAGCGCGGTGACGAGCAGCTGCGGATGCTGGAGCCATGACCACGACGTATGAGGCGCGGGCCATCGAGCCGGCCGTACTGAAACAGCTGCGGGAGCGGGACGACGCCGGCTGCACCCGGGCGCCCGTCACCGATCCGGAGGGCGGTGCCCCGCTGCGGTGCTGTCTGCGGCACAGCTCAGCAGGTGAGCGGATTGTCCTCGTCTCGTACGCGCCGCTGCGTCGCTGGGCGCAGGAGACAGGCGCCGAGCCCGGCCCGTACGACGAGTGCGGTCCGGTATTCGTTCACGCCGAGGAGTGCAGCGGGCCGGCCTCCGGCCCTGGCTATCCGGCCGAACTGCACGGTGCTCGCCGGACGCTGCGCGCCTACGACGCCCACGGGCACATCCTCGGCGGGAGACTGGTCGAGATCCCCAAGGAGCGGGCCGAGGAGGTGAACGACGCACTGCGCGATGTCTTCGCCGATCCGACAGTGGCACTGGTACACGTCCGCGCAGTGGAATTCGGCTGTTTCATGGTCGAGATCCGCCGCCGGTAGACGAGGGTGAGGTGGCCCGGGCTGCCCGATGCCGGGAGCGCCGCCTCAGGGCTGGGCATGGCCCTCGCGCCGAGAGGCACAGGGCACCCTCAGGGTGATGGTGGTGCCCTTGCCGGGAGCGCTGCGGAGCGTGAGCTGGGCGTCGATGAGGTCGGCGCGCTCGTGCATGGCGGAGAGCCCCACACCCTGCACAGTGCAGGCCGGGGGTGTGGCCGCGCGCAGGGCGGGCCAGCGCCTGGAGTCCGGGGGCTGGGGCATTCCGCGCCCGTTGTCGGCGACGGTCAGCGTCACCGCATGGTGACTGGCCTCCATACCGACGGTGATCCGAGTGGGCTCGGCGTGTTTCACCGCGTTGGTCAGTGCCTCCTGCACGATGCGGTACACGTGGGCCTGTGCTTCTGGGGTCAACCGGTCGCTGATGCCGGCGCCCTGCGGATCTATCCGGAGGTCGACGCGGATGCCGAAGGTCTCCGAGGTTCGCCGGCACAGCGCCTCCAGCGCCGCGCGCAGTCCCAGTTCGTCCAGGACCAGGGGACGCAGATCCGTGATCAGGTGACGCAGCGAGGTGATCTGGTTCCCCACCAGGGCGCGCGCCTGCTCGATCGCGCTGTGCATGGCCTCGGGGTGGCCGTCGGCGGCAGCGGAGGAGAGCACGACCTGTACGGCGCCGAGTTCCTGGAGGGTGTCGTCGTGCAGTTCACGGGCCCAGCGGCGGCGTTCGCGCTCGGCGCCGTCGTGCCGGGCCCGGACGCGTTCGCGTTGCAGGCTCTGGTCGCGGTGGGTTTCGCTGCGGATGGTGGAGGCGGTGTACGCGACCAGGAGGAGCGGGAGCACGTGCAGGGCGTTCAGCAGCGGCTGCTCGGTGATGCGGACCAGGCTGGCGACGGCGAGCATGAGCGCGATGGCCCCGGCGACCACCATCCAGATCCGGCGTCCCGCGGTGTACAGCGGCGCTGCCGCGAGATATGGGGTGGCCGCGGCCAGGGAGAGGGCCAGCTCTGAGGGCAGCGGCTGGTCGGTGACCTCCAGAGCCACCGCAGCCGCGAGCAGACAGCTTCCCGCTGCCTGCAGGGTGAGGCCCCATCGGATCCGGCGCGGCCGCCTCATGCCACCAGGCCGCGCTCGCGGGCCGCGGCGATGAGCTCCGCGCGGGTGTCCTTGCCGAGCTTGTCCCGGATCCGGGAGCGATGGGTCTCCACCGTCCGGACCGAGACGTAGAGACGCCGTGCGATCTCCTGGTTGGTGTGGCCCAGTGCCAGCAGCGACAGGACCTCGGCCTCACGTGCGGTCAGCGGCTCCTGCTCGGCAGGACCAGGTGTATCGATGGCAAGCCTGGCTCCCAGCACCGGCTGTACGTACGTCGCACCGTCGGCGACCTGGTGCGCGGCGGCCAGCAGTTCCTCGGCGGCTGCCTCCTTGAGCAGGTATCCGGCCGCTCCGGTGCGTAGTGCCTCCCGGGCGAACGCCGGATCCTCCTGCATCGTGAGGACCAGGATCCGCGTGCCGGGTGAAACGGTGAGCAGCGCGGGAATCATGGGCAGACTCGACTGGCCGGCCATGGTCAGGTCCAGGACCAGCACCCGTGGACGGTGTTGGCGCACGGCCTCAAGGGTGTCAGGGACTGTGGAGCTCTCGGCGACGATCCGGAATGCCGGGTCCTGAGCAAGCAGCAGCCGCATTCCGGCCCGGACCACCAGATGGTCGTCGGCCAGTACGACGGGGATCCCCTGGGGGTTCGGTCGGACCGGGGTGGAACTGCAGGCGTCCATAGCTGCAACGGTAGATCCGCTGCGGCCGCCAGGCAGCCGCTGTCGGCGCGTGTGCGGGAAACCCGCAGGAAAGTGCGCGGGGATGGCGCAGCCGCGGGCGGGCAGAGTTGCGGTGCAGGTGCAGGGCCTTACGGATACGCGGTGCGGGTCTGCACCGATGTGCTCGCCGCCGTACGGACGGATGCTCAAGGAGTACGCATCGCGTATCCCCTCCACCTTGAGGCAGCCCATCATGAACCGCTCCACTCTCCCGCTCTTCCGGGCCGATGCCGGCAGGCCGAAGCGCCCGGCCGCCCATTGGGGTACCGGTGGCGGCCGTGTGTGTGCTCCGTGGCCCCTCCCCTTCGCACTTGGCCGCTTGCGGGCGGACGGCACGCTTGCCCAGGCCGCGGTCCCGGTCGCGCTGATCACCGCGATCGCTCTGGCCGCCTTCTTCGCTCCCAGGACCGAACATCTGTGCCTTCTTCTGGTCGCTGCCCCCACTTCCACGGCTGCGTTCGCAAGCGCCCGTTTCACCGCAGGCACCGCCCTGACGGCCAGCGCGGCAATGTTCGTCATCGACCGCCATAACGGCATGCTGCGTTCACCGATCCTCCCGATCCACATCGCCGCCCTGCTGCTGGTGTCAGGATTCGTCGTCGCCGCCCGGGCCCTGCACGACCGCGACCTGAGAGAACTCACCCAGGTACGCGCGGTGGCCAAAGCAGCCCAGAAGGTCGTGCTGCGCCCCCTGCCCCGGCAACTGGGCCCACTGCACGTCGCCTGCACCTACCGCGCTGCAGCGGCATATGCCATGGTCGGCGGCGACCTGTACGCCGCCGCCCGCAGCAACCACACGACCCGCTTCCTCATCGGCGACGTCCGAGGCAAGGGCCTGCCCGCAGTCGAGGACGCTTCCGCCCTCCTCGGCGCCTTCCGCGAAGCCGCTTACCAGCACGCCACCCTCCCCGAGCTGACTGCCGCCCTGGAGAGCAGCGTCCGCAGGCACTTGGCGCAGCTCACCGACAGCGACCCCGAGAGCAGTGAGCACTTCATCACCGCGCTCCTGGTCGAAATCCCCGACGACGCGCCCCTCATCCGCGTCATCAGCTGCGGACACCCCTCACCCCTGCGAGCCCGCCGCGGCCAGGTGACCGCCCTGCCCATACCTCATCCCGCACCACCCCTCGGGCTGGCCGACACCGCTCCCGACACCTACCACGTCGACACCTTCGAGTTCGGCCCCGCAGACACTCTGCTGCTCTACACCGACGGCGTCATCGAAGCCCGCAACACCACCGGCGGCTTCTATCCAATCCTCGACCGGGCCTCCTCGTGGAACTGGGAATACCCGCACAGCCTGTTGCGCCACATCAACCACGACGTGGACACCCACACCGGCGGACACCTGCAGGACGACCTCGCCCTGGTCGCCATCCAACGCGCCCCCGACCCGGACACCGCCCAGACTCCGGACTCCCACCGGCCACCCCACCCCATGCAGGCCCACCCGTGACGCGCGACCGCCAAGGCCGCCACCCCTCGGCCACGCCGTGGAGGGCACCCCGGGCATTCCCGGTGCTCCCGGAACGACGCACCACCTATGGAAAGGCGATGACGACGATGACTGCCATGCGACTGAACAGGCGACTGTCTACGCTGCTCGTCATCTACATCGGTGCGTCGTGTGCCGTACAGCTCCAGGAATCCGCAGGCGGCCTCGTCCGCTGGTCGGGATTCTCCGTACTGGCCCCTGTCATGGCCGCCGCCCTCCTGCCTCTGCGGCGCTCCCTGATCATCGGAATCTCCACACTGGCTGCCACCATCGCCATCTACGGCTTCGCCATCCGCGGAATATCGGACGGCGGCCGTACGGTCGCCATCGCCTCGGTCGCCCTGTCCTTCGTCTTCAGCCTCATCGTCTGCCAGGTGCGGCCGCATCTGCCACACACCCCCGCCGCGGCCTCCCGGAACCAGCCCATCCTGCCCGACCCGACCGACAGGCAGCCCGACAGCGCCCCCGCCACACCGCGTGCGGCTCCCGCCCCGCCGCCCGGCATCCTGCCCGCAGCACTGCCGCAACCCGCGGTGGTAGAGCTGGCCGGCCACTACCGGACCGGGTTCGGCCGCCTCGGCATGCGCGCCAACTGGCTCGACGCCATCCCGTTGTCCGGCGCCCGGGTCGGACTCGTCGCCGGCACCGTGACCGGGCCGGGCGCCGAGGCCACCGCCTCCGAACTCCGCGCCGCGGTACGCACCCTGGCCGACATCGATCTGCAGCCCGAGGAACTACTCACTCATCTCGACGACGTCCTCGCCCGGCTCCGCCCCGACATCCGCACCGGCCACGACACCCGGGCCACCGGCACCGGCACCGGCACCGTCAGCGCCCAATGCCTGTACGCGGTCTACGATCCGGTCGCCTGCCGCTGCACGCTTGCCAGCGCCGGAGGGCCCCAGCCCACGGTCGTCACACCCGACGGCACGGTCACAGCCGTTGAGCTGCCCGACGGCGCGCCCCTCGGGCAGGCGGACCTGCCCTTCGAGGCCACCGAGGTGGACCTTCCTGAAGGCAGCCTGCTCCTGCTGCACACCCACAGTGGCACCGGCGACAGCGCCCAGGAACCCGACAGCCAGGAACTGCTCAGCGCACTCGCCCGGCCCCAGTCCAGCCTGGACGCCACCTGCCGATCCGCCCTCGACGCCCTGCTCCACGCCTCCCACACCCAGGCCGCTGTCCTCGCCGTCCGCACCCATGCCCTGGACGCCCGCGCCGTCGCCACCTGGGACCTGCCCTCCGACCCCGCCGCCGTCTCCCACGCCCGCACCCACATCACGGAGAAACTCGCCGACTGGGGTCTGGACTGCGCCGCGCCGACCACCGAACTCATCGTCAGCGAACTGGTCACCAATGCCATCCGCCATGCCCAGCCGCCCATCCAGCTGCGACTGATCCACCACGCCGGCAGCCTGGTCTGCGAGGTCGCCGACGGCGGCAGCACCTCGCCGCACCTGCGCCGTGCCCGCAACCTCGACGAAAACGGGCGCGGACTGTTCATCATCGCTCAACTCGCAGAACACTGGGGAACCCGCCACAACCACCACGGCAAGACCATCTGGGCCGAGCACACACCCGTACCCGACCAACCCACCACCACCGCCACCACCTGAGCTGGAATCGCTGTGTATACGGCGTCGGGCCAGTGGGACTCAACGGGTTCATGCACCTGCCGAAGCTACGCGCCGCTCCCGAACGGCACGTCGCCGCACACAACACGCTTCTACCTGTTACAACAAGGCTGCTGCCCAATGGTGGGGCCGTCATCCAGGTTCCACGAGGACCGGGGCATCCTCGAAAGGAAGTCATGACCACGGAACAGATCCGCACCAGCGACGCGCCCGAGCCGGGGGGTGCGTACTCGCAAGCCGTCGTCGCCAACGGGTTTCTCTACACCGCCGGCACGGGACCGCACGACCCCGCTACCGGGGAGGTCGTCGGTGACACCATCACCGAGCAGACGCAACAGGTGCTGCGCAACCTCAGCGCCCTGCTCGCCGCACGTGACCTCGATTTCTCCGACGTCATCAAAGTGACGACGCACCTCGCCGACCTGCACCGCGACTACGTCGCCTACAACGCCGTCTACGAACGGACACTGCCCCGTCCATATCCAGTGCGAACGACCGTCGGCTCGACGCTCGACCACAAACTCGTCGAGATCGACATGGTGGCCGTCCTGCGCTCGTCGTGACCGCCGCACCGCCCCCTGAATCCCCGCTTCCGGAACTGCTCATTGCCCGGGTGCCGCTCATGTCGGTGGTTGAGTCCGCGGGCGATGGGACTTGCAAGTTCGCCCCCCTTCGGCCAGGACACGGTCTTACTGTTCGGACTGGTAGCGCCGATCAAGTTCGGTGTGCTCGCCAAGACCGATCAGCGCGGTGAACTCCTCGAACTGGATCAGGTTCCCAAGTACACCTCGCGTGTCGCCTGCCGTCGCAAGCACCTCAAGGTAGTCCCGCATTCCCTTGGCTGCCGCGAATGCCGTCCCCACTGGGAAGATCGCGAGGGCGTATCCCATGTCCTGGAGGACGCCGACACCGGAAGTCGGCGTCCGGCCGCCTTCGATCTGGTTGCTGAGGAGGGGGACGATACCGCGGAACGCCTCGCAGATCCGCCGCATCTCCTCCTCGCTCTCGGGAGATTCGATGAACAGCATGTCGGCGCCGGCCTCGTGGTAGGCGGCACCACGGTCGATCGCCTCGTCGAGCCCGTGTGCCGTCCGCGCGTCGGTGCGGGCGATGATGACGAAGTCGGGATCCTGCCGCGCGTCGACCGCCGCCTTGATCTTCTGGACCATCTCTTGGACGGGGACGACCTCGCGTCCCAGCATGTGCCCGCAACGCTTCGGGAAGGTCTGGTCCTCGATGTGCATCGCCGCGGCGCCGGCCCGTTCGTAGGCGATGACTGCGCGGCGGACATTGAGCGGGTTGCCGAAGCCGGTGTCTGCGTCGGCGATCAGCGGCAGGTCCACCACATCGGCCATGGCCGTGACTCGTTCCACCATCTGCGTGTGCGACAGATAACCCACGTCGGGCTGGCCCAGAATACTTGCGGCCGTCTCGAATCCGCTGAGGTAGAACGCCTGGAAGCCGAGCTGCGAGACCAGCCGGGCCCCGGTTCCGTCATAGGCTCCCGGGGCCACCAGGATTCCCGGGTCATTGAGCAGCTGCCGCAGGCGGGTCGTGTGTCTGAGCATGGACATCCTCCTGCGACGAAGATGAAGGAGGGCGCCGACCGAAATCGGCGCGGCCCCGGGACCGTACCGAACCATGGGATCCCCACCAACACCGGCCCTACCCCGGATAATAGGTAACAAACATGGACGAAATGCCCTAGTGGATGCGGCGGGCCGCAGCGGCGGGCCTGAACCCCACTGGGGCATATCCGGTCGGCGTGGCACGACAAGTACCGCCGTCTCGTCCGGGCGCTCGGCGTGAAGGCTGTGATCGCCCGTCGCGACACTGAGCACGGCTCTGGTCTGGTCTGGTCTGGTCTGGTCTGGTCTGGTCTGGGCAAGCAACGCCGGATGGCGGAGCGCGCGTTCGCCCACCTGCATCGATTCCGCAGCATGCGGAGCCGCCCCGCCATCAGCCCTTCTGCCCACAGAATGTCCGCGGCATCGGCGCGTTCCCGCCGTGAGTCTGCTTTGACTTCGGCAGAATCGGGAGAATCGGCGTAGTTATGGTCATCGTCATGTGCACAGGCCGACTTGGGATATCAGCGGTCTGTATGCCTCGGACGCGCAACGAAAAGGGAAACCATGAAGATCGTAGTAATCGGCGGGAGCGGACTCATCGGCTCGAAGCTGATCAACAAACTCACAGCACAGGGCTATGATGCGGTTGCCGCGTCTCCGAAATCCGGCGTCAATACGATTACTGGTGAAGGCCTTGCCGAAGCGCTGTCCGGCGCGGACGTGGTGGTCGATGTGACGAATTCTCCGTCGTTCGAGGACCGGGCCGTCATGGACTTCTTCACCACATCGACGGCGAACCTGATCGCCGCGGAGAAGAAGACCGGTGTCAATCATCACGTCGCCCTGTCCATCGTCGGAGTCGAGCGCCCGTCGGACGGGGGCTATTTCAAGGCCAAAGCCGCGCAGGAACAGCTGATCCGGGACTCGGGACTGCCGTACTCGATTGTCCATGCGACGCAATTCTTCGAGTTCATCGGCGGCATCGCCGACACCGCGACCGACGGCGACACTGTCACGCTTCCGCCCGTGTCCTTCCAGCCGGTTGCTGCCGATGACGTCGCGGCTGCCGTCGGACGGGCCGCAGTCGGCGCGCCTGTGAACGGCATCGTCGACATCGCAGGCCCCGGAGTCGGCCGCTTCGACGAGATCGTCGCCCGGGTCCTTCAGAGCCGTAACGACCCCCGCAGGGTCGTCGCAGACCCTGCCGCTCCGTACTTCGGAGCCCACATGAGCGAGCGATCCCTCATCCCCGACGAAGGCTCCCCCCGTGGCGAGATCACCCTCGACGCCTGGCTCGAAGCGTCCGCCGAGTGACCCGCCGCGCAGTGTGAGCGGGCAACTCAGGGACATACCCTTCGTGCCGCAGTTCCACCACGGTGGCGCCGGAGCCGGAGCCCGGTCAGCTCTGGTTCCAGCTGCGGAGTTTGTCGGGGTTGAGTACCAGCCACACGTCGGTGATCTTCTCCTTCTTCACATGGAAGCTGACGACACCGGACACGGTGGTGCCGTGGCGGAGGATCAGACCGGTCTTGCCGTTCACGGACTGCAGGGTGGCCTTGAGCCGGGGATGCCGCGACAGCGCGGCAAGCATGAAACGGGCCGTGCGATCGGCGCCGTGGACCGGATGCAGGGCAGCGCGGACCTTGCCGCCGCCGTCGCTGAGCATCGTCGCGTCCGGATCGAGCAGCGAGACGAGAGCGGCGAGGTCGCCGAGGTCGCAGGCGGCCCAGAAGGCGGTGACGATACGGGTGTGCGCGTCGGACGCGGACTCCCGCCGGCATCGGTCGCAAACGCGCCGCCGGGCAAAGGACGCGAGTTTCCGGCACATCTGCCTGGTACGGCCGACGACGATCACGGCGCTCCCGCCGAACGGCAGGGCGAGCATGTCATGCAGGGCGAACACGGCCCGCTCGAACATCAGCACCGTCTTCACGGACTCGTCGAGCGTGAACCGGTCCCCTGCCCCGACCGGCGTCGAAGCCAGTGTGGTCGCCGGCGACGACGCCGGCTCAGGCAGCCGATCACCCACGTACGCGACGGGTGTCAGCCACGCCTGCGGTACGTCGATGGCCGCTCGCCAGGTGTCGCCCGGGCGGTACCGGAATGCGCAGACCCCCTGGACGGCGCGTTCGGCGTCGCCGGTGGTGCCTGGCACCCGGAACGCGATGTTCGGCAGATGCAGGCGTTCATCGTCGACCTCGGCGAGGAACAGTTCCACTTCTTGGTTCTTGTCCACGAGGGCTGGTCCTTTCTGCTGGGTCGTCGGACAACAGTGCGCCGTGCTCGTGCCAAGTGCCGGGTGCCGGGGCGGACGCGGCCCGGGCGGGACGGATGGCTCAGGCGGCCATGGCCGTGAGCTTCGACGGGTTCATCATCCACAGCACCCGGTCGATGCCGTCGGCGGTCACGCTCACCGTGACAACGGCGATCACGTTCCCGTCCCGCTGCAGACGCACCCCGGCACGGCCGTTGATCTCGACCGGCTCCACCGTCACACCGGACCAGAAGGTGTCGGCGAACGCGTGGACGTACCTCGCCACACGGTGACTGCCCACAACGGGGAACTTCGACGCCCGAACGGCCCCTCCGCCGTCGGCGTACGAGACGACGTCCTGCGCGAACAACTCCTCCAATGCGCTCACGTTCCCTGTCTGTGCGGCGGCAACGAACGCGGTCAGGAGCCGCCGGTGCTCGGCGCCCGCGACACTGGCACGTTTCTCCGCGGCCAGATGCTTCCGCGCCCGGCTCACCAACTGGCGTACGTTCGCATTCGTCTGACCGATGATCTCCGCGATCTGCTCATACGGGTAGTCGAACGCCTGCCGCAGCACGTACGCCGCCCGTTCCGTGGGAGTGAGCTTCTCCAGCAGCATCAGCACCGCGACCTCCAGAGCCTCCCCGCGCTCGGCGCCAAGCGCCGGGTCGCTGCTGGTGTCGACCGGTTCCGGCAGCCACGGGCCGACATAGGTCTCACGGCGGACCCTCGCGGACTGCAGCACGTTGATCGCAAGCCGCGTCGTGGTCGTCGTGAGGAACGCCTGCGCGTTCTGCACCTTGGACCGGTCGTAGGTCTGCCAGCGGATCCAGACCTCCTGGAGGATGTCTTCCGCCTCGCTGACGCTGCCCAGCATGCGGTAGGCGATTCCGAACATGCGACCGCGCACACCGCGGAACACCGCCTCTGCCTCCTTGAGGCTTTCGGCGTCATCCGCTGGATTGTTCTTCGACGGCATGGTTCCTGACCCTTGCTACTCGACGAGTTTGCCAACGGTCGAGACCTCGCGCATGAGCGCCGCGATGTCATCGGGGACCGGCGGTATGCTCTCCCGTTCCACCAGCCCCGGACCGGACCACACCAGGTTGACCTGCAGCGAGGGGTCGAGATCCGGGTAGTCGGACCGATTGTGGCAGCCGCGGGTCTCGCGGCGTTCGAGAGACGCCTCGATCGTCGCGCGTGCCGCGAGCGCGGCGGACTTCAGGTCGAAGGCGTGGGCGAGGTCCTGGAAGCCTGCGATGTCCGGGTGTACTCCGGCGTCGGCAATGCGTGCCTCGATCACGTCGAGTTCCGCGAGCCCCCGCCGCAGGCCGGTCTCGTCGCGCACCACGCCGACGTGCTCCGTCATCGTGTCGCGGACGGCGCGCTGCAGTGAGCGCACGTTCTCCGGGCCGTCGGCCGCGAGAAGCCCGTCCACCTCCGCCCGCGCAGCGTCGAGCGATTCGGCCGAGCGGCGCTGGGCGCCGAGCCCCGCGGAGTATTCCGCCGCCGCCTCGCCGACGATGCGGCCGAAGACGAGGAGTTCGATGAGCGAGTTGCCGCCGAGCCGGTTCGCCCCGTGCAGGCCGCTCGACGCCTCGCCGATCGCGTAGAGGCCGTCGACCCCGGTGCCGTGGTCCTCGGGTCGCACCCACACGCCGCCCATCGAGTAGTGGGCGGTGGGCGCGATCTCGATGGGGGACGTCGTGATGTCGAGCATCTGGAGTTCGAGCAGTGTCTGGTAAACGCGCGGCAGACGGCTCATGATCGTTTCACGCGGAAGGTGGGAGACGTCGAGCCAGACTCCGCCGTTCGCGGTGCCACGCCCCGCCTTGATCTCCGTGTACGCGGCGAGCGCCACCCGGTCGCGGGTGGAGAGCTCCATGCGCGCCGGGTCGTAGCGCGACATGAACCGCTCGCCGAGCGCGTTGCGCAGGATTCCGCCTTCACCGCGCGCCGCCTCGGAGACGAGTGTGCCCGCCGCGTTCTCGGGGTGCAGGATGCCGGAGGGGTGGAACTGGACGAGTTCGGGGTCGCGGATGCGCCCGCCGGCTTCGACCGCGAGACGGAAGGAGTCGCCCGTGTTCTCGTCGCGGCGCGAGGAGGTGCGTCGCCAGATGCGCGTGTGGCCGCCTGCGGCCAGGATCACGGCGTCGGCGTGGACGACATAGCGCGTGCCGTCCTCGATGTCGAAGCCGTAGGCGCCGAAGACGGCGTTGTCGTGCACGAGCAGTTTCGTGACGTACATGGTGTCGAGGACGGGAATGTCGAGCCGGGCGGCGCGGTCCACGAGGGTGCGCTGGATCTCAAGACCCGTGTAGTCCCCCGCGAACGCCGTGCGGCGATAGGTGTGCGCCCCGAAGAACCGCTGGGAGATACGGCCGTCCTCCTCGCGGGCGAAGGGCATGCCGTAGCGTTCGAGGTCCGCTATACCGCGTGCGGCGCCCTCGGTCACGATGCGCACGGTGTTCGGGTTGGCGAGAAGGTAGCTCTCCTTGAGCGTGTCGGCGGCGTGCTGCTGCCAGGTGTCCTCGGGGTCGATCGTGGCGAGGGCCGCGTTGATCCCGCCCGCCGCGAGCGAGGTGTGCGCATCCGTCTTCGGCCGCTTGCCCACGGCGAGGACGTCGACCCCGCGTTCGGCGAGTTCTATGGCGGCGCGCAGGCCGGATCCTCCTATGCCGATGACGAGGACGGATGTGGCGATCCGTCGTTCGGACGTGTACATGTGTGCTCCTCGGCCAATGTGAGGACGTGCTCCTCATAGCTATGACCGAGCAGCCCACTGATCTGTGACCTGACCCCGCAGAGCCGACGGCACAGAACCCGAACGGCCGACACGAGCCATGGAAGGCACTCATCTGCCGAAGCCGTGAGGGACAGCCGGACGCGGTCCGGCTGTCCCTCACGGCGCGAAGACGCCACCGTCCGGCGTGAGCACAGTCTCTACCGTGCGGCCGGAGCGCCCGGTTGTCCGCCCATGCTGTCAGAGGTTGGAGAAGCGGCCTGCCTGGGCGAGGATCTGCTCGGGGTCGTCGACCGGGGGGTAGATCCACAGCGTATTGATGTCCCGCTTGAGAGCCTTGGCGCTCTCGCCGGTCATCGCGACCGTGCGGTCCCAGCCCTGTGCGACCACGGCGCCGACCGGCCCGAGGTCAAGGCAGATGCCGTAGGGATCGGGGGTGAAGGGCAGCGGATCAATGCCCAGGAGGTCGGCCGCCACATTGTGTCCGGCGAACTTCCCCATCGGCTGGGCGTGCTGGCAGCTCTGCGTCGCGTAGCGCCCCTCCTCCGCGATGGCGGCGGCGGTGTCGCCTGCGGCGTACACGTCGGGGACACCCGTCACGCGCAGATAGGCATCCACGCTCAGCCGTCCCAGACGGTCGCGCTCTCCCGGAATCTGTGCTGTCAGGGAACTGGCGACCATGCCGGCCGTCCACACTACGGTGGCTGTGGGAATCACCTCACCGTCCGAGAGCGTGACATCCTCGTGGGTGGCCGATGCCACGGTGCGTCCGAGGCGTCGCTCGATCTTCAGTTCGTCCACCGCGCCCTCGATCTGCGGGCGCGGTCCGGGGCCGAGCTCCGGACCGAGTACGTCGGCGCGGTCGACCAGGACGACCCGCACCTCCTCGCCCGCACCGTGCGTCTGGGCGATCGACCGCAGCCGTTCGCCGAGGCCGGTGGCCACCTCAAGGCCCGTGAAGCCGGCGCCCACCACGACGGCCGTGTACCGGCCCGGGGACGGCGCCCGCTGCGGCAGCCGACGCAGGTGATGATCGAAGGCGGCCGCGGCGGGCAGGGTGTCGACGTCGAAGACGTTCCGGGCGCCCGGGAAGTCGGGGCGCACCAGCCGGCTGCCTGCGGCCAGCACGAGCTTGTCGTACATCAGGGTCAGATCCTCGCCTGCCCGCCCGACGGCCCGCACCGTACGCGCCCCGGTGTCGATACCGGTCACCGTCGCGGTGACGCGGCGCACACCGATGGGCCCGAGAACGCGGTCCAGCGGCACCCGCTTGCTCTCCGGCTCCTCTTCGTAGAGGCGCGGACGCACAACCAGATCGTCACCACCACTGACCAGGGTCACCCGCGCCTCCTCACCTGCCTCACGCATGGCTCGCACGGCTCCCGCCGCGCTCCACACTCCGGCGAATCCTCCACCGATGACAAGGATGTCCTTCATCTCGTCTCCTGATGCCGCGTTGACGTTTACGCAACATGGACAAGACAGCGAGGCGAGCTGTGACAGTGGAAGATCCTCCCCTGCCACCGACTGAAGGTCGACGGCCCTCGCCAGGTCACACTCCTGGCGCAAATGACAGATATGTCACAAATCATGCGAATTGCCGGTCATGAATGGAAAGCCCGTAAAAGGCGATTGCGATCGGAGTGAGGTGACGAGACCGGGGCCCTGCGTCGTCCGGCCCCAACCAATGGAAGCGGACGCCCGCATGCAAGCGGAAGGTGAAGTCGATGTTCTCCAACTCCCAGGACCAGCCTGTGTCCCCGTCCCCTCGCCATGACTGCACCGGAGACCGGCCGAACACCGACTCGGATATCAGGCAGTTCGGCATCCACGTCACGCGTATGCACGGCGGTCGCGTCGTCCTTGCCGTAACAGGCGCCGTGGACTGGGCCACTGCGGGCGCGCTGCGAACCACCGCTCTGAAGGAAATCGCGGCGGGCGCCCGGAGGTTGGTGCTGGACTGCTCCTTCATGTGTTTCTGGGACTCCAGTGGCATGGGAGCCGTCGCGTCCGCCTACCGCAGCGCGACCCTTGTCGGCACCTCTGTCTCCGTGGCAGGTCTCTCGCCGAGGTTGGAGCAAAGGTATCGGCTGACCGGGATGGACCGAGTGGTGCCGCTCCACCGTGACGTGCGCACGGCCCTCACTCCCGAGGGCGGTCCGCACCGCGCCGGCCGATGACTCGACACCGGATCCGTTCCAGAAGCCGCCCGTTGACCACGGACGCGCCCGACAGGCCCAGCAGTGGCCACAGACCCCGTCAGAAGCAATGCATCATGATCTTCCCTCCGGCCATCCGCAACCTCCTGTGAACCGCGGGTCGAAGGTTGCCGCGCGGACCGGCACCGGCCCGGCCTCTGCCATCGATCAGTCCCTGCCCTCACGCCTGCGACCGGTTGCCGTACTCCTCCTGCTGGTGGGCGCGATCGCCCTCGACGGGCGCTTCGCCCCGGTCGTGGGCTGGGCAACCCCAACCCTGCTCGCCGCCGCTTCGGTAGCGGCAGCGACCCTCGCCGGCCCCGTGCTCAGCGGAGGGGTCATCCTCATCTCGGGGGCAGCCAGGATCGGCCTTGGCCTCAACTACACCCGAATCGTGGTCCTGAATGATCGGTCGGCGCTTCCTTCCTCCCGGGAATTACGCCGGGTTCGACCATGCTCGGCGGCTGGTGGTCACGTCGCTGACGTATGCCTGAACGGGCTCCAGCGCCAGGCGGCATCCGGTGTCGGTGTGGCGCACCGTCGCCTCGACGAGTACTGCCGCGTTCGGCGCGGATTCCGCGCCGCGCCGTCCCGCGGCGGCCCGGAGCCACCGCAGGACGGCGACGACCCCGCGCCGTCGGCGGGCCGTTCCCGGCCCGCCGCGCGGTCACTTCACCGTGACTGCGTCTCCGGTGGACACGACCTTCATGGTCGTGGTCGTACCGAGGAATGCCCAGCGCCAGCTGCCCGTCGCGGCGGCTTTCACCGTCGCGCGGAGGTGGCCCTTGCCGTCCGTGGTCGCCGTCTTCACGGTGCTGTACGACCCGCCGGGCTTCTTGTACTGCAGCTTCACCACCTGCTTGGTGAAAGCGTGGTACTTCAGGTCCGTCCAGTTGGCCCGCGACAGCTTTCCGGTGACGGTCAGCGTGCCGCCCTTCCTGACCGGCTCGGGCGTGGCGTCCGTGGTCAGGGTCGCGGCGCGCTTCACCTTGAACAAGGCGATGCGGTCCGAGATCCAGTAGTCGCGGTCATTGGCCCGGGCCGTGGCGTTGACCTGCCAGTTCCCCGCGACCGCATTGGCGTCCCAGCCCTCGTTCCCGCTTCCGTAGGAGTCGATCCATGACGGATCGAACTCCATCGTCGCGGTGCACACGGACGTCGTCTTGCTGACCTTCCGGCACGTCGTGCCGAGGTAGGACACCGGCCCGTAACCATTGCTCGCGTTGTACGCGGACACGTCGGTGACCTTCTGCACCCCCGAGTTGTCCTTGATCGTCATGGTGATCGGGAACCGCTTGATGTTCTTGACCCCCACAATCACACTGCCGCCACCGTTCACGACGGTCTTGGTGACGCGGATGTCACCGCGCCCTTCCGCGTGCGCGGCCGGCGCCACCATGATCCCGGTGGTCACCGCCACCACGGAGGCCACAGCGATTCTTCTACGCATGTCCCACCCCTCTTCACCCCACCTCATGGCAGGGGGGAACAGAGTAACGATCACCCGGGACCGCGCCGGTCGTGACCCACCTCGCCCGCGGACCGGCGCCGCGTCAGCTGGGTTCCAGGGCGAAGTCGTACTCGGCATGCAGGTAGGGCTCGGCGATGGCTGATCCGTCGGGTGCGATGCCAGGCGGCTGTTCGACGAAGCGCACGACCAGCGCGTGCTTCGTACCGAAGACCACGTCGCTGTCGAGGTACTCGCTGCCCTCCTGGAACAGGTGGGTGATCAGCTTCTGGTGCCCGGGCTCGTCGATGAGGAAGTGCACGTGGGCGGGCCGGAAGTAGCTGATGTCCGTCCTGCGGATCAGGTCGCCGACGGGGCCGTCCATGGGGATGGCGTACCCGCGAGGCGCGATGGTGCGGATGCAGTAGGTGCCGTCCTCCCGTGCCCGGTACTTGGCCCGCAGACGGGCTTCGTCGATGTCGGGGATCTGGGACTCGTAGGCGCCGTCGGCGTCCGCCTGCCAGACGTCGAACACGGCGTTGGGGATGGGGTCGCCTCCGGCGCCGGTGACCTTGCCGGTGATGAAGAGCGGTGTTCCCGGTATCCCGTCCGACATGTCGAAGCCGTAGGGCGCGGCGGGCGACCCGTCTATGTGGAACGGGCCCAGCACGGTGGCGGGGGTCGCCTGCGGCGAGAACTTGTTGTTCAACTGCACGACGAGCATGCTCAGTCCGAGTACGTCGGAGGTCAGGATGAGCTCCTGGCGCTTGTCGTCACTGAGCCGGCCGGCCGCGGTCAGCCATTCGATCGCGGCCATCCATTCGTCCTCGGTCAGCTCCACGTCCCGGGCGAACGCGTGCAGGTGGCGGACCAGCGCGCTCATCAGCTCCGCCAGACGTGGCGAGTGCGCGGTGGCCCAGCGCTGGACGGCAAGGTCGGTGATGTTGTCCTCATTGACAAACATGGTTGCTCCTTGGTGTACCGCACGACCATCTGCTAACTGGTGTCCACGGCGTCAGCCGTTGCCGCTTTCTTCCGTGGACGGCTCGGGGACGTAGGGGTCCGGGGGGACGGAGGTGTTGTTGAGGTCTACGGAGAGGAAGATGTCGCGCGCGACCGGGTGGCGCAGTTCCTCGGCGAGCTGCCCGATCAGTCCGGCGGTGCGGGCCAGCAGCGCGAACCCGCGAAGCAGCGGCAGTGGGAGGCCCAGGTCGGCGAGCGCGGCGCCACAGACGCCCGCTCCGTTGAGCGGCAGCGTTCTGCCCAGAACGGTGGGATGTACCCGGCCGATGGCGGCGAACAGCGACAGGTGCGGTCCGAACAGGCCCTCCTCCGTCGCGATCCGCATCAGTCTCGGCGTCCGGGGATCGCCCTCCTTGTGGACGTGATGCCCCAGCCCGGGGACGAACTTCCCGGCCGTGCGCTGCTGTTGCACCGTACGCAGCGCCACCGCGTCCCAGTCCGCCCCCTCGGACGGTACGGCGCCGTCCAGCGACTCCACCACGTCGTGCAGGAACCGGCCGGTGTCCTCGGTGACTCCGAGGAATCTGGAGCCGCCTCCGAGCAGGCCAGCGGCAAGGGCGCCCTGGATGGAGTCCGGCGCGGACAGATACGTCAGCCGGGTGACGATGGCCGTGGGGGTGAACCCGTGGTCGGCAAGCGCGGCGAGCACCGCCTCGAAGACCCGTGTCTCGCCGGGGCTCGGCCGCCGCTGAGTGGCCAGCCAGAACGCCAGCGCGCCGAAGCCCACCGAGCCCATGACGTCCTCGGCCAGGTCATGACCGAGCAGAGTGATCGTCTTCGGACCGGACGCGCCCAGAGCGGTGGGATACACGGCTCGGGTCTCCCGCTCAGCCACGGTCCTGCTCCTCGGGGGAGGACAGCCACTTGCGGAGCTCGTCGCCGTGTTCGTCGAGTTCCGGCGGCGGCAGCCGGTAGGCGGCCGGACTCGCGGAGAAGCGGATCGGGTGACGCGTGGTGGGGACCGCGCGCTCGCCCTCCCCCACCGTGACGACCGGCTCCAGCTCGAACCGTTCGGCCATGGCGAACCCGCCTTCGATGGTGTTGATCGGCCCGCTCGGCACGCCCGCCTCGACCAGCAGCTCGAACCATTCGCCGGCGCCGCGCTCGACCAGCTGCTCGACCAGCAGAGGCCGGAGCTGCTCGCGGTTGGCCGTACGGTCGGAGTTACGGGCGAATCGCGGGTCGTCGGCGACCTGAGGGATGCCCAGCACCTCGCACAGCTTGCGGAACTGGCCGTCATTGGCGGCGGTCACGATGAGGTCGTTGTCAGCGGTGGGCAGCGGTTCGTAGGGGAACACACTGGGGTGGGCGTTGCCCATGCGGTACGGCACGGCTCCGCTCGCCACGAAGGCCGAGCTGTGGTTGACCAGTCCGGTGAGCGCGGAGGACAGCAGGTTGACCTCGACGAGCTGGCCTTCGCCGGTCGCGTCCCGGTGGCGCAGTGCCGCCAGGACACCGATCGTGGCGTGGTTGCCGGCCATCACGTCGAATACGGAGATCCCGGCCCGGTAGGGCGGCCCGTCCGGGTCGCCGGTGAGGCTCATCAGCCCCGAGATGGCCTGGACCATGAGGTCGTATCCGGGCACGTGGCGTCCCGGGCCCGATCCGAAACCCGTGATCGAGGTGTAGATCACGCCGGGGTTGTCGCGGCGGACCGCGTCGAAGTCCAGCCCGTACTTCGCCAGCCCGCCGGGCTTGAAGTTCTCGATCAGAACGTCCGCGCGGCGGGCCAGTTCACGCGCGATGCCTGCGTCGGCCTCGTCACGGAGATCCAGCGCGATCGAGCGCTTCCCGCGGTTGATCCCGAGGTAGTAGGTCGAGACCTCACCCCGCACGGGAGGCATCCAGCTCCGGGTGTCGTCACCGTTCGGCCCCTCGACCTTGACGACGTCGGCTCCGAGATCGGCAAGCAGCATCGTGGCGTACGGCCCGGCGAGCACGCGCGAGAAATCCGCCACCAGTACTCCGGAAAGCGGCCCCGCAGCAGCCGCGCGAGCAGACGTGGCACTCTCTGGCATCGCCCCTTGCCTCTCATTGTCCGACCAACGGACGTCTGTCCGTTGCTGCGATTCTGAACTCGGACAGTGGCGGAGTCAAGACTTCCCAGTCGTGCTCGACGGCCGGGTCACGTGCGGCACGGATTCGAGACGCGCGAAATCCACACTGATTTCGCCCGCGGCCTGCAGGAGGAGGGGCAGATAGTCGTTGAGCAGCACCTCCACCGAGGTCTCGGCGGCATGGGCATTGACGTTGAGGCTCGCGATGACGCGACCCGATCCGTCGCGCAGGGGCGCGGCCACCGACCGGATTCCCCTCGCCATCTGCTCGTCGGTCATCGCCCAGCCGCGCGCACGAACCTCTCGCAGCTCCGCCTCCCGCTCCGGGCGATCGGGCTGCCATACGGGAACCAGACCCGACCGGCTCGGTTCGGCGAGGATCCGCTCCACCTCCTCCGGTGGCAGCGCGGCCAGCAGAACCTTGCCCAACGACGTCTGCAGCGCGGGGAATTTCGTACCGATCTGCACGGCGAGCGTGACGATCCTGGGGACGGAGACCCGCGCGACGTAGACGATGTCCGAGCCGTCGAGCTGGGCGATCGAGCAGGACTCGTTCGTCTGCTCGACCAGCCGCTCCAGGTGCGGCCTCGCCACGTCCCACAGCCCCATCGAGCGGACGTAGGCGACGCCGAGGTCGAGTGCCGGGGAGTGAGCGCGAACCCGCCGGCCTGCTGCCGTACGTATCCCAGCTCGGCCAGGGTGAGCAGGATCCGGCGCACGGTGGGCCTGGCCAGCCCCGTCGCGTTCGCCATGTCGGTCAGCGACATCACCGGCTGCCGGGACTGGAAAGCGGTGATCACCTCCAGTCCTCGGGCCAACGCCTCGATGAAATCGGGCCCTGTTTCTTCGCGGGGCATGAGGAACTCCTTTCGGTCCGTGCGACTGCCTTGGATGGCCGGCGCCGGTGATCGTCCGTGATGCGGACGGCCTGAGAGGCGCACTCTACGCAGAGTATGGGCCATTCCACAGCGAACACTTCACCGCGACCGGCAATCCTGACCGCTGTGCGGACACGTAGGAATCAGATCTTCTCAGAACCATGGAGGCCGATGCGAGCTTTGGTATTGACATCCCTGAACGCCTTCATCACCATCATCCTGCAGTCAGGATGGCCGCTGGACGGACAGCCGTCCGAGGGCTGGCGAGAAGGGGATCAGTGATGAGTCGACCTACCGAATTCCCGCCTGGGCGGCCCGTCGTCTTTCGTAGGGGCACGGTGCTGCCCATGGACCGTGCGGGTCGGGTGCTCACCGACACGGATGTGCTGGTGGTCGACGACCGGATCGCCGCGGTCGGTCCGCGGCTCGTGGTTCCGGACGGGACGGTCGAGATCGACGCATCCGGCGGCATCGTGATGCCCGGCATGATCGACACGCACCGGCACATGTGGCAGACGGCGATGCGCGGCTACGGCGCCGACTGGACGCTGACGCAGTACTTCGTCTGGTACTACCTCGAACACGGCAGGGCTTTCCGCCCGCAGGACGTGCACGCCGGAAACCTCCTGGCCGCCGTGGAGGCACTCGATGCCGGGGTGACCACGGTCGTCGACTGGTCGCACGGGCTCCAGACGGTCGATCACGCGGACGCCGCCGTCGACGCGTTGCAGTCGGTGCCCGGACGGTTCGTCCTCGCCTACGGCAACATCCAGCAGGCTCCGGCGGAATGGACCGCGGCACCGGAGTTCCGGGACTTCGTGCGCCGCCGCATGACCGGCGACGACATGCTCGGTTTCCAGATCGCCTTCGACGTCACGGGCGACCCGGCGTTCCCCGAGAAACCGGCCTTCGAAGTGGCGCGTGCCCTGGGCGTGGCCGTCACCACACACGCCGGTGTCTGGGGCGCCACCAACGACGACGGCATCCGGCTGATGCACGAACACGGCTTCATGACACCCGAGACGGTCTATGTGCACGCCTCGACACTGTCGGCCGACTCCTACCATCGCATCGCCGCTACGGGCGGTTCGGTATCGGTGTCCACGGAGAGCGAGCAGAGCGCCGGACAGGGTTACCCGACGACCTGGGCGATCCGCGCCCACGACATCCCTGTCTCGCTGTCGATGGACACCAGCGTGTGGTGGAGCGGAGATCTGTTCTCCGCCATGCGCACCACGCTGGGCGCCGACCGGGCGCGCGGGCATCTGGAGGCGCACACCAAGGGAGAGACCGTCACGCACTGCGCGCTGCGCGCCGATCAGGTGGTGGAATGGGCCACTCTCGGCGGTGCCAGGGCGCTCGGTCGCGATGACGAGCTGGGCAGCGTCGAAGCAGGCAAGAAGGCCGATCTCGTCCTGCTGAAGAACGAGCATTCGCCGGTCTCGTTCCCGGTGCTCAATCCCTTCGGCCATGTGGCGTTCCAGGCCCAGCGCGGCGACGTGCACACCGTGGTCGTCAACGGGCGGGTGGTCAAGCACGAGCACCGCCTGCTCGGCGTCGACCTGGCCGCGGTGCGGCGCGAGGTCGAGCAGACCGTCGACCACCTGCGGGCGACCATGGGCGAGGAGGAGTGGCGCAAGGGCATGAACCCGGATGTTCCCGAGACGAAGGTCCTCGACAACCCGTATACGTACACCGATTACCGCAGCGCCGCGACGCACAGCCGGTGAGCCGAAGTGTTCCCCGTGATTCCGCATGAAGGGAGACATCCAGGCGTGCTTCGGCGGTGGAGCCATCGGGACCGCAGCGCGGTGAGGGACCGGCCCGCGCATCTCGGTGCCGCTCAGGCTGTCGCGAACACGGAAGGTCGAGTCCGATGAGTGTGGGACTGCTCCTGCTCCGCCTGCTGCTCGCCGCCCTGCTGTTCGGCCATGCCACGCAGAAATTGCGTGCCTGGTTCGGAGGAGCGGGCCTTGTCGGCACCGGCGCGGTCTTCGAGGGGTGGGGGTTTGTGCCCGGTGCGCGGATGGCGCTGGTGGCCGGTCTCGCGGAGCTCGCGGGTGCCGTCTCGATCGCGGCCGGGTTCCTGACGCCCGGCGGCTGCGCGATCGTCGTCGGCACGATGACGGTGGCCGCCGTTGCAACGGCGGCCAACGGATTCTGGGCACAGCGAGGTGGATGCGAGGTCCCGTTCTGGTACGGCGCAGTCGCCGCGGTTCTCGGTTTCACAGGGCCAGGCCCCTGGTCGCTCGACGCCGCCCTAAGTCTGGACCGGCTGTCCGGGTACGCCTGGGGCTCGGCGGCGCTCGCACTCGGGCTGCTCGCGTCGGCCGTTCCGCTCGCCGGCCGTACCCGGGTGCTGCGCGCGAGGCGGACCACCGCAGCGCAAGGCGACGACCACGCAGCGGCCTGAAGGCGCGAGCCGGCCCCGATTCGCCCGACACTACGCCCAAAATCTCACTCCGACGCCCCGCGTTTTCACCCGGTTGGACAGCGCGGCCGGGCACGACACCCGCCGCTGCGTGAACGCTGAGGTGCTGTTGACCTCAAGAGAAGCGAGAACGGCATGACCACACTGGCGATCTCCGGCATACGGCGTCGAATACTGAGCGCACACGTCACGGTGACCGGATGTGCCCTGGCCCTGTGTACGTCCGCAGCGGCACCGGCGGCGGCAGCGGACGTCGACACCACCGCTGCGAAACCCACCATCGTGCTGGTGCACGGGGCATTCGCGGACGGCTCCAGCTGGGACGGGGTGATCGAGCGCCTGGAGCGTCGCGGCTACACCGTTGTGGCTCCGGCCAACCCTCTGCGCGGCCTGTACAACGACTCCACCTACATCGCCTCCGTACTAGACAGCATCAAGGGCCCCGTGGTCCTGGCCGGCCACTCGTACGGCGGCGCGGTGATCAGCACGGCCGCAGCCGGGAACCCGCGGGTGAAGTCCCTGGTGTACATCTCGGCGCTGATGCCTGACGTGGGCGAGAGCGGCATGTCGCTGGCCGCACGCTTCCCCAGCGAACTCGGCACCGCGACCAACTCCGTCCCGTACCGGGAGACCGGCCGCAGCGGTACCGATCTGTACCTCAAGCCCGACAAGGTGCACCCCGTCTTCGCCGCCTGCCTGCCCGCGAGCCAGGCGAATCTGCTGGGAGTCACCCAGCGGCCCGCGGCCACCACCGCATTCTCGGAGAAGGCCAAGGTCGCCGCCTGGAAGACCATCCCGTCCTGGGCCCTCGTAGGCCGGCAGGACAAGACCATCAACCCGGACCAGGAACGCTTCCAGGCCAAGCGCGCCGGTTCACACACGGTGGAGATCAATTCCTGCCACGTGTCGCTGATCGCGCACCCCGACGCTGTCGCCGATCTGATCCTCCAGGCTGCCGGGTCCCCCTCCGCCCAGCCGCCCCTGGCCCTGGCGACCACCGGGTCCACCGATAATGTCCGCGCCGAGGCCGGCATCGCCGGAGCGGCCCTGCTCGCCGGAGCAGGGGCCGTCCTCCTCGGCCGTCGGATGCGGCGCCGCTGACGGCGGGCCGACTGGGGCAGCCGCCCCGCCTGCGGGCCCGGCGGCTGCCCCAGTCGGCCCCGGGCCGGGGCTCCGGTGGCGCGGCAGGTGCATCGGTGGGTTAACTGGCCTAGCCGATGAGAAATGGGGTTGACCATGCCTCGTGAACAACCACCGGCGGCTCGGCCCATGACCGGACTGCCGCGCCGGACGGGGCGAGCTTGGAGAAGGCCCTGTTCGAGCAGGCCAGGGCAGGTATCGAGGTGTACGACACGGACCTGCGGATCCTCCAGGCCAATCCCGCGATCCTGGGCATGCGTGGCCTGCCCGCAGAGCGGTTGATCGGGGCCGGCCTCAGGGATCTGGATTCCGGAATCCCGCTCTCGCCGATCATGCACGAGGTGCTGGAGACCGGAGCCCCGGTGTTCGATCGCCCGGTGGCCGTCGATCTGGGGCACAGGCAGGCGTATGCCGTCACCGGGTACCCCTTGCGGGATGACGGCCTGATCATCGGCGCTGCCTCGATGATCCAGGACGTCACGGAGCAGGTCCGCAGGCAGAAGGATCTGGACCTTCTGAAGATCGCGCGCCAGGATCGGCAACTCCCTGGACGCGCTGCACACCGCGCAGGAGCTGGCCGACATGGCCGTGCCCGGTTTCGCCGACGGCGTCGCGGTCGATCTGCTGGAGTCCGTCCTGACCGGGGAGGCGCCCGTGGGCCCGGTGACCGCCCGGCTGCCGATGCGGCGGGCCGCGTTCAAGGCCGCCGAGGGATATTTCGGCGCCTACTCGGTGGGCGGCGCCAGCTATTTCGCCTCCCCCACGCCGTATACGCGCGCACTGGCCGATCTGACGCCGCGGCTGGTCAACTCGGTGGACCCGGCCGGCGGGTGGCTGGTCCACGACCCGGTGCGGGCCGAGTTCATCGCCCGGGCGGGCGTTCACTCGTTCATCGTGACACCGCTGACCGTGCACGGGCTCGTGCTGGGCCTGGCCAGTTTCTACCGGGGCGACCCCAACCCCGAGGCCTTCGACGAGGAGGACCTGTCACTGGCGACGCAGCTCGCCGCCTGCACGGCGATGTGCGTCGACAACGCCCGCCGCTTCACCCGCGAACACACGGTCGCGACCACACTTCAGCGCAGCCTGCTGCCGCGCGTTCCGGCCGACGTGGCAGCGGTGGAGTCCTCCCACTGCTATATGCCCGGCCTGTACGGTGCGCACTGGTTCGACGTCCTGCCGCTGTCCAGCTGCCGGGTGGGCCTGGTGATCGGGTACGTCCCCGGTGAGGATCTGCAGGCCTCGGCGGCGATGGGGCGGCTGCGCTCCGCCGCCTCGACCTTGGCCTCGATGGACCTTCCGCCCGACGAGCTGCTGACCCACCTCGACGACGTGGCCCAGGTTCTGGCACGCGAGCAGGATTCGGATCCGGAGACCCTGCTCCGCGCGCGGCCGCCGTTCACCGCGACCTGCCTCTACCTCACCTACGACCCGATCACCCGGCAGTGCGCGGCAGCCTCCGCAGGACACGACCGCCCTCTGCTCACCAGCCCCGAGGGCGTCGTCAGCACGTTTGATGTGCCGCGCGGGAAGTCGCTCGGCCGGGGCGTTCCGTACGATCTCCTCACTACCGAACTGCGCCCCGGAAGTGTGCTCTCCCTGTATTCGGACAGCAGCGAGGGCCGCTGTCCGGCCGACGCCGGCGACCGCCTCAGCCGCCTGCGCACCGCGGTGGCCGACCCCACCGCCACTCCCGAGAAGATCTGCGACATGGCTGCCTACAAAGTGCTGCGCGGCACCCCGCAGGACGGGGCGGCGCTGCTCGTGGCCAAGACCGGTGTCTCGATCCGAGCCGTATTTCCAGCTGGACCTTTCCGCCGGAGGCGCTCTCGGTCGGCAAGGCCCGGCAGGCGGCGCGCGAGACACTCGCGCGCTGGCGTCTGGAGGAGCACGTCCCGGTGACCGATCTGGTCGTCAGTGAACTCGCCACCAATGTGATCCGCCACGCGGTGGGCCGCATCCGGCTGCGCCTGATCGTCGACCGGACACTGACCGTGGAGGTCTCCGACGACGCCGACACCGCTCCGCACCTGCGCCATGCCCGCCTGCAGGACGAGGGCGGACGCGGCCTGTTCCTCATCGCCTCCCTCACCCGGCACTGGGGCACACGTTACGGGGAGACCGGCAAGACCATCTGGGCCGAGCAGGATCTGACGGGCACGTGACGGCCGCCGGTGCTGCTTGACCGACAGGCCCACCGGTCCCTCACCAGTGCTTGCAGAGCAAGGATGTAAGTGAAGTCGTCCGGGACGGGAAATTCCGGAGGAACGTCTGCTCGGTGGAGCCCGTCAGTCACATCGGTCATGCCCGAGCCGTCAGTCGCCCGAGACCCGATGAAGATCCAATGGCGGCCGGGCGAGCGGGCGCGGACACTGAGAGGGAAAACATCTCAAGGCGGGCGAGCAATGACCACCATTGACGAGACGGTTGAGATCGCGGTGCCGGTGCGCACCGCTTACAACCAGTGGACCCAGTTCAGGAGCTTCCCGCGGTTCATGACAGCGGTGAAGCGCGTCGAGCAGGTCCGGCCGGCCGTAACCCACTGGGTCGTCGGGGTCGGTCCGGTGAGCCGCGAGTCCGAGGTGGAGATCGTGCAGCAGAGTCCCGATCTCCGCATCGCATGGCGGAGTCTGGACCGGCGGCCCTGCCATCGGGGCGAGGTGACCTTCCGGTCCCTGGCAGCCGACCGCACTGCGGTCAGGGTGCTGATGCGGTACGAACCACATGGCGTGAGAGAACTCGTCGCCGACGGCCTGGGACTCCCGAGCCATGTGGTCCGGTCCGAACTCGGTCACTTCAAGGAGTTCATCGAGAGCGTCGGCCAAGCGGGCGGGACATGGCGGGGTTCCATACGGAACGGGCATGTGCGGCTGGTCGAGCCGGAGCGCTCAAGAAGCCGAGTGCCCTGCTGGCCCACCGGATGAGCCGTGGGCCGGTTCTCTGGCAACGATAGGCAGGTTCCATGCGGAAGCCACCGAGTGAAGAACCGGACGACCGACTGTCGGTAACGCCACCCAAGGACTGGGCGGCAGGGGTTCCGGCGGTCGTGCACGCGTTGGGTTACTCCCTGGGGCAGACCTCGGTGAGGCGCACCGGGCTGACGCTGCTGACCATGAACCAGACCGGGGGCATCGACTGCCCTGGCTGTGCCTGGGCGGACCCGTCACCGGGCCATCGGCACCGCAACGAGTACTGCGAGAACGGCGCCAAACACATCAATGACGAGGCGACGTCGCGGCGCATCACCGCCGACTTCTTCCGCCGCCATCCGGTCTCGGAGCTGGGCCGACGGCCCGATCTCTGGCTGAATCAACAGGGCCGGCTCACCGAGCCGATGGTCAAGCGGCCGGGCTCGGATCACTACGAGCCGATCAGCTGGTACGACGCTCTGGGGCTGCTCTCCGATCAGCTGAAGTCACTGGACTCCCCCGATGAGGCGGTGTTCTACACCTCTGGGCGGGTCAGCAACGAGGCCGCCTTCGTCCTCCAGCTCTACGCCAGGGCATTGGGCACCAACAACCTCCCCGACTGCAGCAATCTCTGCCACGAGTCCAGCGGATTCGCGCTGCACGAGACGCTTGGCACGGGCAAGGGGACGGTGAGCCTGCACGACATCCACCATGCCGATCTGATCTTCGTGGTGGGACAGAACCCCGGAAGCAACCATCCTCGGCAGTTGTCCGCGCTCGAACAGGCAAAGCGCAACGGCGCCCGCATCATCGCGGTGAACCCGTTGCCGGAAACCGGACTGCGGCGGTTCAAGAACCCGCAGCGGCCCAGCGGCGTGATCGGCCGCGGTGTCCAGATCGCCGACCGGTTCCTGCAGATCCGCCTCGGTGGTGACCTGTCGCTGTTCCAGGGCTTGAACCGGCTGCTCCTGGAGGCGGAGGAGGCCGCGCCGGGCACTGTGCTCGACAACGAGTTCATCCGCTCCAGCACCAGCGGCTTCGAGCAGTTCGCTCAGCACGTCCGGAGCGTCGCCTGGGACGACATTCTCGCCGGGACCGGACTGAGCCGCGAGGAGATCGAGAACGTCGGGGACGAGGTTCTGGCAAGTGAGCGCGTCATCGTCTGCTGGGCCATGGGACTCACGCAGCACAAACAGGCCGTCCCCACCATCAGGGAGATCGTGAACTTCCTGATGCTGCGCGGGAACCTCGGCAGGGCCGGGACCGGAGCCTGTCCGGTGCGCGGGCACAGCAATGTGCAGGGAGACCGGACGATGGGCATCTGGGAACAGATGCCGGACTCCTTCCTGGACGCACTGGAGCGCGAGTTCGGCTTCTCCCCGCCCCGGGCTCACGGGCTCAACTCGGTGGACTCGATCAAGGCCATGCGCGACGGCACTGTGAAGGTCTTCCTCGGAGTCGCGGGCAACTTCGTCCGCGCCACCCCGGACAGCGCGGTGACCGAGGCAGCCATGCGGCGCTGCCGCCTCACCGCCCATATCTCGACCAAGCTCAACCGGTCCCACACCGTCTGTGGGGAGACCGCGCTGATTCTGCCCACCCTGGGGCGTACCGAACGGGACATCCAGGCCACGGGTGAGCAGTTCGTCACGGTGGAGGACTCGATGAGCGAGGTGCATACCTCGCGCGGCCGTCTGGAGCCGGCCTCCGGGCTCCTGCTCAGCGAAGTCGCCATCCTGTGCCGGCTGGCCGGCCGGACCCTCGACGGCAAGGCGGACATCCCGTGGGAGCGGTTCGAGGCCGACTACGGCGAGATCCGGGCCCGGATCGCCCGAGTCGTCCCGGGACTTCACGACTTCGACCGGCGGGTGGTACGCCCCGGCGGCATCAGGCTGCCGAATCCGGTGAACGAGGGACTCTTCCCGACCCCGACCGGCAAGGCCCTCTTCACGCGCAACACCTGGGAGAAGCTGAACGCTCCCGAAGGGCACCTGCTCCTGCAGACCCTGCGCTCACACGACCAGTGGAACACCGTTCCCTACACGGCGGACGACCGTTACCGGGGCATCCACGGAAGCCGCCGCGTCGTTCTGGTGAACCCTGCGGACCTCGCCGGACTCGGTCTGTCCCAGGGGGAACATGTCGACCTGGTGAGTGTGTGGGCCGACGAAGTGGAGCGCCGCGCGGAGGACTTCGAGGTGGTCCCGTACCCGAGCACGCGTGGCTGCGCCGCCGCGTACTATCCCGAGACCAATGTCCTGGTGCCGCTGGACAGCGTGGCCGAGATCAGCAAGCAGCCCGCTTCCAAGGAAATCGTGGTCCGGCTGGAGCGCAAAGACCCCTGACCGGAGCTGAGAACCCGCGCGGGATGCGGGCAGCACAGGGCGAGTGACCGCAAGCCCGCACGCCGCTGCCCGGGAGCCCGTTGCTCCCGGGCAGCGGCGTCGTCGGGTGGTGCTCAGGCCGCCAGGGTGTCCCGGAGGGCGGCGAGACCATCGGTGTAGATGCCGTGGAAGAGAGCGGTGACCTCTGCCTCGTCGGCACCGGCGGGCGTGAACGTTCCCGACCACACGACGCGCGATGCGTCGGGCAGGCCGGGGACCTCATGGACACTGAGGGTGGACAGGTAGTCGGTCACCGGGAACGGCGCGTCGAGGATGGTGTAGCTGTACGAACGCGCCGCGTCGTCGAAGGCCACGAGCCGCTCGACGATCACGCCGCCGTCCGCGTTCTCCAGGCGGCGGACGCGGCCGCCTTCGGCGGCGACGCTCGCGGGGATGTACGGCAGCCAGTCGGGCAGGGAGTCGAATCCGCCGATGAGCTGCCAGACCCGCGCGGGCGGTACGGGCAGATCGATGGTGGCGCTGGTGGAGGCCATGGGGTGCTCCTGTCGAGGGGGTGGAGTGTGAGGGTGGGTCAGGCGGTGGGAAGCGGGGCGACCGGGGAGACCAGACCGTCCTCGCGAAGGTCGGTCCAGAAGCCGGCTGGGACCTTTTCGCTCAGGGCGGCCAGGTCCTCGGCGATACGGCTGGGCTTGGTGGCTCCTGCCACGACGGCGGCGGTGACCGGATGGGCGAGGGAGAACTGCAGGGCCGCGGCCTTGATGCTCACGCCGTGCCGGCCTGCGATGTCCTTGATGCGCCGGACGCGGTCGATGATCTCGGGCGGTGCGTCCTGGTACTCGAAGTGGGTGCCGCCGGCCAGCACACCCGAGCTGTAGGGGCCGCCGACGACCATCCCGACGCCCTGCTCGGCGGCCATGGGCAGCAACCGCTGCAGGGCGTGCTCGTGATCGAGCAGGGTGTAGCGGCCGGCCAGCAGGAACCCGTCGGGCTGCGGCTCGTCCAGGGCCAGGGTCAGCTCGATCGGCTCGGTGCGGTTGACGCCCAGCCCCCACGCCTTGATGACGCCCTCGTCCCGCAGCCGGGACAGCACCCGGAACGCGCCGGTGCGCGCCTCCTCGAACTTCGCCAGCCACGCATCCCCGTGGAAGTCCTGGGCGATGTCATGCACCCAGACGATGTCCAGACGGTCCACGCCCAGCCGCTTGAGGCTGCCCTCGATCGACCGCTCCGTGGCCTCGGCGGTCCATTCGTGCACGATCGTGTTGGGACGGCCGTGCTCGAAGAGGCCCCCCTTCTCACCGAAGTCGCGGGCCGTCGGGTCTTCCACCTCGTCGAGGATGACGCGGCCGACCTTGGTGCTCAGTACGTACTCGTCGCGGGGGCGGCCGGCGAGGGCCTCACCGAGACGCATCTCCGACAGGCCCGCGCCGTAGAACGGAGCGGTGTCGAAGTAGCGGATGCCGTGGTCCCAGGCGGCCTCGACCGTCGCAGCGGCCTCCTCTGGCGGGACGGCGCGAAACATGTTGCCAAGAGGGGCGGTGCCCAGGCCGAGGCGGCCGGGGAGCAGAGACGCGATGCTCATGTGGGGTCCTTGCGGAGAGGGTAAGGGGACGGATTCACAGCTTTCAGCCGATCCGTCCTTCTTTTCGTCTTCGACATTAGGATGGAGACTTCAGACTGTCCAAGACTCTCTTGGACGCACTTGAGTCCTTTGAGGTCTTGTATGCTTGACCTGCGACAACTGCGCTACTTCATCGCCGTGGCCGAGACGGAACATGTCGGCCGCGCCGCCGAACAGCTCCACATCTCACAATCCCCCCTGAGCCGGCAGATCGCCCAGCTGGAGAAGAACCTCGGCCTCGTCCTGTTCGAACGCATCCAGCAGCGCATCCGTCTGACCCGCGACGGCACGGTGTTCCTGAGCGAAGCCCGGGCGCTGCTGCGCCATGCCGACCGCTTGGAGAACCTCGGTCGACGGCTGGGCCGGGGCGAAGAGGGTGGCCTGTGCATCGGCTACGTCGCCGACGCCATGCACACGGGCGTGCTGCCCGGCGCGCTGCGCCGACTGCAGGAGGAGCGCCCCGGCATCCACGTGGCCCTGTACAGCATGTCCGCCGCCGAGCAGTTCGAAGGGCTTCGCCAGCGCAGCCTGGACATTGCCCTGGTACGGGAACCGCCGGACCGCGACGACCCCGTACTGCGAGCCGCGCCGTTGCTGGAGGACCCCTTGCTGCTCGTCCTTCCTGCCGGCCATCCACTGGCGGCTCGGGAGACGGTCACTGCGCAGGACCTCGACGGCCAGCCGTGGATCGCGGTCGAGGGCGAGGGCGACCCGGCGTGGCGGGACGCCTTCGTCGCCTCGTGCGTCGCCTCGGGCTTCACTCCCGACATCCGGCTCGACGCCGCGGAACCACTGACGGCGCTCGGCCTCGTCGCCTCGGGTCTCGGGCTGGCACTGGTGCAGAGAAGCATGGTGCGGGGCACGACGGATGCCTTGGTGGTACGTGAACTGCCCTGGCATCAGGCATGCGTTCACCTGTGGGCGGTCTGGCACCACGTAGATCTACGGCCGGTTGTCGCCTCGTTCCGCGAGACGGTGCTGGAGGAGCGAAACGCGAGTGGCCGCGGCCCGACTGCCCGGCGCGAGGACAGGGAAGGCGCGGCGGCGGGGGAATCCGACCGATGACGGACGGGCGGGGCGGGCGGTACGGGGGCCACTGCCACCCGTGATCAACGGGAGCGTTCACCGCATCAGCACCGGTCCGCGGCGGCGCGTAAAAAACTGCCCAAGAGCGGCACTTGCCACGGCCGACCGACGGCACCCCGGAGACGCTCCTCCAGCACGACCGGGCGTCGAGGACGACACGGAGGAGCCGAGACCCGACCCGGTCCCGGCTCCTCCGGTCGAAACGCCGCCACGTCACCTGTCGGCACGACCTGCTTGGCGCCGACCCGGGTCGGCGCCCGGAATCCGCTACTCGATGACGAGCTCGACCGGGATGTTGCCGCGGGTCGCGTTGGAGTAGGGGCAGACCTGGTGGGCCTGCTCGACCAGCTTGCGACCGGTGGCCACGTCGACGGTCTCGGGCAGCTCCACGCGCAGCGTGACCGCGAGACCGAAGCCCTCACCCTGCTTGCCGATGCCGACCTCGCCGGTCACGGCTGCGTCGCTGACGTCGATCTTGGCCTGACGGCCGACGAGGCCCAGGGCGCTGGCGAAGCAAGCGGCGTACCCGGCGGCGAACAGCTGCTCGGGGTTCGTGCCCTGGCCACTGCCGCCCATCTCCACCGGGATGGCCAGCTGCAGATCCAGCTTGCCGTCGGAGGTGACGGCGCGGCCGTCGCGGCCGTGGGTGGCGGTGGCGACGGCGGTGTAGAGCGCTTCCATGGAAACCATCCCTCTTGAAAGTCCTGATCCGGCGGCCTTGTCCGGCCGCTTCCACACAAGGAAAGCACACAATTGAGTTGTGCGCAATCGAATGACGCGCAGGGCTATGCTGAATCCATGACCTCCATGTCCAGCCCGAGCCGCGAGGCCCCCTCCGAGGCCGACTACCTCCGCCTCGACCAGCAGATCTGCTTCTCCCTGAACGCCACGTCGCGCGCCTTCGGCAGCGTCTACCGCGTGATCCTCAAGGATCTCGGGCTCACCTACCCCCAGTACCTGGTGATGCTGGCGCTCTGGGAGCACGGCGAGCTGCCGGTGAAAAAGCTGGGAGAGCACCTCCGGCTCGACTCCGGCACGCTGTCGCCCCTGCTGAAGCGCCTGGAGGCGGCGGGCCTGGTGCGACGCGAGCGCAGCGCCCAGGACGAGCGCTCGGTCCACATCCATCTCACGGACGAGGGCGCGGCACTGCGCGCACAAGCGCTGGCCGTACCGCGCCGGATCGCCGCGGCAACCGGATTCGACCTCGACGAGATCAGCGACCTGCGAGCCCGCCTCAACCGACTCACAGCAGCGCTGGACACAGCACTGCTGGAGGAGGAGCCGGGCTACGCCGACGGGGCACCCCAGAAGTAGCATCCGCCGGCCGGGAGACGCACGAACCCCGGTCATCCCGCCGCATCAGGCGGTCAAGCACCTGGTCACAGCCGTTTTCATCGTCTGCGGGTGTTGCTCATATCGGCTGCGACGGTCTGCGCGCTCGGCTCGCCCGCAACGCGGGAGCCGAGCATGGACCGACCGCGACCGGTCGCCGCTCGAACCGGCCGTCCTCATGGGCGTCCGGTCGTGGCAGTACGTACGTCCTCACAGAGCGAAGGCAGGGGCAGCTCTGACTGGCGATCAGGACTGTGCCGGTGCCGCGGTCCAGGCCGGTGCGCTCGGTAGCCTCACCCCCATGGGACTGGACATTGCTGTGATGATCGTCGACTGGTCGTGGCTGGGTGAGCAGCCACCGCGGGAGCGGCTGTCGCGGTTGAGGGATGCCTGGTACGCCGACGAGACGGGGCTGTGGGACCACGACCGGTCGGTGGTCGAGGGCGACTGGGAGTGGCCGCGGGGCCGCGACGGCGCCTTCTTCGCCGTATACGAGTTCCTGCGTACCTGCGGCTCGTTCAAGGCGCACTTCCGGGCCGGGCATCGGTGGGAATCCCTCCGCGACCACGCCGACCCCCTGGTGCGGGCCGAGTTGGACGCCTTGCTGCTCGGGCTGATCTGGCAAGGGCTGGATGGCAAGGCGGAGCACACCGCCCCGGGCTTCTTCTGTGACGACCCCGAGGACTTTACGGCCTGCTGGTCGCACGTTCGCCGGACAGCGTGCGGGAACTGGCCGCGACATGGGAACGGGTACGGTCCCGGCTCAGCGGGCTGCGCAGACCGTTCGACGAGCATGCCGCGGAACCCGAAGGCTGGGTCGGCGACTTCAGCGGGTTCGCCGACCTACTGCAGGATTGGGGCCGCGTCCTCACCGAAGCCGCTCGGCGGGGCTGGGGCGTCGTGGGACTGAGCGAATAGGGAATGACATCCTCAAGCTGCCCAGGCAAGGGACCCGATGTCTCCCGAACGCGCCGCGGCCACCACCGACCGTCTGAACGGCCTCGACGCCATCGTTGCCGTGGCAGTGGCCGCCTTGCTCGTCACCCAACGCCCTGGTGGCAAACCGGCCGGGCCCGACCCAGCACGAGTGTGCTGTTGGAATGCCGACAGGTCACACGGCGACGAGCCCTTCGGCGCGTCATGGAGAAGGCGGACCGCCCTACGGGGAGACTTTCGCCATGACCAATGCGATGAAGGCCGTCCTTGAGGGCGGCCCCGACGATCTGCCTGAGCGAATCGTTTCCGTCACCACGCCCGGGCTCGACATCAAGATCCCGTTCCGTGGCGGTTACGAGCACTTCAAGGTGACGACACGCCACCAGGATACCGCCGAGGGCGCATTGCCTGTCTACGAATGGTGGGAGCGTACGGAAGTGCCAGGGTGAAGGTCACCCCGTGACCGCTCCGGCTGTTCTGTCCTGCCACAGCATCAGCGACGTCGGTGAAGACCCGCCGGACCGAGCCGGGATGCCGTCACCGATCCCGGCCGTTCACACGCAGCCCGCCAAGCACGTCTGCCGCGTTGCCGATACGACCTCTCGCAAGACGGAGCGTTCCGTCTCAGCATGAAGGAGAGCAGGCTCCACGTGGGCGCCTTGCCGCCCCACGGCGACTTTTCGCCTCCGCGAGCACCACCCACGACGTCCACGCACCGCAGCGCCGGGCCCGGCAACGTCTCTACGGACCGTCACCGCTGGTCAAGGCAGGTGACTTTGTGGGTGACGAGCACTCAGGGCGGTATTGCGCGCCTCCGGACCGAACCATGTCAACAGGGACACGCTGACATCAGGAGTGACTAGGTGTCAGAAAAGTCCCCTGGACAGACCAACGATGCATCAATTTCCTTATAAATAGGCTCACTTGATGTTTCATCCGATTATCCGGAAATAGCAAATGGGTGTCTCCTGTACCCCGATCGGCGCCCCGGCACCAACTCCGCAACGCGTCCGATATGACAGCAATCGGGACCGTCAGTACGTTCAGTTTCGGGCCGACTGTTCAGCCGACCCCTCTGAGACAGGAGAAGTGACATGGTTACTCGTTCCACTGTCGTTACCGCCGCCATCGCGACTGCCTCGGCCCTGGCTGCCACTGGCATCACCTACGCCTCGGCTGCCACCGAGCCGGCCCAGGCAGCCCCTGTCATCCAGCAGGCCTCCTCCCCCGTCTCGGCTCTCGGCGGCGGTGACGCCGGCAAGGGCAACGAGGGCAAGGGCAAAGAGGATCGGGGCTACGACCGGGACCGCGGCGACTGGGATTACTACAGAGGCCGCATCCACGTCAACGAGCGCACCTACACCGATGACCCGGGCGGCTGCATCACCGTCGTCAGCGGGCTCGGCTCCAAGAGCCTCAACATCCGCAACGACAGCCGCAGGAGCGTCGAGGTCTTCCGCGGAGCCACCTGTGACAACGGCGCCCCTGTCTCCACGGTCGGCCCCTACAGCTCCAGCACCGGCGTCGTACTCGGCAATGTGAGGGGCGGCGTCTGGGTCCACAACGGCGTCGTGGGCAGCTTCCGGGTGATCGAGCGCCACTACGACGGCTTCGGCGGCTACGACGGATTCGACGGCCGGTAACCGAACCGGTAAGCCAAAAACCCACACAACGCGGAACCCCAGCCCGCCGGAATCGGGCCGGGGTTCTGTGCGTCTGTGCACCCGAAGCCGACACATGCCGACGCACGCCGGCACGCGCCGATCCCGCATACCCACACCCGGCCCACCATCGGCCGGCAGACCGCCTTCGGCCCCGACCCCGAAGGCCTGCCGCGCCGGAGTGACGAACCTCCAGTCGCGACAGGCCCTCCAGGACTGGACAGCAAGGCAGCCGCCGACCCAGCCCGCCTGCGTACCGTCAGGCCGTGTGCAGCGTCAGCCCGTACCGGTTCAGTATCTCGTTGATCGGCTGGTGCCAGGTCTCGCCGCCACTGGAGCAGTTGCCCCAGCCTCCCGACGTGACGCCCTGGGCCTGGTCCCCGCTGATGAAGGATCCGCCGGAGTCGCCCGGCTCGGCGCAGACGCTCGTCTTGGTCATCTGGTGGACGGCGCCCTGGCTGTAGTTCACGGTCTCGTTCGTGGCCAGCACGTTGCCGCAGTGCCAGTGGGTCGTGGAGCCGGAGCGGCATATCGAGGCACCGATGGGTGCCTGCGCGGAGCCGCGGACCAACTGGTCGGAGACCGTGCCCCAGCCGAGGACCACGGGGACGGTCCACCAGCCGTTGCCCACACTGACCCAGGCATAGTCGTTATCGGGGAAGGACGATCCCTGGAAGTTGCCGATGGCCGAGCCGTCCCATCCCCTGACCGCCGCGCCTGCCTGGCCGCAATGTCCCGCCGTGACGAAGCCGCCGTACACGGAGAAGCCGATGGAGCACCGGACGTTGCCCGTGTAGTACGGGTCGCCGCCCACGGTCCCGGCCGCGAAGGTCTCGGGTGCCTCGGACGTCTGTTTCACCAGGATGGGACCGGCCTTGCGGGCACGCTCGACGAAGTCCTGGACATCGTTGTCACCCTGTGCCGATGCGACGACGTTCACGACGACGCGGTTGGCCTTCGGGTCGACGTGCCAGCTGCTGATGCCGTCCGGCGCGGACAGCCTGTCAAGCTGCGCCTTGGTTGCGTCGAGCTGACGTGCACTGTGACTCACCAGCCGGACGTCGGCACCGGACGCTCCTACGGCGTCGGCCCTCTTGCCGTCGGTGACGGCTACGGTGAGCTTGCCCGTGGCCGGGTCGAACCAGGAGCCCGCGTACGACGATCCGGCGGCCCGTTGCGCCTTGCCCTGTACGGCTGTTGCCGTCTTCTCCGCAGCCAGGCGCGCCCTGGCCTGGCTTTCCGTCAGGCCGAGGTCTCGGCGCATGGCGGAGATCAGTCCGGCGGACGCCGGTGCCTCGGCGGTATCGGAACGGGAAGCGCTGGACGGTGAGTTCGCGGCGGTGTCAGAGGCAGATGCAGAGGCGAGACCTATGGTCGCCCAGGCTCCGACGACCAGAGTGGCGGCAAGACCCGCGCGTAAGGCTGTCATGCGTCTCAAGGGAACGGCCCTTCTGTTGTTCCGACTTCGTGGGGAGGAACAGCAGGCATCCGAGAGGTCTCATCTGAGAGCGCTCTCAGAGTGTGCCGCAACGGACTGTAGCCCAGAGCGTCCATCAGGTCCATGCCAATGGATACTTCTGGAACGGTGGGGTGGGCAGACGTACTTCTCGGCAAGCGACGGCCCCCGATGCGGCCCAGCGGCACCGGAACCCTCTCCTCGGGCACTCGCGTACATGCGGCGCGGAACCTGGCTCCGCAAGTGCTGCGGCAGGCAGCACACTTCTTCTCAGGAGCCTCACCATGACGCGCCCTTCCGACGGCTTCTCCCGGTCTCAGCCGGCCTGGCCGATCGCGCTGCGGAGCATGGCGACCGTCGTCGCTGCCGCCGCGCGCTCCGCGCCGTCCTCCGTCGCACGCACCCGATCTTCCAGGAGCACCACGGCGGCCTGGAGGACTCCCACCCGGACCGGAACGCTCTGCATGGCAGTCAGCACGGCCGCCGCCCGTTCGGCCGGGGTCGCGGTCGCGGCCTGCGGAATGAGGGTGGAGATTCCGCGCCCGAGCGCACGGTCACGAGGCGGCTGAGCCGCGGCTGTGGTCACCCGGGAAAGTCTGCCGCACCGGACTCGAAGGACCGCTCAGCGACTTGGTCGCGTTTCTTCGGACCCAGCCTGGACGTGGGCGTGGACACGTCTCAACAGCGCCGCCAGCTGCGCCTGTTCGGCACTGGTCAGGGGCGCGAGCAGCTCTTTCTGCACAGCCAGGGCCTCGGCCTGCAGGTCCACGAACATCGCGCGGCCTGCCCGCGTGGGCGTGACGTTCACCCGGCGGCGGTCGGTGGTGTCGCGGGCCCGATTCACGAGTCCGGCCACTGCGAGATCGTCCACGATCTTGACCATGTCGCTCCGGTCGATCCCGAGCCGTGACGCCAGCTCACGCTGCACATGGGGGCCGAAGTCGACCAGCGCCGACAGTACGGCCATGTGCCAGAGCCGCAGACCTCGCGCGGCCAGTCGCGCTGCCAGCCGGCTTCGCGCGGCCTTGCCGGTCTTGGACAGCAAATAGGTCGTGAGTCCCAGGAGGCTGGGCGGGGTCTCGCTCATCGACGACATCTTAGGCTGCCACCAATGATGGGCCTTCACCTACCAATGGGGCCTTGAGAACCCGGCCCACGCGGACGACGCCGCCGTGCGGTTCACGGGCCAGGGCCAGTTTCACGGCCTTGTACGTGGTAACTCCCGCGCAGGTCAGCGGCGCAGCGTCCAACGGGTCGAGGCCGTCGGGGACTGGCACGAACGGTGGGCCGGGCTTGACCGGCCGGTCCCCCCGTGCCGCGTGGATGTCCGTGTGGCACAGACCTGAGGCCTCCATCCTCAACCAGGACCTGATGGCCGGCCGCCGGCAGTACAGCCCTCGATTGCAGCTACCCGCGGGCCCAGTCGCGCATGGCGGACCGTGAGGAGAAAGCGGCGACGTCCTTGTCGAGCGGATGGTCGGTATACTGATGAATGCGCCAGGATGCCTCGATCCTGGGCTTGCCCGCCGCCACATAGTCCGCTATCCACAGGCCGTCCCCCGCATACGACGTGGTGTCGTGATTCAGCCAGAAGTAGCGGTTGCAGTAGAGCAGAACCCTGTGATGGGGCCTCAGGCGCTTCACCTCACGGATGAAGCGGTCCTTCTCGGCATTACTCGCCCGCGTGCCCTCCCCATTCTCCTCCCAGTCCACGGCGAGCAGATCGCCCACCTTCTCCGGGGCCTTGCTCACGAAGTACGCCGCCTGGGCCGTGATGTTGCCGGGCCAGAGGAAATGGTAGAAGCCGACCACGCATTCTGCGTCCCGGGCACGTTTGACCTGCGAGTTCAGATGCGGATTGATGTACGAACGCCCCTCGGTGGCCTTGATGAGGACGAAGTCCAGTCCGTCCGTGTCGAAGGACGACTGATACGAGCTGACATCGACGCCATGCAGCATGGGTACCGCCTCCAAGGGGGCTCGGTGATTCCGTTTCTCTTTCTGTACGTGCCCGGAGTCGTCCGGTCCCATCCTTCGGGTGAACGGGCGAATCGTTTTGCCATTCCCCGGAATAGGGGGCGGCAGCGGTTAGTTGGTGAATCGGCGAGACCACATCACGTACCGCAGGCACCATCGGAAGGTCGGATCCATGAAGATCGGCATCATCGGAGCGGGCAACATCGGCGGTAACCTCACCCGGCGCCTCACGGCGCTGGGCCATGACGTTTCCGTCGCAAACTCACGGGGCCCGCAGACGCTCACCGCACTCGCCGAGGAGACCGGAGCCACGCCGGTCGACGCCTCGGAGGCCGCTCGTGGGGCCCAGGTCGTTGTCGTCACCGTCCCTCTCAAGGCCGTCCCCGCCCTGCCCTCCGGGTTCCTCGACGGGGCAGCGGAGGGTGTCGCGGTCATCGACACGGGCAATTACTACCCGCAGCAGCGTGACGGCCGCATCGCCGCGATCGAGGACGGCCTGCTGGAGAGCCGGTGGACCGAGGAGCAGATCAACCACCCGGTGATCAAGGCGTTCAACGGAACGTTCGCGCAGGACATCCTCGACAACGGCCTCCCGAAGGGCAGCCCCGGCCGTCAGGCGCTGCCGGTGGCCGGTGACGACGCGGCGGCCAAGCAGGTCGTACGCGACCTCATCGACGAGCTCGGTTTCGACACCGTGGACACGGGTGGCCTCGACGAGTCCTGGCGGCAGCAGCCCGGCACGCCCGTCTACGGTCACCAGGGCGACGCCCAGGCCGTCGCCAAGGCGCTCGGCGAGGCGTCTTCGGAGCGTACGGTGGAGTGGCGCGCCTGACGCGAAGGGGCGTCGGCAGTCGGCGGGGTCAGCCTCGTCGCGACCGTCGCCCCCACGCTGTCGAGAGCGCGACCGGCCGAGTCGTGACCGGACATCCGCTCCGTGCTACTGAACGTCGTCCGAACGGGCCGGGAGGCTGTCCATGAACGAGCTGACGGAGAAGACGGCGCGTCCGGGGCCGGGCGGGCCGTAGCCGGGGGGCGAGCTGAGCCCGTACTCCTCCATGGTCGCGCGATAGGCGTCCAGCAGGCGGATGTGGTACTCCAGCGGCGCTCCGTCCGGGTTGGTCTTTCCGAGCGGGGTGGTGGGCTCGGGGCACCATGTGGTGAAGCGCGGGGTGATGCCGTGCGACATGAAGAACCGCAGTCCCTCGGTAGTCGATTCGATGGCCTCGTTCACCGTGGTGAAGCCGAAGGGTTCGGCCATCTCCACGCCCGCCACGAAGTTGGGGATGACATTGCGGGGGCCGAAGACCTCTGCTGAGTCCAGGATGCGGCGGTGCCATTCGTCGCGGCCCACGTAGCGCTCCTTGCCGGGGCAGTAGAGCTCGAACAGCCGTCGGTCCCACACCTCGTAATTGGGGTGGTAGATCTGCACGCCGTAGTCGTGGAAGCGCTGCACATCGGCCTTGGGCAGTGCCTGGGCGACGACCTTGCCGATCCAGCGGCCGGGGAAGCGCTCCTCGATGGCCTTGGCGTACTGCCCGTAGAAATCCGCCTCGTCGCGCCCGCCGATGTGGGAGGTGATGGCACCGCCGGTGAGGGTGTAGGCGGTGGACGTCTTCGCGGTGTCGTACTTGTCGATGATGGCCAGCGCTTCCAGGACCTCCTCGACCGGCTTCACACCCGTGTACGGGCGTCCCGCCGCCTTGTGCTGGCGCCAGTTGTGGTTGATGTCGCAGTACTGGCACTCCTCCTTGGCGCCGAAGTACTGGCAGACCCGGAAGACCGTCAGATAGACGAGGTAACCCCATTGGATGGTGGGCGCTACCTCCATCACGGACTTGCCGTTCTCAAGGGTGTGCCGGTAGTAGTCCGGCATGGGCGGCAGTCCGACGTCGGAGATCCGCCGGCCGTCGAGGTACAGACCGAGCACGCCGTCGCCGTCGGCCGCGACTCGGTACGGGGATGCCGGGTTGACCCGCACCGACACCACGGTCCTGCGAAGTCCGTACGGACCTCCGGTGAGCACGATCTCCTCCGGCGGACGGCGGAGTGCTGCCGCGCCCAGCTCGGGGAGGGTTCCGTGGTCGAACGAGAAGATGAAGTACGACTTCGGCTTGATGTCACCGCCCTCGTTGTCGCTCAGCGCGGACTCGTCGAACGCCACGCCGCCGCGCAGCAGATCTTCCTTGACGACGGCTTCCCGGGGCACGTGCGGGAACTGCTCCATGAGCCGCTCGACGAGCCGGGTGCGGCTCCCGTCGGTACGGCTCGGCTCGGTGCGGCTGCGGTCGGTACTGCTCGGCATCTGCGGGACTCCTCGGTCCGGTCGTCGAAGGCGCTCCGGGTACGCCACACTGTGCAACGAACCACGGGTGCCCGCGGTGCCCCGCCGCACCAGCCGATCCGTTCCGGTGCGGCGCCGCTGGTGTCCTGGCCCGTCAGAAACGCGGTCCGGGCCGGAAATCACCGGTCCCAGTGCCTCGGGTGGCTGAGCGAGGGCGGGAGTTTCGTCGCCGCGTCGCCCCTGGCCGCATTCAGCTGGGCCTGGGTGAGGAAGAGACTGCCGGTGAGGTCGGCGCCGGACAGGTCGGCGTCCCTGAAGTCGGCCCCGATCACATCGGCCAGACGCAGATCGGCGCCCTTGAGGTCCGCCGCGATGAGGTACGCACCCCGCAGGTCGGCGCCCTGGAGATCGGCGCGTTTGAGCCGGGCGCCGATGAGGTCGGCGCCGCGGTGGTCGCGCTTCTTCCTGCCGGCCACCGAGGCGCGCACGAGTTCACTGGTACGGAGTAGGAGGGCGGCGACGTCCTCGCGGTACCCGGCCACATCCAGGTCCGTGAACGCATCGGCCGGGAGGTGGGTGAGGCGTTCCGTTTCGTCGAGGCTGCGTCTGATCTCGCCGTGGAGGGAGCGTGCCGGTTCCAGGGTCAGCGCTTCCGTGAGGTACCAGAGGAGTTCGTGGAGCTGTCGCATGACCGGGAAGACCTGGAACATCTGCTGAGCGGTCCGCGGGGCCCGGCGCCAGTCCTGCCCGCCGTAGGTCTCGGCGGACACCTTCTGGCCGGCTCCGAAGCAGTCGTACACGGTGCAGCCGGGAAAGCCCTGGGCCCGTAGTTCGGTGTGGATACCGCAGCGGAAGTCGTCCTGAAGATTGCGGCAGGGCTTACCGGCGTCCTTGTTGATCGCGAAGTCCGCGGACCGGGTCAGGGTCAGCGCGACGCAGCACAGCCCGAAGCAGTTCGCACAGTCGGCGCGCAGCGCGGCACGGTCGGTGCGGTCGGTGCGGTCGGTGCGGTCGGTGCCAGGGCCTTTGACGTCGTCGGACACGGTGCGTGGATCCTCTGGGGTACGTAACTGTCGGACGGTCGACCCTATCGGGATCCGTCGCCCGTCACCGTCGACGGTCCTCCGGACACCGGAATCAGGGGGCTCCGCTCCGGGCGCAGGCCGCGCGCGCAATCATGGTGCGTATTACATCTTTGTAGGAGGTGGCCACGGACGTGGCGAACGCACCGGTCGACGGCATCCCCGCCCAGCGGGTACTCACGGATCCGGACGGCCTTGCCCGCTATCAGCACGACGAGGCCGAGTGGGCTCCCTACGGGATCCCCCTTGCCGTGGTGCGTCCGCAGACCGCCGAAGAGGTACGGGATGTGGTCCGGCACTGTCTGACCCACCGCATCCCCTTGGTGCCGCGCGGCGCGGGCACCGGTCTCTCGGGTGGGGCGAACGCGGTCGACGGGGCGATCGTCCTGTCCTTCGAGGACATGAACCGCATCGTTCACATCGACACCGCGGAGCGGCTGGCCGTTGTCCAGCCGGGCGTGGTCAATGACGATCTGCGGGCGGCCTGCGCGGAGCACGGGCTCTGGTACTCGCCGGATCCGGCGAGTTCGCCCTGGTCGACGATCGGCGGGAACGTCGCGACCAACGCGGGTGGCATGTGCTGCGTCAAGTACGGCGTGACACGTGATTATGTGCTCGGTCTCGAAGTGGTCAACGGGCTCGGCGAGGTCGTGTCGCTCGGCCGGCGCACCGCGAAGGGGGTCGCAGGATACGACCTGGCCGGGCTCATGGTCGGGTCCGAGGGCACCCTCGGCGTGATCACGGAGGTCGCGGTGCGGCTGCGTCCGGCGCGGCCGAAGGAGCGGACCGTGGCGGGGTACTTCGCGTCGGTGGTCGCGGCGGGAGAGGCGGTGAGCGCCGTGACGGCCTCGGGCGTGATCCCCTCGGCGCTCGAACTGGTCGACCGTCACTGTCTCGCCGCCGTCGACGCGTGGAAGAAGATGGGGCTCTCCGCCGACGCGGACGTGGTGCTGCTCGGCCGGGTCGACACGCCTGGCGCCGAGGGCGATGCCGAGGCCGAACTCGTGCGGGACTGCTTCGAGCGGGCGGGCGCGACCTGGTCCGTGGTCTCCACGGACCAGCAGGAGGCCGATGCGCTGTTCCAGGCGCGCCGGCTGGCCTACCCGGCGCTGGAACGGCTCGGTCCGGTCCTGACCGAGGATGTCTGCGTGCCGCGGACCGCGGTTCCCGAGATGCTGGCCCGGATCGAGCGGACGGCGGCGCGGCACGACATTCTGGTGGCCAACATCGCCCATGCCGGGGACGGCAATCTCCATCCGCTGATCATCACCCCGCCCGGCGACGAAGCAGCGCGGGCCCGCGCCCAGTCGGCCTTCGAGGACATCCTCGACGATGCGATCGTGCTGGGCGGCACTGTGACGGGCGAGCACGGGGTGGGGCTGTTGAAGATGCGTGGCATGAACAAGGAACTGGGTTCCGCAGTGCTGGGCATGCACCACGCGGTAAAGGCAGCCCTGGACCCGTACGGCATCCTCAATCCGGGCAAGGTGCTCGACGCGGCCCGGTCGCCGGCATCCGGTGAGTCAGGCGCTCCACGGGCGTAGCCAGGGGGCGTTGGCACGGTGGTGCCGACAATCCCGGTGCCGGCAGTCCCCTAGGTCCTGTACGGAGTTCCAGCGCGGGAGAAGGAGCGGCGCCTGGTGCCGTCGAATCCAAGGCGGAGGAAGGAGCCGACGCTGAGCGTCGGCGACTGACGACAACGCCGGAGGCGGCGGTGCCAGGCGCCGCGACGCCGCGGGGGAACTCCGTACAGGACCTAGGGACGGGCGATGCCTCGCGCCCCGGCCGTTGTCAGTGGGGCGGCGCACACTGTCAGCAGGACGGTACGGGTGAAGGGGAGGCCGATGGGCACCGAGCACGAGTCCGGCTTCGAACCGGCCACCGGGGACGGCCCGGCGGTTCCGGATGCGGACGGAAGGCGCGCTGCCTCGGTACGGACGGCGTTCGAGGGGATGCTGCAGATCCGCCGGCTGACGAACACCGGGCACGCGAGCCCGGACAGTGTGCCCGCGCAGTGGGAGACCCACCGGCCGATACGGGCCGTCGCCCTGGCCCTGGAGGCGTCGGGCCTGGCCGCCTCGGCCGTCGACGGCTCCGGCGTGCGAACGGCGACCGGGTACCGCCTGGAGCAGGGCGAGGCGCCGGGCAGCGTGAGAATCGAGTGGCTGGGTCCGTCCGGGAGCGGCGCCGCTCACGCGGAGGACGTTGAGCTGGCCCGGTGCGCGACTGTGCTGCGGGAGTTGGGCTGGACGGCGTTGCTGTACCGCGGACCGCGGCGCAGAAGGTTTCTGGAGGTGGAACCACCGGCCGGTGTCCGACGGCCGAACGGCGGTTAGTGGGCAGGCTCGCGTCGGTGTGGAAGGGCGATGTCAGACCCATGAGGAATGCTGGTGGGTCCGACACCTCTGACGGGGAGATGCTGAGATGCGCAATGACGAACTCGCCGCGGCCCGGGCGTATGTCCGACTGCTGGAGGCCACCAGGGCCGCGTTGGCGGAGCCCGACGAAGGCCCCTTGTATGTGCCGTTGCTCGCTTCGCCGATCGCGGAGGCCGATGGCGCGCTGGAGCGTGCCGGGCTCTGCGGCAATGAGTCCCGGTTCTTCGATCTCGTGCGCTCGCTTCAGCCGAGCATGTCCGGCAGCGGTCGCTGAACGAACGCGCTGAAAGGCACCGCGGTGGCGGCGTCGCGGTGCATTCCTTCGCCGGGCGGACCGGGTGGACCGGCCCCGTCCGGCGCTCTGCGGGCGAACGGCCATCGTTCGCCGGAGGAAGCGGCAAAGGTGGTCCCGTTCACGAGGCTTGCGCCGAAGGCGTCCCTGCACATTCCGTGGGACGACTTCTCAGGGCCGCGGCCCGCCTCGATCCCGACGGCCTCCGAACGGGCCCTCGCAGTGCTCCTCCGTCTCAGTCCGTCGTCGGGGAACCCTGATCCAGGCCGAGTTCGCGGTCGCCCAGCGGGGCGAAGAAGAGCGCCACGTCGGCCTCGGTGACCTCGGCCAGTTCTGCCGGGCTTCACCTCGGATTGCGGTCCTTGTCGATGATCTGAGCGCGCACGCCCTCCACCAGGTCGGGCCTGGTGAAAGCGGTGCACGAAGTCCGGTACTCCTGGTCGAGCACCGCCTCCAGGCTGTCGAGCCCGCGCGCCCTGCGCAGGGCGGAGAGCGTCACCTTGAGCGCGGTGGGCGACTTGGCCAGGATCGTTTCGGCAGCCTGCTTCGCGGCGGGGACACCGCTGTTGTCGAGCCGTTCGAGGATCTCCTCGACGGAGTCGGCCCGGTAGCAGAAATCGATCCACTCACGGTGCGCCGCCAGTTCCCCGCTCGGCGCGGGCGTGGCGTACCGCCGCACCGTCTCCTGGATCCCGGCAGCCGTATCGCAGCCGGCGAGGGCTGTGGTGAGCTCGGCCAGACTCTGCGACGGCACGAAGTGGTCGGCGAGCCCGCACAGCAGCGCATCACCTGCGCCGACCGCGTCCGCGGTGAGCGCAAGGTGGGTGCCGAGCTCGCCGGGCGCAGCGCCGAGGAGATACGTCCCGCCCACATCGGGGACGAATCCGATACCCGTCTCGGGCATGGCGATGCGCGAGCGTTCGGTGACGACGCGGACGTCGCCGTGGGCCGAGACACCGACGCCACCGCCCATCACGATGCCGTCCATGATCGCCACGTACGGCTTGGGAAAGCGGGCGACACGGGCGTTGAGCCGGTACTCGTCACGCCAGAACTCCATCGACGCTCCGCCTCCCGTGCGGGCGTCGTCGTGAATCGACCGGATGTCGCCGCCCGCGCAGAGGCCGCGCTCCCCCGCCCCGGTGATCAGAACCGCAGTGACGGTGTCGTCGAGCTCGGCCGCGGCGAGCGCTTCACCGATGCGCAGCACCATGGCGTGATTCAGCGCGTTGAGGGCGCGCGGGCGGTTGAGCGTGATGTGCCGGATGCGCCCCTCGGTGTGCAGCAGAACGGGATCGTCGTGGTTCATGAATGCGCTCCGGTCAGCCCCTGTGCCGTATCGCCCGCCGATCACGGACGGTCTTCCGTCGTCATTCTGCGGGGCGGATGACGGGCTCGGGAATCGGGGGTGCAAAAACCGGTCGGACCGGCCCGCAGCCCCGTTTTCACCGGGTGTCCGCTGTGGCAGCCTGCCGGAACCGGTTCGACAATTGAGACAGCCCGTACGGGCCGCGCCGCCCCGGCTGCCCCCCGCCGGAAGGACTCCGGAGCAGGAATGACCGATCACGACCGGCAACCGAGCACAGCCGTCCCGCCCCGCCTGCTGATCGAGAAGTCACACACCAGCGAGATCGCGACGGCGCAGCGGCTTGCCATGAACCGGACGGGCAGCTTCGAGTGGGACCTGGACGCCCAGACGCTGGACATCGACGAAGCGGGCCTGCTGGTCTTCGGGCTGGACCCGATGACCTTCGACTCACGACCCAAGACCCTGGTGGCGCGCCTGGAACCCGCGGAGCGGGCCCGACTCCACATGGCGATCGACGAAGCGATCAAGGGCGGGCGCACCTCGTACAGTGTGCACATCCGGGTACCGCTCGACGACGGCGCGACCCAGTGGACCCACATCCAGGCGCGGATACTGCGCAGCGACGACGGCCGGGCGCACCGGGTCATCGGGGTGGTACGGGACGCGACGGCGGAGGTCACCCATTCGGCCTTCGTGCTGGACCTGGAAAAACGGCGGCAGCGCCAGACCAGCATTGTTGAACGAACAACGAGTGCGCTGTCGCGGGCGGTGACGGTGGACGATGTGACCGCCGCGCTCACCGGACCGGGCGGGCTGGCCCGGCTCGGCGCGGACGGGCTCTCGCTCGGTCTGATCGAGAACACGACGCTCAACGTCATCGCTCTGAGCGGTGACCCGCTGGAGGCGATCGACGAACTCGGGTCCGCGGGGCTGGACCGGAGGTACCCCCTGGCCGACACGATTCTCAGCGGCCGTCCCCGGTTCATCACCTCGGTCGCGGAGCTCATCGACCGCTATCCCGTGCTGGCTCCCTGCGCGGAGCGGTTGGAATTCCGCGCGGCCGCCTATCTGCCGCTCGTCGCCCAGGCGCGTTCCCTCGGCACCCTGGCGCTCTTCTACCGCGAAAGCACGGCCTTCAACGCCGATGAGCGCAATCTGTGTCTGGGCCTGGCCGCCATCGTGGCCCAGTCCCTCCAGCGGGCGACGCTCTTCGACGAGGAGCGCGAGTTCGCCACCGGCCTCCAGTCGGCCATGCTGCCGAGGCGGATCCAGGAGATCGAGGGCGGCGAGATCGCCGTGCGCTATCACGCGGCCTGGAGCGGACGCCAGGTCGGCGGTGACTGGTACGACGTGATCCCGCTGCCGATGGACCGCTTCGGCATCGTCGTGGGTGACGTGCAAGGTCATGACACACATGCCGCCGCCATCATGGGTCAGTTGCGCATCGCGCTGCGCGCGTACGCCGGTGAGGGACACGCTCCCTCGACGGTGCTGGCCCGGGCCTCGCGCTTCCTCGCCGAACTGGACACGGACCGATTCGCGACATGCACGTACGCCCAGGTCGATCTCGCCTCGGGGACCGTGCGTGTGGTGCGCGCCGGGCACTTCGGACCGCTGATCCGGCACGTGGACGGCCGGGTCGGCAGCCCTCAGGTGCGGGGCGGTCTGCCGCTGGGCATCTCGACCGACTTCGGGGACGAGGAGTTTCCGGAGACCCGTCTCGACCTGGTGCCGGGCGAAACCATTGTCCTGTACACAGATGGGCTCGTGGAAGAGCCGGGGGTCGATGTCGATACGGGTGTGCAGGCCCTGATCAACGAGGTCGGCACGGGGCCCGCGGGCGCTCAGGCGCTGGCCGATCATCTGTCGGACCGGCTGTGGGAGCGCTGGGGCTCAGGGGACGATGTCGCTCTGCTGGTGCTGCGGCGCAGTCCGGATCCGGGATCGCCCCGGGCCCCGCGATTGCACCAGTACGTCCATCAGGCCGACCCTGAAGGGCTGTCCGATGCCCGAATCATCGTGCGTCAGGCCCTGACCGACTGGGACATGGCCGAATTCGCCGACGACGCCGAGCTGGTCACCGGGGAGCTCCTGGTGAATGTGCTTCTGCACACGGAAGGCGGCGCGGTACTCACTCTGGAGGTGCTGCCGGAACCCGTCCGGCGGGTCCGGCTGTCTGTCCAGGACCGTTCAAGTGCCTGGCCCAGACGCCGCACCCCGGGCGAGACCGCGACATCGGGTCGAGGCCTGCTGCTCCTGGATGCCGTCGCCGCCCGCTGGGGCATCGAGCCTCGCGGCGAGGGCAAGGCCGTCTGGTGCGAGATCGGGCCCCCCGCACCGCCCACGCCGCCTCCGCCGCCCGCGGAGCAGGTGTGATGAGAACGCAGAAGGGGTGTGTCGCCCCGGGACCGGGGCGACACACCCCTCGGCAGGTGGTCCTGGCACGGTCCTGCGCCAGGACCACCTGGTTCTACGTCAGTGCTGAGCGGTGCGACGCTTGCGCACGGACCACATGATGCCGCCACCGGCCAGCAGAACGGCCACAGCCGCTCCACCGATGATGGGGGTGGCGGACGACGAACCCGTCTCGGCCAGGTCCGGCGAGCTGGGCGTCGGGGAGGCCGCGGCGGGGGCGGACTCCGAAGGCGCCTCACTGGGCTTGGCGCTCTCGGCGGGCGCCTCCGAGGAAGGCGCCTGCGACGGCGTGTCCTCGGACGGCGCGGGCGACGGGGTGGTCCCCTCGCACACCGGTGCCACCTTGGTCTCGTCGCGCGAGAAGTTGTCGCCGTCGCCGGCCTTGACGACGAGCCGAACCGTCAGCTCCTTGTCGTGCTTGGGCAGCTCGAGCTTCTTGTGGAACTCCCTCTCGAAACCCTCGGTGGGCAGGAGGTCCTTGCCGTCGACGGTCACGGTCACCTGGTTGGCGACCTTGCCGTTGTAGGCGGTCAGATCAAGGCTCACCTCGGTGCAGGTCACGTCCCAGGTGGGGGTGTGAGCTGCGGCCGGGCCGGCGGAGAGGACCGCGCCGGTCAAGCCGACCACCGCAGCGGCCGCGAGAGTTCCCGCGGCGCGCAACGATCTCCTGGGTATGGTCATGAATTCTTCCTCCGCATATGTTTCATCGCCCGAATGGCGGTGGGCCGCACAGTACTGCCCCTGATAACCACACCTGCACCCGCCCCATGAAGCATCAGCGGCCACAACCAACCCCACATCACCACTGGTTGGGACATGACGGACACCGTGCGGAGGATGCGGCGGCCCGTCAGGACAGCTGTCACAGAGAGCGGTGCATGATGTGCAGTCCGACGAATCCCTGTTTCGGATGGTTGAACCCCTCGGGCAGGGTTCCCAGGACCTCGAAACCGAGCGAGCGGTAGAGCCGGACCGCGTAGGTGTTCGTCTCCACCACCGCGTTGAACTGCATGGCCCGGAACCCCGCTGAGCGAGCCCATTGCAGCGTGTACTCGCACAGGGCCCGGCCGACGCCCTGCCCGGATCGCTTCGGATCGACCATGTAGCTGGCGCTGGCAATGTGTGCGCCATTGCCCATGTGGTTGTTGTTCATCTTTGCCGTGCCGAGGATCGTCCCGTCGTCGTCGACTGCGACGACCGTGCGGTTCGGTGACCTGAGGAGCCACCAGGAGCGGGCGTCGTCCTCACCGAGATCGAGCGGGTAGGTGAAGGTCTCGCCCGCGGCGACGATTTCGTGGAAGAACGGCCAGATGGCGGGCCAGTCCTCAGCAGTGGCTTCCCTGATCAGCATGTGGGCCAGGATGCCGGTGCCGATCTTCTTTCGCGAGTTGTTTACCGGCGACGGCTCCGGGAGGTGCGCCTGCGCAGACTGAGCCGGGCAAGCAGCCCATGTGCGCCTTCCGGAGCGGCTGTCGGCGCGGGCACGGGATCGGGCGCCGGGTCGGCATCCGGAGCCCGGGCCGGTCCGGAGGCCGGGAGTAGCCCGAAGGCCCGGGTGCGATCGGCGGCCGGAGCGGGATCAGAGGTCCGGGCGAGTTCGCCCTCGGCGGCGCGCGCGAGCACCGGCCCTTGCCCGCCCTGAAGTCCGGATTCGTTCCCGGGGCCGGGGCGGGGGCGCCACTCGTCGCCCGGACGCGGAGCAGGGCGGACCTCCCGGGCGTTGTCCAGCTCCGTGATCAGGCCGACTCGCCGCCACAGCATCTCGTCCGGTTCGTCGGCCTGCATCAGACGCGCCATGGTCTCCCGGGCAGCAGGCGACCCCGTTGGCCCGAAGGCCGGTTCGGGCCGGATCCTCGCGAGGTGGGCACGCTCGTACGGATCGTCGACCACCTCTGCGAGCTGCACCGGGTCCAGTGCGCCCGCGAGCACGGCCGCGCGGGCCCAGGGGTCCTCCGTGAGACCCAGCAGCCGTTCGATCCGGCGCGAGCGCCATTCGCGCGCACGGCAGTCGCCCCCTCCCTCCAGCCGGCTACGCACGCAGGCCGGGGCCTTCCCCGCCAGGAGGTGCGGTTCCCGGGCCGCGAACTCCACAAGCTCCTGCGCGAGATAGAGCCAGACCACCGCCCGGTACCGGTTGAGATAGAACGTGATCGGCGTGAGGCAGCCCGCCCGGGCCAGTTTGGTGAAGCGGTCCGGGCTGATCCCGAGCAGCTGAGCGCCTTCCGCCGTCCCCACCGTGCGCACCCGCTCCCGCAGCGCCTCCGGGAACCCGTCCCGCGACCGCAGCCGGTCGACCTCCTCCCGTCGGACCCTCGCCCTTCCGCCGTCCTGCGGCACCAGCACTCGGACCAGGCCCACATGCACGGCGATGACGAACTCGCCTCTCTTCAGCTGCAGTTCCTGGGCTGCGGTGCCCACGGCCATCGTGCTTGCGGTCTCTGTACACACATCCGCCGCGGTCGCGGTCTCCGTACACACAGCTTCGGTAACAGTCATGATGCTCTCCCCCATGAGGCTCCATGAGACTCCCGCGAGACTCAATTACTCTCTGTGAGCACCGTAACCCGCAACCGACACCGTCCGTCCGGCCTGTGGATAACTCCGGATCCGGGTCAGTTCCGGCCGCTTCCCTCGCTTCCCATCTGCCGCGCGGCAACACCGAGATGTTCTCCGACTCTGTTGACGAGCAGCGTCATCTCGTACGCGACCTGGCCGACGTCGGCCTCGGCCTCGCTCAGCACACACAGACAGCTGCCCTCCCCCGCGGCCGTCACGAAGAGCAGTGCCTCGTCGAATTCCACCATCGTCTGCCGGGCCTTCCCCGCCCGGAAGTGGCGCCCCGATCCGCGCGCGAGGCTGTGCAGCCCGGACGAGACCGCGGCAAGATGCTCCGCGTCCTCGCGCGCCAGATCCGTGCTGGCTCCGGTCACCAGCCCGTCGTTCGACAGCACCAGTGCGTGCCGTATGTGCTCGACCCTGCTCGTCAGATCGTCAAGGAGCCAGTCGAGTTCCCTGTCCAGCGCCATGTCCCCGTTCCTCCCCACTCATACGTTCCCCGTGCCCCACGTTTCGCGTAAGCCTCGCGCACCGGTCACATACGGGCAAGCACTCCTCGGGCATGTGGCCGGGTCCCGGCCACATGGCGCGCATTGGATGTGTGCCCGCAGGTCAGCCCACCGAGTCGAGAAGGCGGGCGGTATGCATCCGGCCGGCGTATTCGACCATGCGGATCAGGACTTCCTTGCCGGAGTCGCGGTCGCGCGCATCGCACAGGACGACAGGGGTGCCGATGTCCAGATCAAGGGCTCGGGACACTTCGCGTTCGCCGTAGGCGCGGGCGCCCGCGAAGCAGTTGACCGCGACGACGAAGGGGATGCCACGGTGCTCGAAATAGTCGACGGCCGGAAAGCAGTCCTCCAGGCGGCGGGTGTCGGCGAGGACGACGGCCCCGAGCGCACCTTGGGAGAGCTCGTCCCACAGGAACCAGAAGCGGTCCTGACCGGGCGTGCCGAACAGGTAGAGCGAGAGACCGGACCGGATGGTGATACGACCGAAGTCCATGGCGACGGTCGTCGTGGTCTTCTGATCGACCCCGCCGGTGTCGTCGACCGACTGTCCCGCCTCGCTGAGGAGTTCCTCGGTCCGCAGCGGCCGGATCTCGCTGACCGCGCCGACCAGCGTCGTCTTCCCGACCCCGAAGCCTCCGGCGACCAATATCTTCAGTGCGAGGGCCTCGGTCTCCGCGGCCTCCCCGGCCGTCTCCCCATGGGCGTTGTCAGCGTGCTCGGAAGGCATCGATCACTTCTCTCACCAATGAGTCCCAGGACGCCGAATGCGCAGGTCAGAGCTGTCTCTAGGGGCTCGGATTCCGTGAACCGTCAGCATGAGTACGGCGACAGCATGGCAAACGAGAACCTGCCTCGTGGGACGGGATCGCTTTTTTCGCGATGTGACCGTTCCCGCTCACTCACTGCCCGGATGAGTCCACAATCCGATGCATCCGCCGGGGTGCGTCTGCCGTTCCCGGTCGTGGGCACATGGGACGGTCACCGGCGCATGTGCCCACGGACGGCGGCCGTCCGGTGCCTACACTGAGTACTTCGGGTGCGAGGAATGGCCCATGCGGACAGGGAGAGTCAAGAGTGTCCACAGCTGCCGACGGCGGTTTCGAGGATCCGCCCGCGGAGGTACTGGTGGAGGCCGCTGCCGCCTTCGGCCTGCTGGCAACGCCCGCGCGGCTGCACATCGTGTGGGCCCTGTCCCAGGGCGAGAGCGATGTGACCGGCCTCGCGGACCGGGTGGGCGGCACGCTTCCTTCGGTGAGCCAGCATCTGACAAAGCTCAAACTGGCCGGTCTCGTACGGTCCCGCCGCGAAGGCCGCCGGCAGGTGTACCTGGTCGACGACCCCGATGTGGTGGCCGTCGTCCGCCTGATGATCGGCCAGCTCGCCGAACGCGCCGGGCACATGCCCGCGCACCCCGTACGCCTCCATGAGCTCGGTGCCTGAGAGCAGCGCCGCGCAACCCGGGCCCGTACCCGCTACGAACGGAAGTGGAGAATCTCATGGCCCCGTCGCGCATCGGCCACACGGACTCCGGCACGAGTACCGGCGTCGGCGGTGGGCAGGTGGTGCAGGCGCGCCGGGCCACTCTCGCCGATGTGCCCGCGCTGGTCCGGCTGCGGGGGTTGATGCTGGCCGACATGGGCATGGAGACGGGCGGCGCCGACGCGCCTTGGCGGGTGGCCTCGGCGCAGTGGTTCACCGAGCGGCTGCGTCACCCTGCCACGTTCGCCGCGTTCCTGGTCGACGATCCCGAGCTCGGCACCGTCTCCAGTGCGGTCGGGACGTGCGACGCTCATGCCCCGACTCCGGCGAATCCGAGCGGACTGCACGGGCACGTCTCCAATGTCAGCACCGATCCCCTTCGGCGCCGCCGTGGGCATGCCCGGGTCTGCCTCGACGCCCTGCTCACCTGGTTCCGCGAGGAGGCGCAGGTCACGGTGGTCAGTCTGTACGCCACCGGGGACGGCGCCGCACTGTACGAGTCGTACGGCTTCACGGCTCCCCGTCATCTGGCGCTGCAGCTGCGGATGGTGCGGACACCGCGCTGAGCGGCGCCGCTCGCACGCGGGGAGGGTCAGCCGTACGAGAGATCCGCGCACGGATCGTCGTCGGCCGACCGGGCCCCGTCGGCGACGGTGGACGGCACCGTGGAGGGGGCCGGTGTGCCGGGTTCGGCGGATGGGTTCCGGGCGTAGGAAGTGCCGAGGATCACTTGAATTCCTGTGGTGTCGGACGCCGTTGTCCGGGCTCCGGCGAAGAATCGTGCGGTGGTCTCGGCCTGGTCCCGCAGGCCCGGTCCGTACTCGATGACGGTCGAGGCGTAGTTCTGGCTGCTCGCCGTGGCCGTGGTGGTGACGGTGAAACCCCGGGAGCGCAGCCGTTCGGAGGCCTGCGCCGCGAGGCCCCTGACCGTGGTGCCGTTGTAGACCGCGACGCTGATGCCCGTACCGGAGACCGGGGCCGCGGCCGGGGGCTTCGACCGGTCGCTCGCCGTCCCGCTGCCCTTGGCCGCTTTTTTGCCGCTGGCATCCTCGCCGTCGACCGTGCGGTCGGCCTTCAGCGCCGCCCAGAGCGCGTCGGCGTCCGGTTCGACGATCGCGACGCGCGAGCCCTCGTAACGCCAGGGGACAGTGACGAACTTGGTGTTGCGCAGGTCGATGTTCTTCATCGACATGACGAACGACAGGAGCCGGTCGGCCGAACCGAGGCCGGGGTCGACGGTCATCGCGTCGGTGGCCGCGTCGGCGAGGGGCAGCAGGGTGGTGGGGTTCAGCCCCTTGGACCGGACCTTCTTGATGAGGGAGGCCACGAACGCCTGCTGGCGCTTGATCCGCCCTATGTCCGAGCCGTCACCGATGCCGTGCCGGAGCCGGACGTAGTCGAGCGCGCGCTGCCCCGAGACGTTCTGCGGGCCCTTCACGAAGATCCGGGCGCCCTGTGTCGGCCGCTTGGGACTGAGGTCGCGCTCGTAGATGTCCTGGGGCAGGCACACCGGAACGCCTCCGACGGCCGAGGTCAGTGCGGAGAATCCGGCGAAATCGATGACGACGGTGTGGTCGACGCGCAGTCCGGTGAGCTGTTCGACGGTGTTCTGGGTGCAGGCCGGGTTTCCCTCGGCCGTCTCCCCCACCGAGAACGCCCCGTTGAACATCACGTCGTGCTGCGGCGCGGTCCACTCTCCGCCCGGCATCTTGCAGGCCGGGATGTCGACCAGGGAGTCACGGGGAATGGACACCGCGACCGCGTGTCTGTGGTCGGCGTACACATGGAGGAGGAACGCCGTGTCGGAGCGCCCCACCGCGCCCTTGCCGCCGCCCAGTTCGCTGTTGCCACCCGATCGCGTGTCCGATCCGATCACCAGGACGTTCTGTCCCTTCGACGAGCCGGGCGGTCGGTCGTCGGAGATCCCGTCCGCGCTGAAAGTGTCGATGCTGCCCGTCAGTTCGAGGTAGATCCAGCCGACACCCGCGATGAGCAGCACGAGGAACGACAGCCCGAACACGGCTGTCCGCCGCAGTCGGCCGGCCCTTTGCCTGCTCGCTGCTGCCTTGTGACTTCTTGTCATCGGCCACCCCGTCCGTCCGGCTTCCATGGTGCAGGACGTGCTCCGCCACCCCATGGTCGTACAGTTGCGCAATGTAACAAGTATCGCTCGCCCAGTGGATCACGGAACCTGCCAACAGCCAGCCTGAGGCACAGTCCGTGAACGCCGAGCGGAAACACCTGTCAAAGCACCGAAAGGAAGGGCGGGACGCGCATCTTGCGCAACGGCCCTGAGCCCTCACACCTGTTGATCGTGGCGACTGTGGTGATCCTCCTGTTCGTCTCGAAAAAGCTGCCGGACACCGCCCGGACCCTGGGCAAATCCATGCGGATCCTGAAGAGTGAGGCGAAGGCCATGAAGGAGACCGATACGAGCCCCGGTACCGGCCCACGTGCATGAGGCACCGGCTCGACAACGTACGGCACCACCCCTGTCCGTCACTTCAGGGATTGCGCAAGCATGGGAACCACGGACAGGGCATCGTCGTTGACCTGGGTGACGGCCGAAGACGCGCCGGTCATCGCATCACCGAATCACTGAACCACCGGATCGATGGGGGAAGTTCATGGGTGTGACTCTGGCCAAGGGCGGAAACGTCTCCTTGTCGAAGGAGGCACCCGGCCTGACCGCAGTGGCGGTCGGCCTGGGCTGGGACGTAAGGACGACCACAGGCGCGGATCACGACCTGGACGCGAGTGCGCTGCTGTGCTCGGATGCCGGCAAGGTCCTCTCCGACCTGCACTTCGTCTTCTACAACAACCTCACGAGCCCGGACGGTTCGGTCCAGCACACCGGCGACAATCTCACCGGTGAGGGCGAGGGTGACGACGAATCCATCAACGTGGACCTGGCCGCTGTGCCGGCGGATGTGGCCAAAATAGTCTTCCCGGTCTCGATTCATGACGCGCAGAGCCGCGGACAGAGCTTCGGCCAGGTCCGTAACGCGTTCATTCGCGTGGTGAACCGGGCCAACGGCGTCGAGCTGGCGCGTTACGACCTCAGCGAGGATGCCTCGACCGAGACCGCCATGGTCTTCGGCGAGCTGTACCGGCACGGCGCGGAGTGGAAGTTCCGTGCGGTCGGGCAGGGTTACGCCTCGGGACTGGCCGGCATCGCGTCCGACTACGGGGTCAATGTCTGACCCGTGCACCGTACGCACGGTGAGCACGAGCCCTCTCCCCTCCCGCTGCCGGGCGGGGCGAGAGGTCCGCGTGCTCCGTACCCTGCTGTCTGGTCATGTCGCCGCACTGCTCCTAGAGTGCCCGCAGACCGTTGATCACCTCGCGGAGAATGCGTTCGTCCGGCAGCTGTGCGGGCGGTACGGGGTGGCTGACGCGTACGTAGCCGGCTTCGAGCAGATCGCCGAGGAGCACGCGTACGACACCGACCGCGAGATCGGCATCGGCGGAGAGTTCCGCGACCGACTGGGTATCCGAGCGGCAGAGCGTGAGCAGGGCCCGGTGTTCGGGGCCGAGCAGTGATTCCTCGGAGCCGCCCGGTGCGTTGTCGTCGAAGGTGACGAGCGCGATCAGATCGAACCGCACGCCGGTGGGGCCCGGTTCGGTACGGCCGCCGGTCACGGCGTACGGGCGGACCAGCGGGCCGGCGTCGGCGTCGTACCACTGGCTGCCCCGGCGTGTGTGCGGGCCCGGGGTCCCCGGGATGCCTCCCGGGCCCTCGTCGGTCATGGACACGGACGTCCCCGCCCTCTCAGCCGACGGCCGACGGCGGTGCGGCGAACCGCGGCGGGGTACGCAGATGCTCACCGACGCGCTTGACGAGCCGGGCCATCTCGTAGGCGACCAGGCCGATGTCGGCGAAAGCGGTGCTGAGTACGGCGAGGCAGGATCCGTCGCCCGCCGCCGCGACGAACAGAAAGCCCTCGTCCATCTCCACCATGGTCTGGCGTACGTTCCCGGCCCCGAAATGGCGCCCCGCACCCTTGGCCAGGCTGTGGAACCCGGAGGCCACGGCCGCCAGATGCTCGGCGTCCTCACGGCTGAGCGCGCTGGAGGAACCCACCGCGAGGCCGTCGCCGGAGAGCACCACGGCGTGGCGGACCTCGCCGACCCGGGCCACCAGATCGTCAAGCAACCAGTCGAGTTCACCCGAGGTGTGACGTCCCCCGGTCCTCTCGTTCGCGATCATGCATGGTCTCCTTCGCTGCGTGGACGGGGGTCGTCTGTGCCCGGACGGGGCGCGGGTGTGCCGGGGGCGGTGCCGCCGCCGCGCACCCAGCCGTTGCGGTAGGCGGTCATGCGGTCCCGGGCCTGCTCGGGAGTGCGCTCCCGGGGGCGGTCCCGGTCGTTCGAGGCGCCGTGTGACGGTGTGTCGTCGGGGCGGGGCTCCTCGCGCAGTTGCGGGACGAGGTTGGCCTGCCGCACCCGGCGCGGCAGTGTGCCGTCGTCGGGCTGCGGCTCCGTGGGGGCCCCGGCCCTGTGCTCGGCCGTTCCGCCCGGACGCCCGCGCAGCGAGGTGACCGCGGCAGCGGATTCCGTACGGGATTCGAGCGCGGGTACCGGTACGGGCGCCGGGAAGGCGGTGGTCCGCGGTCGCACCGCACGGGGGCCCGATCCCTGGCCGAAGGGCGGGCCGTCCCGGTCGTCCCCGCGCTCGACCGAGGTGTTCCCGGGCGCTTGCGGCGCCTCGGCCGGCGGAAGTGCGCCCTGCAGCAGCGCCATGGGAAGCAGCACGACCGCGGTCGTTCCGCCGTACGCGGAGGTGCGCAGCTGAACCTTGATGTGATGGCGTACGGAGAGGCGGCTGACGACGAAGAGGCCGAGCCGGTCGCTGTCGAAGAGGTCGAGTGCCTCCGCCTGCTCGATGCGCCGGTTCGCCTCGCTGAGGAGCTCATTGCCCATGCCCAGGCCGCGGTCCTCGATCTCCAGGGCGTAGCCGTTGCCCACGGGCTCGCCGGTGATGCGCACCTTGGTGTGGGGCGGTGAGAACTGTGCGGCGTTCTCGACGAGTTCGGCGAGCAGATGGGTGAGGTCGGCGACGGCCGCCCCCTTCACCGCGGCGTCGGGGAGTTGCCGCATCTCCACCCTGGCGTAGTCCTCGATCTCGGAGACGGCGGCGCGTACGACGTTCGTCAGCGGTACGGGCATCCGCCAGGCCCGTCCCGGCGCCGCACCGGACAGGATGATCAGACTCTCGGCGTGCCGTCGCATCCGGGTGGTGAGGTGGTCGAGCCGGAAGAGATCGCTCAGCTCGTCGGGGTCGTCCGCACGGCGCTCCATGCTGTCGAGGAGGTTGAGCTGACGGTGGACCAGCACCTGGCTGCGGCGGGCGAGGTTGACGAAGACTCCGGAAATGCCGTCGGCGAGTTCGGCGCGTTCGACGGCGGCGCTGAGGGCCGCCCGGTGCACGGTGCCCAGCGCCTCGCCGACCTGGCCGATCTCGTCGTGGGTGGCCGGGCCCTGCGGGGCCTCGGCCCCGATGTCGAGTTCCTCGCCCGCGCGCAGGCGCTGCATGGCGCGCGGCAGTTTGCGGCGGGCGATCTCCAGGGCGCTGTTGCGGAGGCTGACGAGTTCGACGACGAGCCCACGGCCGATGCGTACGGAGATGACCAGGGAGGCGGCGACGGCGACGAAGCCGAAGAGGACCGCCGCTCCGGACGGGCTGAAGAGTCCCCTGGCGAGCGGGTCGGCGCGGTCGGCGGCGCGTTGTCCTGCGGTTGTGTCGATGGTGTGCAGCTCGGCCCTTACGCGGGCCGCCGCCCGTTCCCAGTCGTCGGTGGGCACGGCCTGTGCGGCCTCGCGTCCGGTGGGCGCGGCGAGCACCTTGTCCTCGGCGTCCTGGATCTGCTCGTAGGCGTCCTCGGCGGTGAACCGCTGCCAGTCGGCCCGCTCGGTGGCGGGCAGGTCCGCGCCCGCGGTCTCGGTGAGGTTCCTTCGGGCACCCACCGCTCCGGTGAACAGGCGCAGTTGTTCGCCCTTGAGCGTTCCGGTGCGAGAGGCCGTGGTCAGCAGGGCGTCCTCGCGGGCCAGCATCTCGTCGGCGCGGGCGAGTTCGAGCAGGACGCGGGCGTCGGAGCCGAGTGCGTCGTCCTGGATCGCCGTGAGCGCGCCGAAGACGCCGAAGGCCGCGGAGACGGCCTCGGTGTACCGGTCGTAGACGGCGTTCTCGTCGCCCGTGTCCGCGCGCAGTCGTTGGGCTCGAGCGAGAAACCGGTCGAGCCGCTCGGCCACCGTGGACGGAAGGTTGCCGGTGTCGGCGATGGTGTGGCCGCCGTCGATGCGCAGGGCCGCGAGCGCGGTGTCGGTGCGTTTGGTCTGGCGCTCCAGTGCTGCGGCCTGGGCGCTGCCGGGGGCCGTGGCCTGGAGCATGGCCGCCCGCCGCTCGACCTGGAGCGCCGCGACGGCGCTGGACACCGGGGCCCGGACCTCGCCGTCCACCTGCTGCAACTGCCTGAGCCGTGCCACGTCCTGCGCTGTGCTGACCGTGGCGAATCCCCACAGGGCGAGCAGCGAGACGACCGGGACCATCAGCAGCGAGATGATCTTCGCGCGGACGGTCCTGGGACGCAGCGTCCACGGTCCGCGCGGCGCGGACGTGTCGGGCGTCAGCGGCAGCCGTACGTCCTGCTCGGCGCTCTCGTCGGCCGGCGGGCCCGCGTGCGCGCGGCGTCCACGCGTCGGCGGGGCGGCGGTTCTGGCGGTGGCCGTCGCACCGGTTTCCGGGGTCGTGCGGGGTGGGCGCATGGCCTCCTCGTTCCGGGTGTGGAGCTGGGTGTGTCGCGGGTGCCGGTCGGTCGGGTGCAAGTCGGGCGGATGCACGGACGTCAGGGAGTGGTGGTGGCCGGGGCTGCCTCCTGGTCGCTCACGCTGCCGCGTCGTGCCCGGAAGGTGGTGTGCTGCGCGGCTGCTGAGGAGTCCGTTTCGGTCGGTGCCGCGGCGCGTTCGGCGAAGACGTAGGCGGCGCGTTCCCTGGCCGTCGGGGAGAGCGCGACGAATGCCGAGGTCAGGAAGAGATACGAGCCGAGGCCGACGGCCAGGGGAAAGATGAACTGCATGGTCGTGGCCCCGGGGAGCTCCCGTCCGGAGGGTGCGACCTGCACGGAGACCGCCAGCATGCCGGTGTAGTGCATGCTGCTGACCGCCGCGCCCATGACGAGGGAGGCAAGGGCGACGGCTCGCGGTGACTTGATGTTGAGCGCCGCCCACAGCGCCGCTGTCGCCGCCACGACCGCGATGGCGACGGAGAGCGCGACCCGCAACGGGTCGTAGTGGACCGTGCCGTGCAGTCGCAGTGCCGCCATGCCGAGGTAGTGCATGCTGGCAACGCCGAGTCCGGTGGCGAACCCGCCGAGCAGCAGCGCTCTGGTCCGGTCCTTGCTGTAGCCGACGGCGAAGACACCGCCACCGACCACCACCATGGCGACGAGCAGACTGAGCAGGGTCAGCGGCACGTTGTAGCGGATGTCGGTGCCGGTCACACCGAAGCCGAGCATCGCGATGAAGTGCATCGTCCAGATGCCCGAGCCGATGGCGGATGCGGCGGTGATCAGCCAATTGCGGCGCGAACGGCCGGTCGTGTCGAGCGCCCGCACGGTGCAGCTCAGCCCGAGTGCCGCGCCGATGCAGGCCATCGCGTACGACAGCGCAGGTGTCAGCCAGCCGAAGGTGGCGTGGTCCAGGTGTCCCATGGATCGGGGACGCTAGTCGCGATGGGGGCGCACGCCGGAGGCGCATTTCGAAAGCTGCTGAAATATGACAGAGAAATGTTCTCGAACGATCACACAGTGCCCGAACAGGCACCCCATTTCCCGATGTTTCGCTCTGTTTCGCTCCTGCGGCAAGTACGCGATCATGTCCGTATGGCCGAAGACCACACACACGTCCAGGACTTCTTCACTGCCCGCGCTGCTGACTGGGACAGCCGGTTTCCCGACGACGGGCCCGCCTATGCGGCCGCCGTGACCTCCCTCGCGCTGGGCCCCGGTGACGCGGTGCTCGACGCCGGCTGCGGTACGGGACGGGCGCTGCCCGCCCTGCGCGCGGCCGTGGGACCGCGGGGCACGGTCCTGGGAGCGGATCTCACGGCAGCGATGCTGGAGGCGGCGGAGCGGGCGGGGCGCGACCGGAGCGGCGCGCTGCTCCTCGCCGACGTCGCCCGCCTGCCCCTGCGGTCGCAGTCGCTCGACGCGGTGTTCGCGGCCGGGCTGATCTCCCATCTGACGCACCCCGGACCGGACCTGGCGGAGCTGGCGCGGGTGGTGCGGCCGGGCGGGCGGCTGGCCCTGTTCCACCCCGTCGGGCGGGCGGCTCTGGCGGCCCGCCACGGCCGCCGGATCACGGACGACGACCTGCGCGCCGAGCACAACCTCCGCCCGCTGCTGGCGCGTTCGGGCTGGCGGCTCGATGCGTACACCGATGAGGACGACCGCTTCCTCGCCCTTGCCATGCGGACGCCCTGACCTGCGAGCGCTCCGCCCTCCTGCTCACTGGGCCGGAGTGTCGGGGCGCCGGTGGTGCGGGACCGGACAGCCGCGGACGCCCGGGGTGGGAAACGTACCGAGCCCGGAAACCTCGTAGCCGTCCGGGTAGCCCTTGATCTCCGGGTTCTGCCGGGCGTAATGCGGGGTGGTACGCGGCGGCAGCAGTCGCACGGCCCGTGCTCGCAGGCGCAGAGCACCGCGGGTGAGGTTACGGGCCACGGCGCCCGGGCGTTCGTACCGGAACGCCCGCAGCAGCGAATCGTCCAGCAGCGCGAGGGCGGCCCTCCGCGCGACGGAGGCGAAGGGGCTCGGATACCAGGAACCCATCAGGTCCAGCGTGGCGTCGGAGACACCGCGTCCCCCTTCGTCCCAGCCGAAGTGCTCGGCCTCGTAGGCGTCGAGGGTGCGCTCGAAGTCCTCGTACGTCTCGGGCAGGTCCTTGATGCCCATGTGGGCGCCCAGGGTCCGGTAGTAGACGGCGCATGCCCGGAGTTCGTGGTCGGACAGCCTGCGCCAGCCGTAGCTGTCGAGCCACCGCTTCGGGGTGACGACGAAGGTGCACAGCACATAGCGCATGTCGTCGTTGCTGATGTCGTAACTGCGGTGCATCTGGTTGATCCGGCGGATCGCCGTGCGCCCCGGGTCGCTCTCGAAGCCGTGCTCGACGATGGTGTCGAGGAGGAGCGCGGTGTCGTCGTAGCGCTTCTGCGATCGGTCCGTCAGCTCTGCCGTCTGCGCCAGGAGTCGGCCGATGCTGGGGACGGCATAGGTGCGGTACAGGGCCAGTTCGAGAGCGCGGGTGATGTCCCAGGGAAATTCGTAGGTTGCCGTGATCCGGTAGATCCGGAGGAAGTCCTGCTCCGGATCGAGACGCTGAATCTCCTTCAGCCGGTCGTACCTCTTCACCGTGCTGCCCCCTCGCCCCGATACCTCGATCGAAGGTCCAACTCTACGTTGGCGGGGAATAGGGAACATCGTAAGCATGTGCGAGCACGGTACGCGCTCACGGTTACCAGGAAAGGCGGTCCCCATGATCGACATCATCGGCAGCCTGCGGAAGGTTGTCTCCTCCGACCGGAAGGGCGCGCCGTCAGCAGCACCGCTCAAGGAGGACCGGTACAAGCAGCACAATCTGTTCGAGGCGGCGGCCACCTATGTCTCGGCATCGGTGGAGGACGACCAGGCGCGGATCGACGAGGCGAGCGGCTGGGTGTCGCCCGAGGCGCTCTCGTTCGGGATCAGCGAGCTGGCCTGCCGGGCCGTGATCGCGCTGGCCCGCGAGCGCGACGAGTCGCCGCAGACAGTGGCCCGAACGCTGCTCGGTCTGCCCGCCGACTGAGGACCGCCCGTCCGCCGGGCCGCGGCATCCGCGTCTTCCCTTGTCAGGGCCTCGACGAGTGGGATACCGACTCGTTAAGGTGCGCCGACGGACAACCATGACGGACGAGGAGGGTGCTGTGGCCGGCACGAGCGACACGGTCGCCGACGAAGACGCACTGTATGTGCTGACCGCGGTCCTGCTGACACCGGCGCAGTTCCCGAGCGTGCTCGGTGACGACTACCCCGCCGCGTGTGCGGCGCTCGCCCTCGAACCGTACGCCGAGGGGTACGGGCTGATCCTCGGCCAGGACGGCGTTGGTGCGCGGTGGACCGTCGTCGTCGAGGACGTGTCGCTGGTGGCCGTCGCGATCGCGGCCTGGGACTGCGGAATGGACTACGACCTCTCTCCCGACGACCGTTCGGTGGTCTGCGCGCTGCCCGGGTGGCCCCTCGCCGTGGCGGTCGCCGCTCCGGGCCTGCCCGCCCCGCACGATCCGCTGCCCGATACGGAGACCGAGGGCACCGATCCGGCGCCGCTGGCCCCGCCGGACACGGAGTCGTGGGGTCCCGCCCAGCGGCGCATGGGGGCGGACGAGATTGCGCACCAGTGGGTGGCCTGGCGCGAGCAGATCGACGACGAGACGGACTTCATCAATCCGGGCGGCGCGGACGGCGCCGGGAACGATACCGAAGCCGGTGCCGAGACCGAGGGCGAGAAGGAGGACGGCGAGGGCAAAGCTGCCGCCGAGGTTGAGCCTGAAGCTGAGGTGGAGGTCGAGGTCGACGCTGCTGCTGTGGGCCCGGCCGGGGCCGAGAACGACGGGTCCGGCGCCACCGCTGAGACCCCCGCAGAGGACACACCCTCCGGAGTGCACCCCGGCGTACGGCGGGCGCTCGCGCAGGCCCGTGCTTACGTGGACACCCCGCCGCCGCCCGGCCGCGTTCGGTCCTCCTTCGCCACGGGTGACGCCCGCATGCTGCGCGTCGACGGCCCCGGCTGGTCATTGGTCGCCAGGACCGATGACATCGCCTTCGTCCTGCTGGACGAGGAACCGGGCGAGGTGCTGCCGGTCGGGCGCGGCAAGGAACTGCCCGGCCTGTTGCAGGCTCTGGACGCGCTGGCGGTCCGGCCTGCCTGAGCAAGCTCTCGGTATCCGGCAGAAGGCCGACAGCCGTCCGCTGACCACCGACCACTGCGGCCACGGGCCGCGAGCACGCCTGCTCGGACCACGACTCGCACGCGCTCCGGGCTACACCCGCTCCAGCGCCCGATGCGGCCCGACGGGCAACTCGACCTCTATCGGGTCTCCGGGTCGAACCACGCCCCCGGCCGCGACGATGCCCATGATCCCGGCCTTGCGGACGATCCGGCCCGTCCCGTCCCGTCCGACGACCTGCTTGAGCAGTCCGTCCTGGAAGTTGTCGATCTGCAGGCAGGGGTTGCGCAGGCCGGTGACCTCGACGACCGCTTCGTCGCCGAGGTGCAGCAGGGTGCCGACGGGCAGGGCGAGGAGATCGACACCGCTGGTGGTGACGTTCTCCCCGAGATCACCCGGGGCGACCTCGAAACCGGCTTCCCGCACTTCGCCGAACAGCTCCTCGTGGATGAGGTGGACCTGGCGCAGATTCGGCTGGGTGGGATCCTGCGCGACCCTGGACCTGTGCTTGACCGTGACCCCCGCGTGCACATCTCCCTCCACGCCGAGCCCGGCCAGCAGGGTGATGCTCTCCCGGTTCGGCTTGGTGAACGAATACGCCTCGTTGCTGCTCACCACGGTCACTGTGCCGCGCACTGCGGATCCCCCCTGCTGTTCCTGCACGTGGTCAGCGGCCTATTTCCTTGCGGGTGATCCTGCGGAGCCTGCGTCGCTGACCGGGATCCAGCAGCAGATAGCCGACCGCCGGCACTCCGATCAGGACCAGCAGCGACAGCCAGAATCCGATGAACGGCATCAGGACGAGGGCCGCGACAACTCCCCCGATGGCGATCTTTGCGCTGTTCGACATCGTCCACGCCTCCTTCGCGGCCCGAGGCCGCTCCTGCTCTGACAACGCCTGTGCGCGCCCATCGGTTCCGGCCGGGCCGAAGTCCTCACCTCAGGGGCTCGCCGACCTCGTGCATGTGTCGCAGCGCCTGCCTGTAGGACTCGATCAGTCCGGTTTCCGTGTACGGCATGCCGAGTGCCTCGCAGTGGGCGCGCACCATGGGCTGTGCCAGGCGCAGATGCGGGCGGGGCATGCTCGGGAAGAGGTGGTGCTCGATCTGGTAGTTGAGGCCGCCGAGGAACCAGTCGGTGAGAACGCCGCCGCGTACGTTGCGCGAGGTGAGGACCTGACGCTGGAGGTGGCCCCAGCGGTCCCCGTCGGGGTCGGGCATCTCCATGCCCTTGTGGTTCGGTGCGAAGGCCATGCCCAGGTGGAGCCCGAACAACGCGTGGTGCACGAGCGCGAAGACGACAGCCTTGCCCGGGGACATGACGGTGAGCAGCAGGGTCGCGTAGAGGCCGAGGTGGGTGACCAGGAGCAGTGCCGAGAGGGCACGCTCCCGGGCGGGCTGCTGCCGCAGGTACTGGAAGCCGGAGATCTTGAGCGCGATGCCTTCGAGGAGCAGCATCGGGAAGAACAGCCGGGCCTGGTTACGGGTGAGCCAGCGGGCGAAGCCCTCGCGCTGGGCCGCTTGCTTCTGGGTCCAGACGAGGGCGCCGACGCCGACGTCCGGGTCCTTGTCGACGTGGTTGGGGTTGGCGTGGTGGCGTACGTGCTTGTCGTTCCACCATGCCTCGTTCATTCCGAGCAGCAGGTTGGCGTGTACGAGGCCGATGGCCCGGCTCACCCTGCGGTCGCCGGTTATCTGGGCGTGTCCGGCGTCGTGTCCGACGAACGCGGTGCGGGACCAGAAGAGTGCCAGCGGCAGTGCGAGCAGCAGGGTCCACCAGGTGTTGCCGAGGAGGAACATCCCGGTGAGTACAGCGCCCAGCGCGACCAGGTTGGTGGCGATGCCGGCCGCATACCACCCGGTGCGCCGCTCCAGGAGTTCCTGGCCCTTGACCGCTCGCAGCAGGGGCGCGAAGGCGCTCCCCTGGCTGGTGGCGGCTCCGGTACCGCCGGTACCTACAGCACTTCCCGCACCGTCACGGGTGCCTTCCACGACGGTGGCTACGGCCTGGGGCATGAGGTCTCCGGTCTCTGGAAAGCTGCGCTGACCTGTAGAAACGTACGGTGCCCAGAGGTGCGGCAGCCATGGCGCCACCACCCGGGACCTGCGGGGGCAAGCCCCCTCCCCGAAAGGGGGTGCTGGCTACACCCAGGGGCGGGTGCGCCGTCGTTCCCGGCAGCCGCGCGCGGGCGGGCGGTTCATCGGAAAGTGAGCCGGCTCACGGCGATTCCGCTCACGGGGGCGCGCAGCGGTGGAGTACCCTCGGCGACTTGACCCCCACTAGTCAAATTTGAGGAATTCGGCATCGCTGTGCACAGGCTCCCTGCGGCAACGCTCTCCGAGATCTCCGCACTCTCCGACTGCTCCGTGGTCTTCCTGCCCGCGGATCCGTCCCGTACCGGCCGCATCGCCTTCTGGCATCCGGACGGCAGCAGTCCGCCCGAGGCTCCCGGCTCCGTCGAGGAGCTGACCGTTGTCGGCGCCGACGCGCGGGTGCATGGCGTACCGGCGCTGGTGCTTCCGGTAAGGGACGCGCTGCCCGTGCTGACGCGGGCGCGGGCCTCGGCGCACGCCTCCGGCGCCGCCGCCTTCTGGGGTGCCGCCGCGCTCCTCGCTCTGCAATTCGCCGCCCGCGGCCTGCTCCTGCCCGGACTGAGTGCCGGCGATCACGATGTCTGGCGTGCCGGGCCGCTGACCGCCGACGATCAGTCGCGGATCCGTACGCTCGCGGCCTCGATGCCGCCCCTGGCTCATGCAGTGCCGCTCGACGCGGCGGCGCGGCCCGTACTGCTGCCCGAGCCCGAGCGGCTGCTGCGCGCTTTCCTGGACGCGGTGGCGGACGGCCTGCCGCGCACCCCGGCCGCCGCCTTCGCCACCGGCGGCCCGGCATTCGCCGCCGATGAGCCCCAGCGTCTGCCCGGTCAACGGGCCTGGGCCACCGATGTCGCGGCCGGACACGATGCGGGTGTCCGGCTGTCGCTGCGGGTGGAGGCATCGGGGCTGACGGTCCCGGAGCAGGACGCCGGGCCGACAGCCGGGCCGTCCTTCCGTGCTGTCCTGCAGATCCACAGCGTCAGCGATCCGGCACTGGTCGCCGATGCCGCCGAGATCTGGGCGGGTACCGCGCCGACCGCTTCCGCCTTCGGCCCCCGCGCGCGGATGGATGCCCTCCTGGCGCTGCGCCGCGCCGCCCGTGCCTGGCCGCCGCTGGCCCCGCTGCTGTCGGCCGCGGTGCCCGACGCCGTCGAACCGGCCGACGAGGAGCTCGCCGAGCTCCTCGGCCGGGCCGGACGCGCGCTCGCGGCGACCGGAGTCCAGGTGCACTGGCCCAAGGAGCTGGCCCGCAAGCTCACCGCACGCGCGGTCATCGGTCCGCCCGACGACGGAGATGACCGGGCACGCGAGGAGACCGCCGGCACCGGCTCGGACACACCGCCGCTCCTGTCGGCCGACGCACTGCTGACGTTCAACTGGTGGTTCGCTCTGGGCGACCAGAAGCTCAGCCGCGCCGAACTGGACCGCCTGGCCGAGGCCAACAGGCCGGTGGTGCGCCTGCGTGACCAGTGGGTGCTCATCGACCCCGAGGAGGCCCGGCGCGCCCGCGAGACCCAGGACCGCAAGGTCGCTCCCATCGACGCGCTCTCAGCCGTACTGACCGGTTCCACCGAGGTCGACGGCCGCCGGGTCGACGTCCGGGCCACCGGCTGGCTGGAGCAGCTGCGCCGCCGGGTGGCCGATCCTGAGTCCGGCGGGCAACAGTCCGGCGGGCAGAAGGACGAGCAGCAGACGGTGCGTCAGCCCCCGGCGCTCGCCGCGACGCTGCGCGACTACCAGCTGCGCGGACTGAACTGGTTGCACACCATGACCTCGCTCGGCCTCGGCGGCTGTCTCGCCGACGACATGGGGCTCGGGAAGACCATCACCCTCATCGCTCTGCATCTGCACCGTCAGAGCGTCGAATCGGCCGCCGGTCCGACGCTCGTGGTCTGCCCGACCTCGCTCATGGGGAACTGGCAGCGGGAGATCGAGAGGTTCGCGCCGGGCACTCCGGTACGCCGCTTCCACGGCGGATCGCGCAGCCTGGACGGCCTGGCGGACGGCGAGTTCGTCCTCACCACGTACGGCACGATGCGGCTCGACGCGGCAAAGCTCGCGGACATCCGGTGGGGCATGGTGGTCGCCGACGAGGCGCAGCACGTCAAGAACCCGTACTCGGCAACAGCCAAGCAGCTGCGGACGATCGGTGCACAGGCACGGGTGGCGCTCACCGGTACCCCCGTGGAGAACAACCTGTCCGAGCTGTGGGCGATCCTCGACTGGACGACGCCCGGGCTGCTGGGCAGGCTCGGCACCTTCCGTACCCGCTACGCGCGGACCGCGGAGGGCGGCGACCCGGCGGCGGCCGAGCGGCTCGCCGCACTGGTGCGGCCGTTCCTGCTGCGACGGCGCAAATCGGATCCGGGCATCGCCCCCGAGCTGCCGCCGAAGACCGAGACGGACCGCACGGTGTCGCTGACGGCGGAACAGACAGGGCTGTACGAAGCGGTGGTACGGGAGACGCTGGCCGCGATCTCCCGGGCCGACGGCTTCGCCCGGCGGGGCCTCGTCGTGAAGCTGCTGACGGCCCTGAAGCAGATCTGCAACCACCCGGCGCAGTACCTCAAGGAGAAGGAGCCGAGGATCGAGGACCGTTCGGGCAAGGTCGAACTGCTGGACGAGCTGCTCGACACCATCCTGGCGGAGGACGCGAGTGTGCTCGTGTTCACCCAGTACGTGCAGATGGCCCGGCTGCTCGAACAGCACCTGGCCGCGCGTGGGGTGCGCACGCAGTTCCTGCACGGCGGCACGCCGGTCGCGGAGCGGGAGGCGATGGTCAACCGGTTCCAGGCGGGCGAGGCCCCGGTCTTCCTGTTGTCGCTCAAGGCGGCCGGCACCGGACTCAATCTCACCCGGGCAGGCCATGTCGTGCACTTCGACCGGTGGTGGAACCCGGCGGTGGAGGCGCAGGCCACCGACCGCGCGTACCGGATCGGGCAGACCCAGCCCGTGCAGGTCCACCGGCTGATCGCCGAGGGCACCATCGAGGACCGGATCGCCGACATGCTGGCCCGCAAGCAGGGGCTGGCGGACGCGGTGCTCGGTTCGGGCGAGGCGGCGCTGACCGAACTGACGGATGCGGAACTGGCCGATCTTGTGGAGCTGCGAGGGGCACACGATGAGCGACGGATACGACAACGACGGAACCGACCGCGACGCGTACGAGCGCGAAGGGCATGAGGGCGACGGGAGCGATGTCCCGGCGCCGGTCCAGGAGCGTACCTTCGCCGCGCTGCCGCCCGCGCAGGGCCGCGGCTTCGCGGAGTCCTGGTGGGGCCGGGCGTGGCTGAAGGCCCTGGAGGACACCGCACTGGACGGCGAACAGCTCAAGAAGGGCCGCAGGTCCGCCCGCGAGGGCCGGGTCGGCGCGGTCTCCGTACGGCCCGGCCGGATCACCGCGGTCGTCCGGGACCGGGACTCGTCCACCTACCGCAGCGATGTGCTGCTCCAGGAGCTGAACGAGACGGACTGGGAACGCTTCCTGGACGTGGCCGTCGACCGGGCCGGACACATCGCGGCGCTTCTCGACCGCGAGATGCCGCCGCACCTGGTGGAGGACGCGGCGGCGGCCGGTGTCGAACTGCTGCCGGGGATCGGCGATCTGGACCCGGAGTGCACCTGCGGGACATGGGACCACTGCCCGCACACCGCCGCGCTGTGCTATGAGGTGGCCCGGCTGCTGGACCAGGATCCGTTCGTCCTGCTGCTCATGCGGGGGCGCGGCGAGCGGCGGCTCCTGGACGAACTCCAGGTGCGCATCGCGGCCCGCGCCGAGAGGCGGGCGCCGTCCGGTACGGCCGCCTCCGCCGACGGGTCCGGTTCCTCGGCCACGAAGCACCGGGGTGTGCGGGCGGACGAGGCGTTCGCCGCGCGGGACATCCTGCCCCCGCTGCCCGCGCCTGCGCCGTTGCCGCCGGGGCCCGGCCCCGCGCCGTCGCTGGACACGGAGACCGAACCGGAACCCGGCGTCGATGTGGCGGTACTGGAAGTGCTGGCGGCGGACAGCGCGGCACGCGCCCACCGGATGCTGGCGGACGCCCTCTCCCCCGGCCATGAACAGCAGCCGCTGGCGGCCGGGCTGACGCCGCAGCAGGATGCCGTACGACTGGTCGCCGACGCCCGGCCCGAGCCGTGGATAGCGACCCGGCTGGCCGCCGGATCGGGGCGCTCGCGTGCCGGACTCGACGCGGCTGTGCGTGCCTGGGAGTACGGCGGGGCGGCTGCGCTCACCGTGCTCGACGAGGAGTGGACGCCGGATCCGGAATCCCTGGCCAGGGCCCGGGCCGGGCTCGCGGAGGCGTGGGAGGAGGGCGAGCGGCCCGGCCTGCGGTCGGCCGGCAATCGCTGGACCGCCGCGGACGGCAACGTACAGCTGCGGTACGGGCTGGACGGGCGCTGGTGGCCGTACCGGAAGGAGAACAGGCGCTGGGTTCCGGCAGGTCCGGCGGACGACGATCCGGCGGCGGCACTGGCGGGTTCATCCCTGTCGGACGAGTGACGTCCTCGTTCCCGAAGGCGGAGGTCATCGCCGCGAGGACCGTCCGTCGTCCGGTTCTGCCCTTGCGTTCAACTCGATGTCACCGCGCGTTGAGGGTGAGGGCGCAGCCTGGCGGCCGTCCGAGCTGTTCGTGCCTCAGGAGGCCCCATGTCCGCGCGTGTTGTCCGTCGTTCTCTCGCCGTCGGCCTGCCTCTCGCCCTGCTCGGAACGGTGTGCGCCGCCGGAACGGCGACGGGCGCGCAGGACCGCCACGAACGTCCGCAGAACACCGCGCGGGTCACCGGGAGCGCCGTCCTCGGTGACATTCCGCTGGCCGGGTTCAGCAACGGGCTGCTCCCCGGAACGGTCGGCGACGATCGCGGTGTGATGCTCGGCGGCATCGGCAGCGACATCTACCCGGCGGGCCGCAAGGGCGAGTTCTGGACGGTGACGGACCGTGGCCCGAACGGCCAGATCAAGATCGACGGGACGAAGCGGCGTACCTTCCCGGTCCCCGGTTTCGACCCGGCGATCGTGAAGATACGCGTCAGTGGCAAGCGCATCCAGGTGCTGCAGGCCATTCCTCTGACCACCCGCTCCGGCACCGCCGTCACCGGTCTGTCGAACCAGGAGGGCCGCGACGAGGCCCCGTACACGTACGACGCGAGGACGCCGCTCGCATACGACCCGAACGGCCTGGACACCGAGGGCATCGTGCGCGCCGCCGACGGCACTTTCTGGCTCGTCGACGAGTACGGTCCCTCGCTGGTCCATGTCTCCGCCCGCGGCCGGGTGCTGACCCGCTACGTCCCGCAGGGGCTCAATCTGAGGGGCGCCGGCTACCCGGTGGTGGAGGCGCTGCCGGGCGTACTCCTGCACCGCAAGATCAACCGCGGTTTCGAAGGGCTGGCTCTGCTGCCGGGCGGCGATCTGGTGCTGGCGGTGCAGAGCCCCCTCTCGCTGCCGGACCAGGACGCGGGCGAGTCCTCGCGCAATGTACGGCTGCTGCGCTTCTCGACGAAGAAGCGCGCGGTCACCGCCGAGTACGCGTACCGCTTCGACGCGGTGGACGTCGTGGACCCGGGCGAGGACGACACCTCCGAGCTGAAGATCTCCTCGGTCGTCGCGATCGGCCGGGACGGGCTCCTGGTCGAGGAGCGCACGGACAAGGCGGCCCGGCTGCACCGGGTGACGCTCCCGCACGGCTCCGGCATCCTGGGCTCTGCCTGGGACGAGCCGACGACGTCACCCTCGTACGAGGAACTCACCGACCCGTCGGCGTCGGGCGTACCGGTGCTCCGCAAGAGTCTGGTCGTCGACCTGGGCAAGGTCGCGGGCGTGCCCGGGAAGATCGAGGGCGTGGCGGTGACGGGCCGGGACACGCTCGCCCTGATCAACGACAACGACTTCGGGATGACCGACGGCGCCGAGGCGTTCGACGCCGACGGCCGGCTGGTCGACAGCGGCATCGAGACGTCGGTGACACTGCTGAAGCTGCCCCGCCCGCTGCACGGCTGACCCCGTACTCGTACACGCAGGCACCGCCGGGCCCCGGCATTCGGAGCCGCAGGGGCCCGGCGGCAGGCATCGTCCGGCGCCTGCCGTCTTCCGCCGCTCGCACGCCGCCCGTACGGTAGGGCGCGCGAGACGCTCGGCCGTACAGCGGAGAACACCTTCCGGTCATCGGACCAAGGGGGACACGGGTGTCGGGGGATTCGGGCAGCGGACTGCTACGCGATGCCATCGGGCTGCGCGAGATCCTTTTCCAGAGCATCACGGCGATGGCCCCTGCCGCCGCGATCGCCGCGTCGATTCCGGCCGGAGCCGCGTTCGCGGGCGGCAGTCTGCCGTTGTCCGTGGTGGTGGCTCTGGTCGCGTGTCTGTTCACCGCGTCGTGCGTCGCGGAGCTGGCGCGCCATCTACCGGCCGCCGGTTCGGTCGCCACCTATTCGGCGCAGGGGCTGCATCCGGCCACCGGCTTTCTCGTCGGCTGGGGCTATGTCTTCGTCGAGGCGCTGGTGCCCGCGCTGTTGCTGCTTCAGCTCGGTTTCACCACGGCGGGCACCCTGCACCAGGAGTGGTCGTCCTACCCGGCGGATCTGTGGTGGCCGTGGTCGCTGCTGGGTGCGGTGATCATCGCCCTCGCCGGGTACTTCGGCGTACGGGCCTCCGCCCGGTTCGGCACGGTGCTCGGCATCTTCGAGGTGCTCGTCTTCGTCGCCTTCGCCGTGCTGCTCATCGGGCGCGCGGGCCCGGACAACACCCTTTCGGTGTTCGGCACTTCGCACACCGCGGAGGGCTTCGACGGCGTCAGCGGAATCTTCGCCGGCTCCGTCTACACCGTGCTGGCCTTCGCCGGTTTCGAGGCCGCGGCGCCGCTCGCAGAGGAGACGAAAAATCCGCGGCGCACGATGCGGCGTGCGGTGCTCGGCGCGGCACTCTCCATCGGCCTGGTGTACGTCCTGACCACGTACGCGATGTCCGTGTACTTCGGGCCCGACAGATTCGCCGCGTTCGGCGCTTCGGGGGCGGCGTCGTGGGAGGGCGTGGCCCGCGCCTCGTTCGGGCTGTTCTGGGTGCTGCTCTTCCTCGCCGTGGTCAACTCGACCGTGGCCAACGCCAATGCGTGCGCCAATGTGTCGACCCGGACGGCCTTCGCCCTCGGCCGCATCGGGGTGTTCCCCCAGGCCTTCGCGCGGCTCCACCCGCGGCGCCGCTCCCCCGTCACCGGTGTGGCCGCGCAGTTCGTGATCGCGGTCGGCGCGGCACTCGGACTGGGGTTCGCCTATGACCCGGTGACCGCGTTCGTGCTGCTGGCCACCGTGATCGTGACGGTGATCATCGGGGTGTACATCGTCGTGAATCTGGCCTGCTCCGGGTACTTCCTGCGACGGCGGCGCGACGCGTTCAACCCCGTACTCCATCTTCTCTTCCCGGTGCTGGGCATCGCGGCGTTCGTGCCCGCGCTGCTGACGGCCGCCGGGATCCCGGCCTTCGACTTCGTCTCCGGGCTCAGCGCGCCCGTCTCGTACGCCGGTCCGGTCGTGGGTGTCTGGATGCTGATCGGGATCGTTGTGCTGGCGGTGCTGCTGCGCAGACATCCGGAGCGCGTGGCACAGACCGGACGGATCCATCTCGACGACGCCCCGGAACCGGCCGGGGAGCACCGAACAGGAGCAGTGCAGCGATGAATGATCCCCGTATCCTGACCGTCCGTCCCAAGGAGGGCGAGTACGCCTGGACCTTCGGCGGAGCGGCGCCGGTCGCCCGTATCGAACCGGGGACGTTCCTCGATGTGTACACGGAGGACTGCTTCGCCGGACGGGTGCGCTCGGAGAAGGACCTGGTCTCCGAGGTCTGTGAGTTCCCCTTCCTCAACCCGCAGACCGGCCCCTTCCATGTGGTGGGCGCGGAGCCCGGCGACACCGTGGCGGTGCACTTCGTGTCCGTCGAACCGGCCAGGGACTGGGCCGCTTCGACGACCGTGCCGCTGTTCGGGGCGCTCACCTCCACGCACACCACCGCGTCGCTGCAGGCTCCGCTGCCCGAGGTGGTGTGGATGTGGCAGCTCGACCGGGCCCGCCGCACCTGTCTGTTCAGCGCCAGGGACAGCGACGTCCAGGTGGAACTGCCGATGGATCCGATGCACGGCACGGTCGGGGTGGCACCGGCCAATCTGGAGGTACGGTCCGCGCTGGTGCCCGACGCACACGGCGGGAACATGGACACGCCCGAGATGAGGGCGGGCGTCACCTGCTATCTGGGCGTCAATGTCGAGGGTGCGCTGCTCAGCCTCGGGGACGGTCACGCCCGTCAGGGCGAGGGTGAGACCTGCGGGGTCGCCGTGGAGTGCGCGATGAACACGGTGGTGCTGGTCGAGCTGCTGAAGGGGGTGGCGACGCCGTGGCCGCGCATCGAGTCCGACACACATCTGATGTCGACCGGATCCGCCCGTCCGCTCGAAGACGCCTTCCGCATCTCGCAGTTGGACCTGGTGCGGTGGCTGGCGCGCGACTACGGCCTGTCCGAACTCGATGCCTATCAGCTGGTCAGCCAGGCCGGTGAGGCTCCATTGGCCAATGTGTGCGACACCAACTACACGTGTGTGGCAAAGATCCGCAAGGAGTGGCTGCCCACCGGCGATCCCCATCGCGGACTTCACCGTCATCTGCGGGAGACTGCGACACTGCTGTCCAGTTCCTGATCCCCCCACACACAGGAGTGTTCATGCACCGCAGAAGGATTCTTCAGGGCGCCGCCGTGACGGCGGCCGCAGCGCTGCTCCCGGCCTCCGCGCGCGCCGCGGCTTCCGCGGCGGCGGGCGACACCGACTATCCGCTCGCCCACTGGTCACCCGCGTCGACGTCCAACTACACGGCCTCGACGCGCCCTTCGGCCTATCCGGTCCAGTACGTGATCATCCATGTCACCCAGGAGACGTTCCCGAGCACGATCGGGATCTTCCAGAATCCGGCGAAACAGGTCTCCGCTCACTATGTGGTGCGCTCGGCGGACGGCTATGTCGCCCAGTGCGTCCGGGAGAAGAACGTCGCCTGGCACGCGGGCAACTGGGACTACAACACGCGCAGTATCGGCATCGAGCACGAGGGCTGGGTGGACCAGCCCGCGTACTTCACCGACGCCATGTACGAGCAGTCGGCGCTGCTGACCGCCTCGGTCTGCGACCGCTACGGCATCACCAAGGACCGTGCGCACATCCTCGGCCATGCACAGGTCCCGGGCACCGACCACACCGATCCCGGCCCGAACTGGGACTGGGTGCGCTACATCCGGCTCGTCAATCTCTACTCGGCCGGCTGACCCGTCTTCGCGGCCGCGTCCGATTGCTCTGCGCACCGCTGTTGTCGCGGACGTCGACTGCGGCCACGATGGGGTGCGTACGACACCCCTGGACGGGAGGGTGAGTTGACGGACCCCTGGGTGGCCCTGGCAGCCGATGCGGACCCGGGCGCACGGCTCGGCCAGCTGCGCCACGCACACGAGGTGTTCACCACGGCCGGACGGCTGGAGCGCCCGGTGCGTCCGGTGGTCGGCGAGTCCTGGCGGCGCTCCGTACGGGCCCGGGTCAGCCCGGACGGTGCGGCCCTGGTCGAGCTGGGCGCGGACGAACTGGGGCCGTACCGGGACGGCCATCCGCTGGCGCCCGCGATGCCCCTGATCCGTGAGCTGATGAGCGCGTACGCGAGGGACGGCGAGCATCTTCTGGCGGTGTGCGACGCGCACGGCAGGCTGCTGTGGGTCGAAGGGCATGCGGTGACCCGGCGGGCCGCGGGCCGGATGAATTTCGTGGAGGGCGCCCGCTGGGCAGAATCCGCGGCCGGGACGAACGCGCCCGGGACGGCCATCGCAGTGGACCGGCCGGTGCAGGTCTTCGCCGCCGAGCACTTCCTGCGGCCGGTCCAGAAGTGGACCTGCGCGGCGGCTCCGCTCCACGACCCGCACACGGGGCGGCTGCTGGGCGCCGTGGACATCACCGGTGGGGACCGGCTCGCGCACCCGCACAGCCTGGCGTTCGTGCAGGCGGTGGCGCGGGCCGCCGAGTCGCATCTCGCGCTGCTCGCACCTTCGCCGGCCGGGGATGCCGTACAGCTCAGCGCGCTCGGCCGGGACGAGGCGCTGCTCGTCGCGGGAGGCCGCAAGATCCGGCTCGGCAGGCGGCACAGCGAGATCCTGGTGACGCTGGCCCGCCACCCCGAGGGCCTGGGCGGTGACGAACTCCTCGTCGAGCTGTACGAGGACGAGTCGGTGACCCCGGTGACGCTTCGGGCCGAACTCTCCCGGCTGCGGCGCCTGCTCGGCCCCGAGCTCCTCCTGTCCCGCCCCTACCGTCTCTCCGCGCCCGTCGACGCCGACTTCGACACGGTGGCGCGCAGGCTGTCGTCCGGCGCGGTGGCGGCGGCGCTCAGCTCCTACGCGGGTCCGCTGCTGCCGGGCTCGCAGGCACCGTCCGTCGCCCGGCTGCGCCACCGGCTCGCCGGGCAGTTGCGGGCGGCGCTCATCGCACGCGGCGACCCGGGGCTGCTGGCCGACTGGGCGTACAGCCCCTGGGGCGAGGACGACCTCCCGGTCTGGCAGGCGCTCGCTGCAGCCGTACCCGCACAACAGCGCCCTGCACTGCTGGCCAGGTCCCGGGCGCTCGATACCGAGCAGCGGTAGCCCGCGTCCCGCTGCAACGGTGTTGCAACGTCGCGCTGCCTACCCTGAGCCGAGGGCCGTCCAACGGCGGGCGGCACCGGATCCGGGAGGCCACAGAGATGACCCGTTACGCTGCACCGGGCACCGAGGGCGCCATCGTCTCGTACGAGTCCCGCTACGACCACTGGATCGGCGGCGCGTACGTCCCGCCCGCCCGTGGCCAGTACTTCGAGAACCCCAGCCCCGTCAATGGCCGCCCCTTCACCGAGATCGCCCGCGGCAGCGCCGAGGACATCGAGGCGGCCCTGGACGCGGCACACGCCGCGGCCCCCGCTTGGGGAGCCACCGCGGCGGGCGACCGCGCCTCGGTCCTCAACAGGATCGCCGACCGGATGGAGGCTCATCTGGAGGAGCTGGCGGTCGCCGAGAGCTGGGACAACGGCAAGCCCGTACGGGAGACCCTGGCCGCCGACATCCCCCTGGCCATCGACCACTTCCGCTACTTCGCCGGTGCGCTGCGCGCCCAGGAGGGCTCGCTCAGCGAGCTCGACGACGACACGGTCGCGTACCACTTCCATGAGCCGCTGGGTGTCGTCGCGCAGATCATCCCGTGGAACTTCCCCATCCTGATGGCGACCTGGAAGCTGGCCCCGGCGCTCGCGGCGGGCAACGCGGTGGTCCTCAAACCGGCCGAACAGACCCCGGCCTCCATCCACGTCTGGCTGAAACTGGTGGCCGATCTCCTGCCGCCCGGCGTCGTCAACATCGTCAACGGCTTCGGCGCGGAGGCCGGCAAGCCCCTCGCCTCCAGCCCGCGCGTCGCGAAGATCGCTTTCACCGGTGAGACCACGACGGGGCGGCTGATCATGCAGTACGCCTCCGAGAACATCAAGCCGGTGACGCTGGAGCTGGGCGGCAAGTCGCCGAACATCTTCTTCGACGACGTGTGGAGCGCGGACGACGACTTCCGCGACAAGGCCCTCGAAGGCTTCACCATGTTCGCCCTCAACCAGGGCGAGGTCTGCACCTGCCCGTCGCGCGCACTGATCCAGCGCGGCCACTACAGCGAATTCCTGGAGGCGGGCATCGCCCGCACCGAGAAGATCGCGCCGGGACACCCGCTGGACACGGACACGATGATCGGCGCCCAGGCCTCCAACGACCAGTTGCAGAAGATCCTTTCGTACCTGGACATCGGCCAGCAGGAGGGCGCGAAGGTCCTCACGGGTGGTCAGAGGGTCGAGTACGACGGGGAGTTGGCGGGCGGCTACTACGTCCAGCCGACCATCTTCGAGGGCGACAACCGGATGCGGGTCTTCCAGGAGGAGATCTTCGGCCCGGTGGTGGCGGTCACCTCCTTCTCGGACTTCGACGACGCGATCCGTACGGCGAACGACACTCTGTACGGCCTCGGGGCGGGCGTATGGACCCGCGACATGAACACCGCGTACCGGGCGGGCCGTGCCATCCAGGCGGGCAGGGTCTGGACGAACTGTTACCACGCGTACCCGGCCCATGCCGCGTTCGGCGGGTACAAGCAGTCCGGGATCGGCCGAGAGAACCACAAGATGATGCTGGAGCACTACCAGCAGACGAAGAATCTTCTGGTGTCGTACTCGCCGAAGAAGCTGGGCTTCTTCTAGGCGCACGAAAAAAGGCGCCTGACCTGGTCTTTCACCCGTCAGGCGCCTTTCCCTCAGCTTGCTCTCGGCCGAGCCCGGCTTGCGTGCTAACTCCCAGTTCCTCCCACACCTGTACCGCTCCTGACCAGTACTTCCGGACCAGTCACGGACCAAACCCACGCTTCAGCCCTCGGTTGCTTCGCCTTGGCTGACACGCCCCCACTCCTGCATCGACTGCTCGATGAGGCGGTTCGCCTGTTCTCGAACGCCGTCGAGGAACTTGGCGTAGTGACGGAAGAGAACCTCGATGCTTTGGCCGGCGCGGCGGGCGCATTCGGCCGGGTCCACTCCGGAGTAGAGCCAGAACGAGATCCCCGCGTGCCGGAGATCGTAAGGTCGCTTAGCCAGGCCAGAGGTGCGCTCCGGGCGAGTCAGGGCGTGTTGCCGGGACCGCGCCCACGTCTTGCCGTATGGGGCAGCGTCGACGTAGTTGCCAGCCTCGTTCCGGAAGAGTCGGCCATCAGGTGCCACGTCGAAGCGTTCCACGTGGGCACGCAGCATGCGTACGAACTGCGGTGGGATGGGCACAGGTACTACAGCCGGAGATCTTGAGGGTCGGTGATCGGCGGGATCGGTCGGTGGTGCGCCCAGGGCTGTAGCCGGATCGGAAGTGGGTCGCCGCGGCGTCGGTAGTGGCTGACCTGGGCTCGGGTCTGGTGTAGGCGGCGCCATAACTCGCAGGTCAGGATGGTTTCGACGGGGTGGTGCGGGTTGAGGCGGGTGGCGGCCAGGCAGTGCCGGATGGTGTGGACGGAGGGCCGCAGCAGCGGTCCAGGGATCAGCCAGCGGCCTCGCTCACGCCGGGGCTGTGGTCTTTTCCCAGGTCGGCCCCCTCTTCCGGCGCTGGATCGGGTTCGGGTATCTGGGCGCGTTGGACGGCCAGGAAGGCGCTGGCCGGCATGCAGGCAGTGAAGCTTCCCCTTGATGTTGGACACCTGGAGACTGGGACGTGAAGTTCCAGAGGAAGTAGTGCCAGGTGGGAAGCAAGAGCAACCGCAGCAAGCGGTACTCGGAGGAGTTCAAGCGGGACGCGGTCGCCCTCGTTCGCTCCTCCGGCAGGACGGTCACCGAGGTGGCCAGGGACCTCGGGGTCAGCGCCGAGGGGCTGCGGAACTGGGTCAGGCAGGATCAGGCCGACCGGGGTCAGGGGGCGCCGGGCGAGCTGACGACGGCCGAGCGGGAGGAGTTGCGCCGGCTGCGCAGGCTGGCCCGCGAGCAGGCCGAGACCATTGAGGTGCTGCGAAAAGCGGCGGTCTTCTTCGCGAAAGAGAGCGATCGGTGAGCGCGGTGTATGCGTTCATCGAGGCGGAGAAGACCACCCACAACGTCGCCCTCCTGTGCCGGCTGCTGAAAGTGGCCCGCTCCTCCTTCTATGCCTGGCGGGCCGGGCAGCAGGCCCGCACCGCCCGGAAGGCTGCCGACGACGCCCTCGCGCACGAGATCACGGTGTTGCACATCGCCTCGCGGCGCGCGTACGGAGTGCCGCGCATCCACGCTGAGCTGCGTCGGCTCGGTCACCGGGTCAACCGCAAGCGCATCGAGCGAGTCATGCGCGAACGCGGCATCACCGGAGTCACCCGCCGCAGGCGGCGGAGTCTGACCCGTCCGGCGAAGAAGGCCGTGCCCGCGACGGACCTGCTCGGCCGTGACTTCACCGCCCGTGAGCCCGGCACTCGGCTGGTCGGCGATATCACCTTCATCGCCACCGACGAGGGCTGGCTCTACCTCGCGACCTGGCTGGACCTGGCGACCCGCGAGGTGGTCGGCTACTCGATGGCCGACCATCACCGGGCGAGCCTGGTCGTCGACGCACTGACCATGGCCACCGGCCGCGGCCGTCTGCAGCCCGGCTGCATCGCGCACTCGGACCGCGGCAGCGAGTACACGTCCAAGGAACTCCGCCGTGAGATAGGCCGGTTGGGGCTTCGGTAGAGCATGGGCCGGACCGGCTCGTGCTTCGACAATGCCGCCGCCGAGTCGTTCTTCGCGGTACTGAAGGAAGAGATCGGCACCCGCCAGTGGCGCGACCGGGCCACCGCCCGCGCCGAGATCTTCGCGTTCATCGAGACCTTCTACAACCGCAGGCGGCTGCGGAAGCATCCAGTGTGGGGCTATCTGACCCCGTTGGAGATCCGGCAGCGGCACGAGCACGGACATGCCCTCGCGGCGTAAGTGCTGAGTGTCCAACATCACGGGGGAACTTCAGTCGGATCTCGGCCCCTGAGGGCCGCACACCCCTCCGCGCGGGATCAGCGGGATTCCTGGCCGAAGTCGGCCGCGGGCAGGACCAGGCGGAAGGTGCAGCCGCGGCCGGGGGCCGTGTCGAGTTCGAGCCGGCCGCCGTGGCCCTCGGCGATGGTCGCGGCGATGGCCAGGCCGAGGCCGCTGCCGCCGTGCATGCGGGAACGGGCGGGGTCGGCGCGGTAGAAGCGCTCGAAGACGAGCTCGGCGTCGGCGGGTGCGAGGCCCGGCCCTTCGTCCGCCACCTCGATCACGCTGATCGGCAGGCCCTCCGGCAGGGGCTGTGAAGCGGAGAAGCGCCCGGGTCGGTCCGTGCCGCCGGTTCCGGGACCCGCCTTGGTCGTACCGACACGGACGTGCACGCGGGTGCCCGGCGGGGTGTGGATGCGGGCGTTGGAGAGCAGGTTCTCGAGGATCTGGCGCAACCGGTGCGAGTCACCGACGGTCTCCGCGACGTCGAGTTCCTCGGCTCCGGTGGGATCGGCCGGGGTGTGCAGCGGGCCGAGGTCGACGGGGTGGTTCTCGCTGTGGACGGCGGCGGCGCTGACGGCGTCCGCCGCGAGGGACAGCAGGTCGACCCGCTCCCTGCGGTAGGAAGGTTCCTTGTCCAGGGTCGCGAGCAACTGGAGGTCGTCGACGAGCAGACTCATGCGTTCCGCGTTCTGTGCGATGAACCGGTTGGCCTCGTTTCGTTCGAGGGCCGAGCGCGGTTCCGGGCGGAGGGCGAGTTGGGCGTAGCCCTGGATGGCGGTGAGCGGAGTGCGCAGCTCGTGCCCGGCGTCGGCGACGAACCGGCGAAGGCGGGCCTCCGAGGCCTCTCGGGCCAGCAGCGCCTTCTGCAGGCGGTCGAGCATGGAGTTCAGGACCAGGCCGAGTCGTCCGATCTCGGTATGCGCATCGGTGTCGGGCAACCGCAGATCGAGTCGGCCTGCGGTGATCTCCTGAGCCGTCCGTTCCATTCTGGTCAGGGGCAGCAGCCCCAGAGGAACCACCCACCGGCCCAGGGCGATCAGGGCGACGATCGTGACGGCGAGCAGCACGGCGTTCAGCCACAGGAGCTTCGATGTGGCGCCGTCGACGGTGTCGAGCGGAAGGGTGACCACCGCGCTCATGCCGTCCGGACCGGGGTTCAGCAGCACCCGCCAGCGGCCGTCACCACTGACGGCGGGCACCGTTTCGAAGTGGCCGTCCCGCAGTCCGAGCTCCTCCGCCTGATCGGCCAACCGGGGCCCTGGCTTGGTCTCGGAGCCCAGGGAGTCGTTCAGACGGCGCCCGGAGGAGTCGTAGAAGTAGACGTGGAAGTCCGAGGGAAGTATGTCCGGGCGTTCCCCCGGGTCCGGGAGCCTGCCTTGGAGAGCGTCGTCATAGGCGGGAGCCGGTGTATGGAACTCGACAAGCTGCTCGTCGACGCGGTCCAGCAGCCAGGAGCGAAGCACCACATAGCCGATCGCCTGGGAGGTCAGGACTGCCGCGGTGGCGAGCAGGGTCGCGCCGAGGATGAGGCGCCGTCGCACCGACTTGGGCGGCCGGGGCAGGAACCGGGTCACTGGTCCGAGGTCCCTGCGTGGTCGCGGGGAAGCCTGAGGCAGTAGCCGACGCCGCGCACGGTGTGGATCAGTGGCGGCTCGAAGCAGTCGATCTTCCTGCGCAGGTACCTGACGTACGTCTCGATGATCCGGGCGTCGCCCGCGAAGTCGTAGCTCCAGACGTGGTCGAGGATCTGGACCTTGCTCACCACCTGGCACGCGTTCGACAGGAGGTAGGCCAGGAGCTTGAACTCTGTTGGCGACAGGGCGACGTACTGGCCTGCGCGGTGCACCTCGTGGGCGCTCTCGTCGAGTTCGAGGTCGGCGTACCGCAGAACACTCTGCAGCGCCTGCCGTTCGGCGGGCGGCGCGGTGCGACGCAGAATGGCCTCGATGCGCAGCAGCACCTCCTCGATGCTGAAGGGTTTGGCAACGTAGTCGTCCCCACCGGCGCTGAGGCCGGCGATGCGATCGTCGGTGCCGGTGCGGGCGGTCAGGAACAGGATCGGGCAGTCGTTGCCTGCCTCCCGCAGCCTGCGGGTCACCTCGAAGCCGTCCAGGTCGGGCAGCATCACGTCCAGCAGCACCAGATGCGGTTGAAGGCGTTCGACCTCCAGGAGGGCCGCCTGACCGGTGCCGGTGCTGCTCACCTCGTATCCGGTCAGGCGAAGCGTCGCCTCCAGCAGGGTGCGAATGCTGGGCTCGTCCTCGACCACGAGGAGCCGATGTCCCGGCCGCGCGGCTGTGGGCTGCTCGGTCATGCGTCTGCTGGTCCGTTCTGCCGTGTCCCGACCGTCGTCCGGGCTTCGGTCACTTGGCGGCGCATTCGTAGAGCACGTTGCCTCCTCCGAGTCCCATCGCGCCGCCGGCGTTGTTCTGTGACGACTTGCCGGAGGTGCCACCGTATGCCGACGTCGGAACCTTGGTGCAATGGTCGGCGATCCAGTCGGAGCGCTGCTTGGTGTATCCGCCGGCCAGGCCCGGCATGCCGCCGCCGTTCGTGTCGGAGCCCAGGATGTAGCGTAGTTCGCCGTCCTTGGTCCACTTCTCCAGCTGGGCCACCGACGGCGAGTCGTCGCTGTTGGTGAAGCCGCCCATGGCGATGACGGTCTCGTCGGTGCCCAGGATGTAGGCGCTGGCATTGAGGGCGCCGCCCTCGACGGCGAGCTTGATGCGTGCGTGGGGTGCGTGCTCGACGGCGTACTGGATGATCTTGCGCTGTTCGGCGGTGAGTTTCCCACTACCGAAGCCGCCGCCCCCACCAGGGGCCCTTCCTGAGCCGGCACCTGGGAACGAGGGTGCGCCGCGGCTGTTCGAGCCCGCTTCCCCGGGTGCACCGGGCATACCGTTCGCTCCTCCTGTGGGCATGCCGGAAGGCACTCCGCCGGACGGAGGTTCAGCGGTCTGTCCCGAAGAGGTGCCACCGCCGGGGAAGCCCGGCATGTTCGACGGCATCCCGGACGGCATGCCCGAGGGAAGGTCTCCACCGTTCGAGCCCTGCCGGGGCATGCCACCCCCTCCGCCGAATCCGAGCGTCTGCGGACCGGCCATCGGGTTGGAGCCCCCCGTGCTGATGGAGCCGGGTACGGCCACCGCCCACGCTCCCGGCGCCAGCAGAACCGATGCGACCGCGGCGCAACCGGCAACCGTCAACAGCCGGCCTCGGCGTCGTGACAGCACCAGCAGGACGACCGCGACGCAACCGACCAGCAGCACGGGCCACACCAGCCAGCCGTTCCAGTCGGGCGCACGGCGGACCAGCTTCACGGCCCAGGCCACGCTCACCACGACCGCGGCCACGCCGACCAGAGGCGCCCAGCGCAGGCCGGCGCGGTGGACACGGACGAGGGCGGCCATCAGTCCACCGCACAGGGCGGCGATCGCCGGTGCGAGCTGAGTGGTGTAGTAGGGATGGAAGATGCCCTTCTGGGTCGAGAACACCGCCCCGCAGACCACCAGCCAGATTCCCCACAGCAGCCAGCCGGGGGCCGGCAGCACGGCGGAGTCGGGCAGTGCGCCCCGTCGGCGCAGCACCACGCCGGCGACGGCGACGGCCAGGGCCAGCGCGCAGACCGGCAGCAGCCAGCTGATCTGACCGCCCACCTGTGCGCCGAACAGGCGGCCCACGCCGGCCTGACCGCCGAATCCGCCGCCGAATCCGCCGCCGAATCCGCCCGTCCCCTGGGGCGCTCCGTCGCTGGAGCCGAAGACCCTCCCCAGCCCGTTGTAGCCGATCACGAGGTCCCAGGCCGAGCCGTCCGTGCTGCCGCCGATGTAGGGGCGGTCACCCGGCCACAGGGTCACCATGGCGACCCACCACAGGGAGGACGCCGCCAGGATGGCTCCCGCGCCCAGCAGACGCCGCACTCGCGGTATCCAGGGGCCGCTTCCTCCCACGAGCCAGGCGACGGCGAACGCGGGAATGACCATCCAGGCGGCGAGCATCTTGGTGAGGAATCCGCACCCGATCAGGAAGCCGCTCGCGCACAGCCACCAGGTCGCGGTCCGATCCTCGGCCTGCAGCGCGCGGGTGAGCGCGTACGCCGCCGACACCAGTAGCAGGACCAGCAGTGTGTCCGGGTTGTTGTCCCGGTTGATGGCCACGGTGATGGGCGTCAGGGTGAGCACCAGAGCCGCGATCAGCGCCGCACCCTCCCCCGCCCAGCGGCGCACGGTGCGGTGCAGCACCAGCACCCCGGCCACACCTTCGAGTACCTGCGGCAGGATCAGCGCCCAGCCGTGCATCCCGAAGATCTTGCTGCTGATCACCTGCGGCCACAGCGCGGCTGGGGGCTTGTCGACCGTGATCACGCCCGCCGGGTCGAAGGAGCCGAAGAGGAAGTTCGTCCAGTTCTTCCCCATCGACTTCACTGCCGCCGAGTAGTAGCTGTTGGCCCACCCCAGGGAGCCCAGTGCCCAGCCGTACAGGACGGCCGCGAGCACGAGGACGGCGCCGAGCGCCACGGGTGCCGCCCAGGCGGGCAGCGAGCGGACGGACGTACTCGTGTGCCCCCCGTCGTTTGCCGATGCCGCCGGTGCGGGCCTGATGTGCGCGGAGTTGCTCATGTCGGGAATCGCTCTCATCAACGGGTACGGCTACGGGGGGCGGCGAAGACGGCCAGCCGCAGCACGGCGAAGCGCACGCAGGTGACCGCGGCGGAGGCCGTGGCGAGGACCGCGGTCTCCGCGGCCGGTGAGGCACCGGGATCGAGCCACTTGAACCACAGCACCGCCGCGGACGTGACCAGATAGCCGAGGACGAACAAACCCCCAGCGCCGAGGTGCGCACGTGCGGGCGCAGTGGTGGAGTGCCGGAAGGTGAGGCGGCGGTTCGCCTCGGTGTTGAGGACGGTGAGGCCGAACAGCGAGATCAGGTTGGCGACGGCCGGAGACCACCAGCCACGCATCAACCAGTACAGCAAGGCCTGTCCGGCCGTTGAGACGACACCGATCGCGAGGAAACAGCCGACCTCCCACGACAGCACACCGCGTCCGGTGGAAGGGGCAAGGACGGCGTCGGGGTGTTCGGCGGCCGGCTCGGGGCGCGGCCGCACCTCGGCCCGGGCGTCGCCGGACGCCTTGAGCCGCGCCATGCGCCACAGGCCCCGCAGGTCTTCCTTGGCGGTGCGCGCCACATCCACCCGGGTGTCGACGTCCTCGACCCAGTCGACCGGGACCTCATGAATACGCAGTCCGTTGTGCTCGGCGAGCAGGAGCATTTCGGTGTCGAAAAACCATGCGTCGTCCCGGGTCACCTTCAGCAGCGGCCGGAGTACCTCCGTACGGGCCGCCTTGAATCCGCACTGGGCGTCGGTGAAGCGGACTCCGTGGGTGAGCCGGATGATGCCGTTGTAGCAGCGGGAGATGAACTCGCGACGCGGCCCGCGCACCGTGCGTGCGCCGGGAGCCAGCCGGGAGCCGATCGCGATGTCCGAGTGGCCGCTGGCCAGGGGCGCGATCAGCGGGAGCAGTCCGTCGAGGCCGGTGGAGAGGTCCACGTCCATGTACGCCACGATGTCCGCGTCGCTGGCGCCCCAGACGGTGCGCAGCGCGAGTCCGCGGCCCTTGCGGTCCAGGTGGACGACGCCGACACCGGGCAGCTCGTCCGCGAGGCGGCGGGCGGTGGCGAGGGTTTCGTCGGTGCTGGCGTTGTCGGCGACGGTGATCCGCCAGGGGAAGGGGAAGTCCTGGCACAGGCGGGCGTGGAGCGTGCGCAGGCAGCCGGGCAGTGCTCGCTCCTCGTTGTAGACCGGAACGACGATGTCCACCGTCGCGGTACCGGCGTGCGGGAGAAGCGAACGTTCGACTGGTTGGAAGGGGGCGGGACGCTCCACGTGGGCGGCGAGTTCGGTGAGGTGGGGGGTGGGAGTCATGGCTTCCTCAGGCATGAGGGGACGGCAGACTGCGGCTGACAGGCCCTGGTCCAGGGCCGCGGGCCTCACTGTCGCCCTCTCGCCTGTGGGAGCCGGGGGAGAATACCGAAAACTGACGGAGAGTCAGCTCATTGGCCGATCCTGGGCGAACACCTCGGAACTGCTCATCGACGTCGCCATCGACGAGGCGGTTCGGTCTATCGTCAGGCCGCGTGGTCACGGTGTGTCCCGCGAAGCGGCGCAGGGCCGTTTCAGCCGTCACTTCACGGGCCCGGCGCCCACCTCGACAGCAGGAGACGTCCTCCAGCCGGTGGCGCTCACCCGTCTCGGCGCAGGCGAGAGTGCCAGGGGTCAGTGACGGATCGGCGCCGGCACGGTCCGACTCATGCGCGCCTCGATCGTGCAGGCGGATGCGGAGGGCGCTGAAGCGCACCTGAAACGTGTGTCCCCGGCGGGGTGCGTACGCGGGGCTGGACCGCCAGCACGCCTTCCGGGCAAGGCCGGCCATGCGCGCCTCGGACGAGCGGAGTGGCTCCGTCGACATCGGCCCCCGATCAAGATCCGGACCATTCCCGGGTCGACAAGCCGCTCCCCGCTTCGGTTGAGACTGTTTCCGCTGGTCAACCGCCTACTTACCCTGTACCACCAACAGACGAAGAATCTTCTGGTGTCGTATTCACCGAAGAAGCTGGGCTTCTTCTAGGCGCAGGAAAAGGGCGCCTGACCAGGGCAGGTGCCCGGCAGGCGCCCTTCTCGTTCGCGCCGGAACGGGCCCCGGCGGTAAGCCGGGACCCCTCCCGTGGGACCGCTCGGGCGGTCCCCGCGTGGGATATCAGCCGGTCACGGCGTCAGCGCACGCGCCGTGCGTCGAACTGGCCCACCCAGTACTTCGTACGGTCGAGATAGACCGTCTCCGCCTCGGTCCCGGTCTTCCCATACGCGCCGGAGAAGGTCTGGTAACCGAAACCGGCGGGCGGGTTGGCGGCGGCGGGCTCGATCGAACTGCCCTCATGCCACTCGTTGAAGGACGTGACGGAGACCCAGGTGGGCGATCCGCCGATGGCCGGGTCGAGCGCGTTGTTCCACTCCTTGTCGTAGGTGGCGCCGTTGTCCCGGCCGAGTGTGGGTGTGGTGTTGCCCGGTACCGCGCGGTCGTCGATATAGCCGGGTGCCACCGAGGGCGCCCAGATCAGACCGTTGGCCTTGGCGTAGTCGCCGGCCTGCTTCCAGCCGGGGGCGGTGGCGCCCGCGATGCCGTCGTAGGTGTAGAGCCCCGAGAAGTGCGCGATCTTGGAGGTGTCGGTGGTCTGGGCCAGGACCGTGTTGTTCTGGGTGACCTGGTCGAGGGCAGCCCAGTCCGTGATCCTCAGGCTCTCGAAGATGTAGAAGGCCGGGCGGTTGTTGTGTTCGGCGTCGCGGTAGTAGGCGGGATGGCTGCCGTAGGTGGAGTTGAGGTACTGGATGTCGGAGACGACGGAGGCCGCGGTGCGCCCCTCGTACGGCTCGATGTGCCAGGCCACCTTGACGTCCTGCTGCTGGGCGGCGTCCAGCACGCCCTTGGCGAGGGTGTCCTCGTAACCGCCCCTCCCCCACCAGCTGTAGACGATGACACCGGCGCCCGACTGCTTGACCCACCGCATGTGCTGGGCGACGGCTCCGGCGAAGTCACCGGAGTCGTAGGCCCCCAGCTTCGGGTAGAGGTCGGCGCCGACGTCCTGCGGCGGAGTGCGGCCGCCCTGCTGCCAGTGGCGGTAGCTGCCGTTCTTCACCGGGCTGCCGTACCAGGGGTAGTAGAAGAGATGCACATTGGACGACAGGGCGGCGGTCACCGCCTGCTTCTCCAGGGTGAAGGTGTCGATGTCGAAGAGGGAGCCGGCCCCGCCGGTGAAGGTGAGGAAGACCGGTCCGGTCGGGGTGCCGGTCAGCGCGGTGGAGACGGTCCGGAAGTTCTCCCAGCCGCCGGTGTTCGGTACGGCCAGTGAGCCGAGCACTGGTCCGGTGGCTGATCCGGAGCGTACCTGGACGGTGCCGCCCGAACCGCCCGAGGAGATCTTCGCGGTGAACGTCCTGGTCCCGGTGAGCGAGGCCTGTGAGTAGCCGGCCCAGTCACCGTTCTCGATATAGCCGAGGGTCCTGCCGCCGCTGGCGGAGGCATGGTCGGCGGGCTGCACCCCGGAGGACGAGGTGTACGACTCGCCCTCGAAGGTCGACGGTGTCGTGCCGGTGCCCCCGAGTTCCTTGATCCGGATGTTGCGGAAGGACACGTCGTCGCCGGTGCCGTGGTTCTGGATGCCGATGTAGCCCTGTGCCAGGGAGCGGGCGGGGTCGGTGTTGGTGAAGTCATTGATCCTCACACCGTTGAGGAAGACCTGGAGCCGCTCCCCCTCCACCCGGATCTCGTATCCGTTCCACTCCCCCGGCGGGTTGAGCTCGGCGTCCCGGGCGGCGATGTCGGCCGACTTGAAGCCGTAGACCGCACCCGTCGTTCTGTCAGCTGCGTCGGTGGCGTCGATCTGGATCTCGTACCCCTGGTTCACCGCCGAGTTGGGGTCGTCGGAGGCGGGGAAGCCCACGAAGACACCGGAGTTGTCGTCTCCCTGCATCTTCCAGTCGAGCTTGAGGGAGTACCCGTTGTACTCCTTCGCGCGGTACCAGAAGAGTCCCATGCCGCCCTGCGAGGTGAGGGTGGCGTCGGTGTTGGTGAAACTGCCGGGGCCGGCCTGCGACCAGCCGGTGGTCGAGCCGTTGTAGAGCGGGGTGTAGCCGCTCTCCGCCCGGCAGTCGGCCTTGGCGAAGCCCGCCGCGTACCGGATTCCGCCGAGGAGCAGGGAGCGGAAGGCGGGGTCGGCGTACGACTCGGCGGTGTGGCCGAGACCGGTGTAGAACGACCGGCCGCTGCCCTGGGCGTGGCACCAGGTGATGGGGTGGTCGCCGCTCATCTCCCCGCCGCTGTAGCTGCTTTCGTCGAGACTCTGCAGCACGCGCACGTTGGCCCGCGGATTGGTCCGGTAGTTGTACCACTCGTCGGTCCTGGACCAGGTCTGGCCGAGGCCGGCCGTGGCCGCGTGGGCCCGGTCCTCGGTCTTCAGCGTGGCCGGCTGGATCGCCGGGTGGCTCTTGAACCAGGCGCCGACGAGTTGCTCGTACTGCGGCCAGTCGTACTCGGTGTCGGCCGCCGCGTGGATGCCGAAGTAGCCGCCGCCTCCGTCGACATACGCCTGGAGGGCGGACTGCTGGGTGGCGTTGAGTACGTCGCCGGTGGTGGAGAGGAACACCACCGCCTTGAAGCCGGCCAGATTGGCCGGGGTGAAGGCGGCGCCATCCTCGGTGGCCGTGACGGTGAAGTTGTTGGCCGCGCCGATATCACGGATGGCCTGGGTACCGGCCGGAATGGAGTCGTGGCGGAAGCCCGCCGTCTTGGAGAAGACGAGCACCTTGTAGGCGGGGTCGGCGGCCTGCGCGCTGACGGCCGGTGTCAGGAACGCCCCGATCAGGGCGAGGGCGGCCACGAGGGCCGAGGCCAGAACCGACGGTATTCGGCGTCGGCCGGTGGACGGTCGGTGCGGGGTCTGATGAAACATCACGGTCTCTTTCCTGCCCTTCACTTGGTGAGGGTGAGGGTGTCGATGTCGAACAGGGAGCCCGCGCCGCCGGCGAAGGAGAGGAACAGCGCTCCAGAGGCGGTGGTGTCCGTCAGGGCGGTGGAGACGGTGGTGAAGGTCTCCCAGCCGCCGGTGGGCTGGACAGCGACGGAGCCGAGCAGTACGCCGGTCGCCGATCCAGATCGGATCTGGATGGTGCCGCCCGCGCCGGCCGAGGAGACCTTCGCGCTGAAGGTCTTGGTCCCGGCCGTGGGCACGGAGGCGTATCCCGCCCAGTCACCGTTCTCAATGAAGCCGAGCGTCTTGCCGCCGCTGGCCGGGGCGTGGTCGGCGATCTGGACGCCCTGGGAAGAGGTGTACGACTCCCCTTCCACCGTCTGGCCGGTGGCACCGCTGCCGGTGGTGAAGGTGAAGGCGTCCACGTCGAAGAGATTGCCCTGTCCCGTGGGGCCCTTGAAGACGAGGAACAACTCCGTCGTGCCGGCGGGCGTGTTGGCCAGGTTGGCGGAGACGTCGGTGAAGGTCTCCCAGCCGCCGGTCACCGGTACGGTCATGGTGCCGAGCAGGGTGCCGGTGGCTGATCCGGTGCGTACCTCGATCGTGCCGCCGACGCCGCCGGAGGCAACCCGGGCCGTGATCTTGTTCGTGTTGCCCACCGCGTAGGGCTTGAAGGAGATCCAGTCGCCGTTGTCGGTGAAACCGACCGTGTTGCCGCCCTCGGCGGGGCCGTGAGCGGCCACCTGGATGCCGGACTGGGCCGAGAAGTGTTCCGCCTGCCGGTGGCGGGGCTGGAGGACACGGACGCTGTGCGTGGTCAGTCCGGCGCCGTCGGTGTACTCGGCGTCGAAGACACCGTAGAGGTTGGCGGCGCTGTCGTGCTCACCGTCGTTCGGCACGGCGATCGTACCGGTGCAGCCGTTCTTCGAGGTGATCGCGTGACGGTGCTCGTCATGGCCCAGGAGATAGGTGACCTTGACCTTGGCGCAGTCGATGGCCCCGTCCTCGGGGTCGCTGATGGTGACCGAGAAGGGCACGGTGTCACCGAAGGAGAACAGCTCACCGTCCTTGGGGCCGGTGAGATTGACGGTCGGCGCCGTGTTGCCCGCCGTCACCACCAGGCTCGCTGTGCCGGTGAGCCCCTCCGGGTCCCTGACCGTCAGGGTCGGTCGGAAGGTCCCCGTGGTGGTATAGGTGTGCGACGGGTTGGCCGCGGTGGACGTGGAGCCGTCGCCGAAGTCCCAGGAGTGGGTGAGGGCTTTGCCCTCGGGGTCGGAGCTGCCCGCCGAGGAGAACTGGACGGTGAGCGGGACGGCTCCCGAGGTCTTGTCGGCGGCCGCGGCGGCGACCGGGTTGCGGTTGCTGCCGCCGATGTACTCGACCCGGTACAGGGCCTGGTTGTTGGAGCCGGTGCCGTAGTCGAGGACGTACAGCGCGCCGTCCGGGCCGAATGCCTGGTCCATGACCTGGGTGCCGGTCCAGGGGAATGCCTCGATGACGCCGGGGGTGCCGTCGGCCTTCACCTCGATGGCCTTGATCCACTTCCGGCCGTACTCACCGGCGAAGAAGCGGCCGTCGAGGGACTGCGGGAACTTCACATTCGAATTCAGGTTCGCGTCGTAGCGGTACACCGGTCCGCCCATGGGCGATTCCGAGCCGCCGCCGAACTCGGGCGGGGATCCGGCGTCGCCGCCGTACCTGATCCAGCTCGGCTTGGCCGGGGGCAGCGTGGCCTGACCGGTGTTGCGGAAGGAGTTGTTGGCCGGGCCGCCGGCGCAGTTGTACTTTGCCCCGGTGGGCCCGCTCGGGAAGGCGTACGCACCGTAGGTCTCGGTAGCGGTGTTCGTGCCGGTGCAATACGGCCAGCCGTAGTTGCCGGGGCCGGTGATGCGGTTGAACTCGACCTGGCCGGCGGGTCCGCGCCCGCCCCCGTCGGTGCCCCCGGCGTCGGGTCCGTAGTCACCGAGGTAGACGATGCCGGTGGCCTTGTCGACCGACATCCGGAAGGGGTTGCGGAAGCCCATCGCGTAGATCTCGGGGCGGGTCTGCGCCGTACCGGGGGCGAAGAGGTTCCCGGCCGGGACGGTATAGCCGCCGGCGGCCGTGGGCTTGATCCTGAGGACCTTGCCGCGCAGGTCGTTGGTGTTGCCGGAGGAGCGCTGAGCGTCGAACTGCGGGTTCCGGTCGGTCCGTTCGTCGATCGGCGAGTAGCCGCTCGACTCGAACGGGTTGGTGTCGTCACCGGTGGTCAGATAGAGGTTCCCGGCGGCGTCGAAGTCGATGTCCCCGCCGACATGGCAGCACTGGCCTCGGTCGTTGGGCACTTCGAGGACGATCTTCTCGCTGGCCATGTCGAGGGTGCCATCGGTCTTCAGGGTGAACCGAGAGAGATTGAGATGACCCTTCCACGGCTCGAAGGAGGCGGCGGAGCCGGTGACCGGGGCGTCGCCTGACGGGGTGTTCAGCTTGGGTGAGTAGTACAGGTAGAGATAGCGGTTGGAGGCGAAGCCGGGGTCTGCCGCTATGCCCTGGAGCCCTTCCTCGTCATGGGTGTAGACGTCGAGCTTCCCGGCCGTCTTGGTGTTGCCCGCAGCGTCCGTGAAACGGACCGTGCCGTCGCGGGCGGTATGCACGACCGCGCGGTCCGGTAACACCGCGAGCGACATCGCCTCGCCCAACTCGGCTGGACCGAGGGCGAGTTGTACCTGTTGGTAGTCGCCCGCCGGAATGGCCGCGGGGGCGGCGGGCGCCATGGCGGCGGAATCGGGGGCGGGGGCACCGGCCGCGGGGCCGGTGACGGCACCGCCCGCGACGATCAGCGCGAGAACGGAGAGCCATCTCGACCATGTCCGCCTCCGTTTCGGCGGCCCTGACAGTGCTGACGGTCCAGACATGGAGCTTCCTTCCTGACTTGGTGGGGGGCGTGAGTCAGGCATGAGAGCACGTGAAGGCACGCTGCCGTCTCACTCGTGGCGAAGCCTGCGAGCACGGGTGATGTCCCGTCACCCATGGCGCAGTGGCACCGTTCTGGCGGAGTATTTCGATGCAGCATCAACGGATTGCGGAATCTCGCGAGAGTTTTGCATGCTGGCAACGGCGCCACAATTTGTCAAGGCCGTGTCAAAATTCCGGCCGCGCCCCTCGATGCCCGTTCGGACACCGCCCGGGCGCCCCTGTCGGCACACGGCGCGAAGTGGCTGATCCACTCAACCTTTGGGAGGAAGCACCCGGTGTCCCCCCTCCCCGGCGTCCGGCCTCCGGTGTGCCGGAGAACCTGCCGCCCGCCGTCGAGACCGAGCTACCCGCTGCGGGTTCCCCGGCTACTGCCGGCCGGCAAGGGCGATCTGTGCTGGAAGTGCCCCATCGCCACCCTGGCCCTCATCGGCAAGGCCGTCGAGCTGGTCAACACCTGTGCCGACAAGGCGGCCTGCGAAACCGCCGCCCTCTCGTAGGCGCCCGGCGGCTCGTGGAAGCTGAATTACGAGGACGGCAGCCGCGTCGAGCACCTGACCGACGCCACCGGCAACGGAGACGACAACACCGAGTACTGGAAGGTCACGGACGCGTCCGGCATCCAGTACTTCGTCGGCAAGCACCGGATGCCCGGCTGGCGCGACAAGGGCACCACCGCCACTACCGACGGCGACCCGGTCACCAACTCCGTCTGGACCGCCCCGGTCTTCGGCGACGACTCGGGGGAGCCCCGCTACAAGTCCACCGGCGACGAAGAATCTTCTGGTGTCGTACTCACCGAAGAAGATGGGCGTCTTCCAAACGCACGAGAAAAGGCGCTTGACCTGGTCTTTCACCCGTCAGGCGCCCTCGAACCCGTCCGGGCGCGGGAGCGAGTGCCGGCAGATCGATCACCCAGGACATGGGCGAACAACCACAGCCGAGCAGAGGAACCTCCCGCGGACCAGGCAAGGTGTCAGCCTCGCGAAGGACGCCGGGCACCCGGCCACGAAGGTCGCCACCGCAGGGGTCACTCAACGCCCGACAATGACGAGTCCTTGCGCTCACGCCACAACGCTTCACCGAGACGAGTAAGCGCCGTACCCAGGTCCTTCCACTCGTCCTCCGCGAACACCTCGTGGTCGTAATCGGCGATCAGCTGGGTTGCCTGCTCAAGCGCCCTTCTCTCGGTTTCATCCCTCAAGACAGAATGGGAGCGGTAGTCGTGACATCGGCTGGCGCCGACACATTTTCGTCACACACCGTGTGCGCGGTTCCGGCTGCGGGACCGCCCGGGTTCAGCGGGCCTGGTCGGTCGGCCTGATCAGGATCTCGTTGACCGCGACGTGCTCGGGCTGGGTGATCGCGTAGACGACCGCGGCGGCGATGTCCTCGGGCTGGAGCGTGCGCATCGACTCGGCCATGCTCTTGGCGGCGGCGCGGATGGCCGGGTCCGTGATGTGGCTGGCGAGCTCGGTCGCGACGAATCCGGGCTCGATGACGACGACCCGCACACCGAGTTCGGTGACCTCCTGCCGGAGGGCCTCCGCGAAGGCGTTGATGCCGAACTTTGTGGCCGCGTATACGCCGCTGGTGGCCGAGGCCGTCCGACCCGAGGTCGAGGACACCTGCACCACCGCGCCCTTCGACGCGAGGAGATGAGGCAGCGCCGCGTGGACCATGTACATCGAGCCGAGCAGGTTGGTCTCGACCATCCGGGTCCACTCGGTGGTGTCTGCTCCGAGAATCGGGCTGCTGAGCATGACACCCGCATTGTTGACGAGGATGTCGAGGGTTCCGAAGTGCTCAACGGTTGCCGCGACCGCGTCGGTCACCGACTGGCGGTCGGTGACGTCCAGTTCCAGTTGCAGCATCTCGCCGGAGGCGGCTTCCGCCAGTCCCTTCAACCGGTCCGCCCGCCGGGCCCCGACGGCGACCCGTGCTCCCGCCCTCGGCAAGGCGAGCGCGGTGGCCTGGCCGATGCCCGATGAGGCTCCGGTGACGAGGACGACCTTTCCTTCAAGGGTGTTGCTCACGTCTTCCCTCCCGGGGAGTTCATGGTGCGAATCGCCGGCCGGCGGACCTACTGGTACAGGCCACGACGGACGGAGGTAAAGATGACCAATGGGTCACATTGAGCGTAGCGCCTAAACTGACCGCACGGTCATGAAGTGATACGGTGCACAGCACCGAGGAGGCAGCGATGACGGCAACGACAGGCACCACCAGCCCGAGGGCGGACATGGTGCGCAATCGGCGTCTCCTGCTGGACGCAGCGACAGAGGCGTTCGCCGAGCAGGGCCTCGACGCGTCGATGGGGGACATCGCCCAGCGTGCGGGCCTCGCCAAAGGCACCGTGTTCCGGCATTTCCCCACAAAGGAAGATCTGCTTTCCGCGATCATGCTCCGGCTGCTGGACCGGCTTGTCGGATCAGCGGGACAACTCCTCGAAGCCGACGACGCGGCCGCGGCGCTCGAGGACTTCATGGCCGACGGCGTCGAGACTCTCGCCGCTGACCGCGCCTTCTGTGAAGTGATCGGACGCCCGTCCCTGCAGCAGTCCGAGGTGCGGGACGCGATCGCCGACCTCTGCGTGGCGGTCGAGGCACTCACCGCCCGGGCACGCGAGCAGGGCGCTATCCGCGGCGACGTGACGGGGACGGACATCGTGCTGCTGCTTGGTGGCATCCATCAGACGGCGGCGCCACTTCTCGAAGCGCAGCCCCAGGCCTGGCGTCGTTACCTCGCACTGGCCCTGGACGCACTGCGCACGGCCCAACCGAGCCGACTCCCGGAAGAACCGCCGGGTCGCCCCCAGGTTTCGGTTCCCTGAACAGCCCCCTGCGAGCGCCGAGCAGTTCCGGCCATGCCCGCGGGGCATCGTGAGTGTCAGCCCGGCCGTCTCAAGGCAGTTGTCGATGGCATCGCTGCAGTAAATGCGCGACCTCGACAGGCTCGGCCGCAGCCACCACGGCGCGGGGCCGGTGGTGGCCGTTGTAGACCCACCGGGCGTCGGCCGCTCTCGTCAGTCTCAGCCGCCAACTCGGCTACGTACGGGTCGACTTCCGCCTCCAGTGCGGCGGCGAGCATCCGGCGGGCGCCTTCGCGGACGATCTCGTCGATCAGGGAGCCGGAGGGGGTGGAGCCGTCGTCCGTGACTAGCTGAGAACGGGCGTGCCTTCCCGGGCCGATCCACAAGTCCTGAGCATTGCTCGCCTCCTCCGCGATGCCCAGACCAGCACCGAGCATGCTGACCGCACGCAGGCCGCCTGATTGACATAGGAGCCATTGGACGCGACCCCTGCGGAACAGCGCCCTGATGGCGGCTCATGCCAGTGGAGGTGTCTACGGCGGAGTCTTGTCATCCCGCAGAGAACCCTTCACCCCACGGGGCCGCCCCCCGTGAACACCCGTCCGGCCAGCCCGAGGACGACCGGATACAGTGCGCGAGACGACAGCCTGGTCAGAGAGGGGAAGCGTGACCGACACCAGCGACACCCGACCCGCCGACAGTGAAGCGCAAGCGCCGCGGCGGAGCCGACTGCACCGCCTGATGCGCTGCATCCCGCTGATCGCCCCCGTCCTGCTGTGGGCCGTGCCCTGCTGGGTGCTCCTGCACAGCGGCCAGCACTGGCCGCTGCCTGTCACGCTCGCCGGCACCGCCCTGTTCGCACTCGGCCTCGTCGGTATGCCGCTCGCGATGGTGCGCGGGCGCGGCCGGCGCCAGCAGGACCGGGCGGCGATCGTCGGTGACACCCTGCTGGGCACCAGTTGGGTTCTGTTCACCTGGTCCATTCTGCTCGGCGTCCCATTGCGGCTCGTCCTCACCGTGGTCGGCGTCGACGAGAGTCAGGACCGGGCTCGAATTGTCACTTGGGCCGTCCTCGGCATAACCGCCGTACTACTCGCCTGGGGGTACGCCGAAGCCCGCCGCGTGCCACGCGTGCGCCGACTCGACGTGCAACTCCCGCGGATGGGTGCCGGGTTGGACGGCACCCGCGTCGTCCTCATCACCGACACCCACTACGGTCCCCTCGATCGCACCCGCTGGTCGGCACAGGTATGCGAGACGGTGAACACCCTGGAAGCCGACCTGGTCTGCCACACCGGTGACATCGCGGACGGCACGGCCGAACGCCGCCGCGCCCAGGCCGCCCCACTCGGAACCGTGCGGGCCACCCGGGCCCGTGTATACGTCACCGGCAACCACGAGTACTACAGCGAGGCCCAGGGCTGGGTCGACCTGATGGACGAGCTGGGCTGGGAGCCGCTGCGCAACCGCCATCTGCTGCTCGAACGCGGAGGCGACACCCTCGTGGTCGCCGGCGTGGATGACGTCACCGCCGAGTCCTCCGGCCTGGCGGGCCACCGCGCCCACCTCGCCGGAGCCTTGAACGGCGCCGACCCCGACCTGCCCGTCCTGCTCCTGGCACACCAGCCCAAGTTCATCGACCGGGCGGCAGCCGGCGGCATCGACCTCCAGCTCTCCGGCCACACCCACGGTGGCCAGATCTGGCCCTTCCACCACCTGGTCCGGATCGACCAGCCCGCCCTCGCCGGCCTCAGCCAACACGGCCCCCGCACCCTCCTCTACACCAGCCGCGGCACCGGCTTCTGGGGCCCGCCGTTCCGCGTCTTCGCCCCCAACGAGATCACGCTGCTCGTGCTCCGCTCCCCACACCTGCCCACCTCGATGTAGCACTCGACGGGCCGACACCTCCGCTTGGAGCAGTCCACGAGCCGAGGGATGCGGCATCAGCAGATGACCAGGCCCATCTCGCTGAGGACAAGATCCGGACCATTCCCGGGCCGACGGCTCCAACAAGCCATACGTGGCCACGTTTTACGCAGGTCAGCGACGCGTGATGCCTGTACCACCAGCAGACGAAGAACCTGCTGGTGTCGTATTCGCCGAAGAAGCCGGGCTTCTTCCAGACGCAGAAAAGGGTGCCTGACCAGGCAAGATGCCAGTCAGGCGCCCTTCACAGCACACGGCCGAGCGGTGAGTCGAGATGCGCTCTCACTCCCGATGTCTCCCACTGGTATCCCAGCTCCGACCAGCAGTTCCGCGGCATTTCCGGGCCGAGGGCCCGCTAAGTCGCCCTCCGCGCCGCCCATCGGCGCCTCCCAACGCTGCATGGACTCCTCGATCAACCGGTTCGGGGTCGACTCCTGAGGCCAACCAGGGCCTACGACACAGGCGGCGTTCAAGACCCGCTGCGGTGAGCCGTGATCACGGCGCCTTCTTCAGCGTGAAGTCGCCGATGGTCGTCTCCCCCTTCTCGATCTTCACCTTCGCGGTTGCGGGCTGGTAGCCGTCCTTGGTGACGGTCACGGTGAGCGGGGCGTCCCGGGCGTCCAGCCACAGGGCAAAGGTGCCGTCCTCGGCGGTCGTCAAGGTGTGGCTCGACGTCTTGGCGTCGAGTCGGACGGTTGCCCCGGCGAGCGGTGCGGTGCCTCCCGCGTCGTCGGCGCCGAGGACCGTACCGGCGTACTTGCCCCAGTGCTTCGGCGGGTTGACGTGCATCGTCACCGGGATGGCAGGGACGCGGTACGGGGTGTCGGTGCGTACGCTCAGCTTCGCGGTATACGCGCCGGGCTGGGTGATCTCGGCGACCGTGGCGTCCAGGGAGACCTCAACGGTTCTGCTGGCCCCCGGGGCGAGGGTCGCGCGGAGGGGTGCGGCTGCTGCAGCAGGTGCTGCTCTGCCCGGTCACCGACGCCGACTTCGACACGCCCTCGTACCTGGAGTTCGCCAAGGGCCACTTCCTCGGCCGCGAGACCATGCGCTGGTTCTGGGACCAGTACGTCCCCGACGTCCGCCGGCGCAGCGAGGCCACCGCAGCACCGCTGCAGGCCTCCCTGGAACAGCTCGCCGGACTCCCCCCGGCACTGGTGCTCACCAGCGAGGCCGACGTGGTACGCGACGAGGGCGAGGCATACGCGGCCAAGCTCCGCGCAGCCGGCGTCGCGGTGGTCTCCATGCGCTACCACGGGACGATCCACGGCTTCATGGTGCTCGATCCGCTGCGCGACACGGACGCCGCCCGCGCCGCCCTCGTCCAGGCCCTCGACACCGTGCACGTCGCCCTGCACCGGCACCGCGGCTGACTCCCCCGCGCCAGGACGGGTACTGCACCCCTGCGGTCATCACCGGTCGACGCTCGTCTCCGCGCATCCCCCCCGCAGCCCTCCGACCAGCGACTCTCTGTCGACATATACCATGTGCGGTCGCGGCCGGCGCTCAGAGACAGGGGTCTTCCGGGGCCGCCTGAGGGGGCACAGGTCCGCGTGTCATGTCGGAACGGTTCGGGTGCCGGCGGTGCGAGGGGACGGGGTGAAGCGGGGTGACCGACGCGGATGGTGCGGAGTTCGGGTCGCGGCTGCGGCAGTTGCGGTTGGATGCGTTGCTGACGATCGAAGCACTCGCGGAGGCGTCGGGGGTGAGTGTCCGCGGAATCGGGGATCTGGAACGGGGACGGCGGGCGACTCCCCAACGGGGAACGGTTGCCGCACTCGCGGACGGACTGGGGCTGGGCGAGGCGGAGCGGGAGCGGCTCCTGGCCGCGGCCCGATCTGGCCGCAACCCACGCCGGCGTCCGGCGGGGCTCCGTTCCTTCCCGCGCGGCATCGACGATTTCACCGGCCGGGAGGCGGAACTGGCACAACTCACGGCACTGGCCGGGCAGGCGGCCGCCGGGCCGCCCGTGGTGGTGACCGTGTCCGGGCCGCCCGGGACGGGCAAGACCACCCTGGCACTGCAGGCCGCCCGCGAGCTGGCCGACCGCTTCCCCGACGGGCAGCTGGTGGTCGACCTGCGGGGCATGGACGACACGCCGCCCGGCCCCGCCGAGCTGATGCTCCGCGTACTGAAGGCGTTGGGGGTGGCTGACCGGGACCTGGCCAAGGCCGGTCCGCAGGGCCACCCGGAGCTGTACCGGCAGGTGCTGGCCGAACGACGCTGTCTGCTGGTGCTGGACAACGGGCGTGACGAGGCGCAGGTCCGCCCGCTCCTGCCGAGCGCGGGTGCGGCCATGGTGGTGATCACCAGCCGGAGGATGCTCACCGGCCTGGAGAGCGTCCACCGCCTGCCCCTCGGTGAACTCGCCCCCGCCGACGCCGCCACCTTCCTGTCCGCCCTGGTCGGACGAGAACGTGCGGACGCCGACGCGACCGCGCTCGCCGAGGTCGCCGACCGGTGTGCGCACCTGCCACTGGCGCTGCGTGTGGCGGGCAACTGGCTGGCCACCCGCACCGGCTGGAGTGTGCGCCGCCTCGCCGACCGCCTCGCCCTCGAAGAACGCCGCCTGGACACTCTCACAGCCGGCGACCTGCATCTCTCGGCGGCCTTCGACCTGTCCTACCGTCAGCTCACCCCCACCGCCGCCCGCCTGTTCCGGCTCCTGGCCCTGGTCGACGGCACCGATGTCAGCGCCGCCGGCGCCGCCCAGCTCGCCGGGCAGCACCTCTTCGACACCGAGGACACCCTCGAGGAACTCGTCGAGACCGGCCTGCTCGGTACCGACCAGGACCGCTACCGCCTCCACGACCTGCTGCGCTTGTACGCCCGCAGCCGGCTGAAGGCCGAGGAGCCCGCCGACGAGCCGGAGAAGGCCCGTTCGGCACTGCGCCGCTGGCTGCTGGAGACCGCCGTCGTGGCCGGCCGCTGGTACGAACCCGACCACGGCGCCCCACCTGCCACTTGGCGGGGCACCGTCGACCTGTCCACGGCCGAGCACGCCCGCCAGTGGCTCCAGGCCGAGGGCGACAACTGGCTCGCCGCCCTGCGCGCGGCCGCCACCGCGGGCGACCACGCCACCGTCGTGGGGGTCGCCGAGGCGCTGCACTGGTTCTCCGACCAGTGGATCTTCTGGGGACACTGGCCCGAGGTCTGCCGCACCGCCGCACACTGCGCCCAGGCCCTCGGCGACCCCCGCCTCGAAGCCTTCCACCTCAACAACCATGCCTGGGCCCTGCTCGTCTGCGAAAGCCGCCCCCGCGACAGCCTTGAGCGCTCCGCCCAGGCCCTCGCCGCCGCCCAGCGCGCCGAAGACCTCCCCCAGCAGGGCTGGGCTCACAGCTACCACGCCTGGGCCCTCGGCCTGCTCGGCGACCACACCGCGGCGGCACATCACAACCACGAGGCAGCCCGGCTCTTCGAAGCCGCCGGCGACCTCCACGGCACCCTCCACTCCTTGAGCAGTACAGCCCAGACCCTTCTCGTGGCGAGCCGGTACGAGGAATCCATCTCGGAGAACATCCGTGCCCTCACCTTCCTGGAGCAGGCCGGCGACCGTATCGAACGGCACAGCGCCGACTTCAATCGTGCGAACCTGCAGACGTCCATAGGCCAAGCCCACATCTTCCTCGAGAACTGGTCCGAGGCCGCCGACCACCTGCGCACCGCCGTGGACCTGTGCCGCACCTGCGGCCATCCGGGACTGGAGAGCCGCGCCCTGGCCCACCTCGGCAACGCCCTGCTGGCCGCAGGACACCGCGACGAGGCCCGGGACGCCTTCGCCCAATGCCTCGCTCTCGGCTCGGCAGCCAACCCCCAGCACGTCGCCACGGCCCGGGAGCGCCTCGCCGGCCTCGACACCCCGTGAACCGCCGACGCCCCTCGACGAACCGCACCCGCCCAGCACCCCGCGCATCACGACGTATCCCGGGGGGCGGCGCTCAGGTCGTCTCCCTCGTACGCCTGTTGCACGCCGGGCGAGCTCACTTCTCCAGGAAGGCGAGAAGTGCCGCGTTGACCTCCTCCGCGTGGGTCCACAGCAGGCCGTGCGGGGCACCCTCGATCTCCACGTAGTCGGCGGCCGGGAGCGCCTTGTGGAACACCCGCGCGGTCCCGTCGACGGGCAGGGTGCGGTCGGCGGTACCGTGCAGGATCAGGGCCGGCACATCGATCGCCGGGATGTCGGCGCGGAAGTCGGTGTACCAGGTCGCCGGCGCGGCGGCGGCGGCGAAGAAGCCGCCGCGCACGGCGGTGTTCCAGCTGTTGCGGACCGCTTCCTCGCTGATCCTGGTGCCGAGGTTCTCGTCGAGGTTGTAGAAGTCCTCGAAGAAGGCGGTGTAGAAGGCGTAGCGGTCCGCCTTGACGGCTGCGACGACACCGTCGAAGAACTCCTTCGGGGCGACTCCGTCCGGGTTGTCGTCCGTCTGCAGCAGATAGGGTTCCAGCGAGGCCAGGAAGGCGACCTTGGCCACCCGGGTGGAACCGTGGGCGGACACGTACCGGACGACCTCGCCGGTGCCCATCGAGAACCCGACGAGGACCGCTTCCCGCAGGTCGAGGGTCTCCAGCACCGTGTTCAGGTCGGCCGCGAAAGTGTCGTAGTCGTACCCCGTCGTCGGCTGGCTGGACTGCCCGAAACCGCGCCGGTCGTAGGTGATCACGCGGTAGCCCGCTTCGAGCAGCACGGCGCTCTGCCGTTCCCAGGAGTGGCCGTCGAGCGGAAATCCGTGAATGAGGACGACCGGCTGACCGGTTCCGTGGTCCTCGTAGTAGAGGTCGATGGGGTTGGAGTTCTCCTGGCCCACAGTGATGTACGGCATGGGTGTCTGCTCCTTCGTCGTGGAGTGCCTGAGGGGCATGGAATGCCGCCACACTAGGTCCTGTACGGAGTTCAGATCACGGTTCGGGTAATCCGCAGCGCGGAACCGTGTGCGCTTGATAGGCCATCAGGTATGGCACGTGGCGATGTGACCGATGAGCAGTGGTCCCTGATTGAGCCCCACCTCCCGCTGGGAGTATCCGGACCCATACCTGACCTGCGAAAACACTTCAACGCGACGATGTGGCGGTTCCGCACCGGCAGCCCCTGGCGAGACGTGCCTGCCGAGTACGGTCCGTGGTCGAGCGTCTACGACCGCTTCCGTATCTGGACGCGCGAGGGCGTCTTCCAGCACCTGATGGAGACGGTCATCGGTTATGCCGCAGAACGCGGTGAGGCAGACCTGTCGCTGGTCAGCGTGGACTCTGCTACCTCCCGCGCTCACCACCACGCCGCCGGGATGGTTCTGGACGAAGAGCAGTTGGAAGCGCTGGTGGAGGCCGCAGAGTCCGAAAAGGGGGCGGGAAGAAGGGACGGGAGCCGCAATACGATCAGGACGGGGACCCGGAACGAGCCGAGCGGCAGCGGTTGCGGCGACGCCGCCGGGCCCGTTTGAAGGCTGCTGAGCTCGGTCGTTCCCGGGGCGGGCTGACCAGCAAGGTGCACTTGTCAGCCGAACGGCGCTGCCGTCCACTGTCGTTCGTCCTCACCCCCGGCCAGGCCGGTGACAGCCCGCAGTTCGCGCGGGTCGTGGACAAGATCAAGGTCCGTGGCAGGAGGGGCGGCCCCGCACCCGCCCGGACGCGGTCGCCGGCGACAAGGCGTACTCCTCCCGCCGCAACCGCGCCTACCTGCGCAAACGCCAAATCCGGGCGGTGATCCCGGAGAAGGCGGACCAGACGGCCAACCGCAAAAAGAAGGGCTCGCGCGGAGGCCGCCCCGTCAGTCACGACGCCGAGCTGTACAAGGACCGCAACACGGTCGAGCGGTGCATCAACCGGCTGCGCAACTGGCGCGGGATCGCCACCCGCTACGACAAGACTCCCGAGAGCTACCTGGCCGGACTCCACCTGTGCGGCACGATGCTGTGGCTACGCAGCATCACCCGACGAGCATGATCTGAACTCCGTACAGGACCTAGGAGGGGCTCCCATCGCCACTGTCCCCGTGGCGCACCGTCTCTTGCCGACGAGTGCTCCCCGGCACCGATTGCCCCCATGAACCGGACTCACGGGCGAAAACACCGAGTTGGGCGCGGGCAGACCAGAAGCAGGTCACCGACAGCAAAGTGCTGTGCCCAATCGCCCATAGCGTGCTGTCCGAGCCTACGGCTCCCGATCCGGACGGCCACGTGCCCAGGTCCGGCCTGCCCAAACCTGCCACACAGGAGACAGGCAGCCATGCCCGATCACCTCACCACTCCGGTCATGGCCGTATTGGAGAAGGCCGCCGCGGACTGCGCCTCTTCGGCGGCCTGGACAACAGCACCTCGGGGAGCTCGTCCACGCAGACGTACTCGTTGCTCGATGTCTCGAAGGACGGCAAGACAGTGATCTGTGCCCAGCAGCGGTACCTGAGCGACAATCGCGCCGAACCGCGAGCGGCTTGCGTGCCCACCCACCGCCGGAGGGTGGGGGTGAGGACCTCGATGCGGGTGCTGACGTCGCGCATCGTCTCCAGGGTCAAATGGTGGCGGGTCCATGAGTGCCCGGCCGGAGCCCGTCCGCTCATCCGGGGTGAACGGCACCTGCGCGCTACCCCGGTCGGCCCCCTGAGGACCGACCGGCGCTCGTCGGGGTCAGTGGGCCCTGACCTCGTCGACGTCCAGGCCGCGGTCGATGCCGTGGGGGACAACGTTCTGTCCGGGCTGTATGTGCAGGCGCTCCCCGTCGAGATGGACCTCGACCTTTTCCGCTTCGAACGACACCATGTCGGTGATCCGGTCGACCTCCCGGTAGGCGTTGCGGTACGACCAGGCTGCGCGGTGCACGTCGCCGATGTCGTAGTAGTCGCACAGGCCCTTGTAGGGACAGAAGCTCCGGCCTTCGACGGGGCGTAGCCGGGTCTCGTCGACGGCGGCACGCGGGACGTACCAGCGGGGGGCGAATCCGGACTCGAAGAGCACGACGGGGTACTCGGAGCGGGCGATCACGGTGTTGCCGAGGCGGACTTCCAGGGTGCGGGAGGTGTTTCGGATGTCGATGCGGTGGTAGGGGTCCGCGGCGTGTCCGAGGATGCGTTCGTCCTCTTCGTAGAAGGCGTCCATAGCGCGCCACGCGAAGGCGACGCGGTCCCGGAGTTCGGCGGCGTGCCCGGGCGGTGCGGTGAATTCCCAGGCGGCGCGTTCGGTGGTCCGGTCGCCGGCATGCACCGCGTACCAGGCGAAGTCGCCGAGGTCCTTGTGTTGGGTGACCTTGTCACTCGCGACCAGGGCCTGCTCGTCGACGTCCTCGCGGGGGAAGTTAGGCGACGGGGTAGCGGCCCGGCTCGTGCAGCAGGATGACGTTCTCGCTGTCAGCGATCCAGGTGTCGTTGAACTCCACTCGCATGCGGCGGCGCAGTCGCTCGGCGAACAGGAGGCGCTCGGGCAGGGGTTCGGGGGTGAGGAAGTGTCCGATCGCGCCGGCGGAGAGGGGGCCTTGCTGCCAGGACAGCCCCATGGCGGGTTCCTTGCGGTACGGGGTGGTTGTTGTCGACGATCGGGGCGTGCAGGAGCACGTTCGGCCGGGCAGCCGTGCTGGACGGCGTTGCGTGTGGTCCGCGGCTGCCGCCGCCTCCTCGGCCCCCTGCGCGTCAGGCGAGGACGCGGGCGAGAAAGCCGCGGATGTGCTCGGTGATCGTCTCCAGGTGGCTTTCCAGGGCGAAGTGCCCGGACTCGAGCAGGTGGATCTCGGCATCGGGCAGGTCCTGGCTGAACGCCCTGGCGCCGTCGGGGCCGAAGATCTCGTCGTTGGCGCCCCAGACCGCCAGCAGCGGGACCTGGGTGTCGCGGAAGTACTGGTGGACCTGCGGGTAGAGGTCCACGTTGGTGGGGTAGTCGCGAAAGAGCTTGAGCTGGATCGCGTCGTTGCCGGGCCTGTCCAGCAGCGCCTGGTCGTGGACCCAGTTGTCGGGGCTGACCAGGCTCGGGTCGGCGACTCCGTTCAGGTACTGCCAGCGGGTGACTTCAAGGGTCAGGGCGCCGCGCATGGGCGCTTCGGTGTCCGGTCCCGGGGCCTTGGCGTAGGCGAAGGCGCCGTCCCAGAAGGGCTTGACGAAGCCCTCTTCGTAAGCGTTGCCGTTCTGAGTGATGATCGCGGTGACGCGGTCCGGGGCCTGGAGGGCGAGCCGCCAGCCTATGGGGGCGCCGTAGTCCTGTACGTACATCGCGAACCGGTCGATGCCCAGGTGCTGGAGCAGGCCGGAGGTGACCTCGGTGAAGGCGTCGAAGGTATACGGGAAGTCTTGCAGGGTGGGCATCGCCGACTGGCCGAACCCGATGTGATCGGGAGCGATCACGTGGTAGCGGTCGGCGAGCGCCGGGATCAGATGGCGGAACATGTGCGAGCTGGTCGGGAAGCCGTGGAGGAGGACTACGGCGGGCGCCTTCGGATCGCCGGCTTCCCGGTAGAAGACCTCGAGACCGTTGACGGTGGCGGTGCGGTGGTGGACTACGGAAGCCATGCCCCTAACCCTTCTGTTGAGCTTTAGTGGTTACATATTCAGTCGAGCACGCTCGATCTAACCTGTCAAGATACTTTTAGCGGTTAGTTCACTTCTCCGGTCAGGGGCATCACTGCACCCCGGCGGCACCACGTCGACCCGCCTCAAGCCTCCGTCCGCGAACGGTCACCAGCCAGCGCAGCCGCACACCGCCAGACGCAGGAGACAGAACCGTTCCTCGCGCGCCGCATCGAGTGCCTGCGTGGGCACCCCGACGCCGCAAGCACCGCAGCGGTGACCAGTAGGGCTTTGCCAGTGGCGTCGCGGGGCCACCACGGGGCGGACCAAACTAACCGATCAAAATCATTTCTCTAGTTAAGGCGATCGGTTTCATGTAACCTGCCAAGCAAAGCGATCCGGTTAGGAAGTGGCAATGGTGGCCGACCGAGAGCAGCAGGACGCACTGCTGGAGCTCCTCAACACCACGCCGGTCGTCAACGGGGTGATCCAGGACCAGTTGGCAGACCCGGACGCGGCCACGACCTGGCAGCAGGCGCACGGCGGCAACGGCAGCACAGAGGAGCGCCGACACCTCCTGCAGGCGCGCGATGCCCTGCATGGCGTGGTGCGCGGCAGCCGGCCGACTGTGTCGCTGGCCCCGCTCCTCAAGGGCGTCGTCTCCCGCCCGCGCCTCTCCCCTGCGGGAGTGTCCTGGGATCTGGACGCCCCTGCGGAGCGCCGGATGGCGGTAGAGGCGGTCATGGCGTGGAGCGCGCTGCAGGAGACGATGCCTGGCCGGCTGCGGCCGTGCGCCAACCCGGAGTGCCGCCGGTTCCTCCTCGACCGCAGTAAGACCAACAAGGCCCGCTGGTGTTCCATGGCCGTCTGCGGCAACAGAATGAAGGCCAGGCGCCACTACCAGCGCACCCGTGATGCCGCGGCCGAGTAATGCCTCCGGCAGTCCTCAGCTCACGAGCGACGAAAACCGTGCTCCTGCAGTGTCCGCGCGTTGCCGTCGGGGTCGGCGAGCTCGGCGAAGCTCGCGTAGTCGCGGCGCGCCGGCTCGGCCCGCGCAGCTTCGAAGTCGGGGACCGCCAGGTACGGGCCCCTGCGCCGAGCCGTGATCGGCATCGCTGAGACCGGCTCCGATCTGCACCGAGCACGCGGAGCCCGTTCGAAGAATCTCAGCGAATGCACCGAACGATTCGTGATCACCGAATCGCGGCGGCACCGGCACAAGAACTAGTATCGGCCCCGGCGCACAGATCACAGCGCCGTGAGGGGCTGCCCCGGCCACCCCGCAGGAGGTCCGCAATGGCGACACTGCTGTCCGTCAACGTAGGAATGCCCAAGGACCTCTCCTGGCAGGGAAGGACCGTACACACCGGAGCCTGGAAGTCCCCCGTGCACGGCCCCCGGTTGGTGCGGCGGCTGAACATCGACGGAGACGGCCAGGGTGACCTGGACGGTCACGGCGGCGAAATTCGTGCCGTCCTCGTCTACCAGTTGCAGTCCTACCAGTACTGGCAAAAGCAACTCGGTCGCGACGACCTGACCTTCGGGATCTTCGGGGAGAACTTCACCGTCGACGGCATGCCCGACGACAACGTGTGCATCGGCGACCGGTACCGCATCGGCGAAGCCGAATTCGAAGTCACCCAACCGCGCGTCACCTGCTACCGCGTCGGCATGCGCCTGGGCGAACCCGCCATGGCCTCTCTCCTGGTCGCCCACCACCGTCCCGGCTTCTACCTGCGCGTCCTCGCCGAGGGACGTGTCCGGGCCGGCGACGAGATCACCCTGACCCGCAAGGGCCCCGAAGAGCTCAGCGTCGCCGACACCGACGCGTTGCTCTACCTCCCCGACCGCGACCCTGCGAAGCTGCGCAAAGCACTGAATATCCCCGCCCTCAGCCCCGGATGGCAGCAGTCCTTCCGTGAACTCGCCGCCGCCCAGCAACCCCAACAGGAACCGGGATGGCCGGGGCTCACCAGCACCCAGCAGCGCGGAGAAGAGCCGGGATGGCCGGGCTTCAAGACCATGCGCGTCGCCCGCATCGCCCCCGAGACCCCGGCCGTCTCATCGATCTACCTCGACACCACCGACAGCACACCACTGCCCGAGGCCCGCCCTGGCCAGTACCTCTCCATCCGCCTCGCCATCGGCGATGCCTCCCCCGCAGTGCGCAGCTACTCACTGTCCTCCGCGCCCACGGCCGGCACCTACCGCATCAGCGTCAAGCACGAGGCCCACGGGAAAGTCAGCAGCTACATCCATGCCACCCTCCGCCCCGGGGACCTCGTGGACATCGCCAGCCCCCGCGGAACGTTCGTACTCGAAGAAGGCACCCGCCCGATCGTTCTCGTCTCGGCAGGGATCGGTGCCACTCCCGTGCTCGCCATGCTCCACCAACTCGCCGGCACACGAGACCAACGCCCCATCTGGTGGATCCACACCGCCCACGACCGCGCCCACCACGCTTTCGCGGACGAGACCCATGTGCTCCTGGCGCAGCTCCCCAATGCCCACGAGTACATCTACTACACCGCCGAAGCCGCCCCACATCTCGACGAGCCCCACATCACCGAGGGGCGTCCAACGGCCCGATCACTCGCGGCCATGGGCATTCCCGACGACGCCGACGCCTACGTCTGCGGACCGCCCACCTTCATGGACAACCTCGGCGGTTACCTGCGCGACCAGGGTCTGCTCCCCGAGCGGATCCATATGGAACAGTTCAGCGCCCTCCCCGCCATCAACCCCGGCCTCACGCCCACGGCCACGATCCGGCCGCACCAACCGCCCGGTCCACCGGGCACCGGCCCCCTCATCACCTTCGCCCGCAGCGGCATCACCACCCCGTGGTCACCCGCTCACGCGTCGCTCCTCGAACTCGCCGAAGCCTGCGACGTCCCCACCCGCTGGTCCTGTCGCACCGGCGTCTGCCACACCTGCATCACCCACGTCGTGACAGGCGACATCACCTACAGCACCCGCCCTCTCGAACCCCCCGAGGCCGGCACCATCCTCGTCTGCTGCAGCAAACCGACCACCGAAGTCGTCCTCGACCTCTAGTCGGCCGACAACTGCACTTCAAGCCCACGGTCGCTCAGGGGTGCATCCGCGCGCCCTTGAGGACCTTGTCCACCGCGTTGCGCGGCCCGTAAACGGCTACCCCCACCAGATCGAGCTGGTCCCTGCCCACAGCCCGTACGGCCGCCCGGTTGTCCCGGTCGTTGCCCGTGTCGAACAGATCTGACGTGAACACAGCCCTCGGCAGCGAGCGGGACAGCGCACGACCGTGCGCGGCGGTCAGCACCTCCTTCGTCCCCTCGAAGACCAGCACGGGCTGGCGGAACATCGGCAGATACGCAGTGCCGTCGGCGTCCGAGTACGGTTCGCCGATCACCTCGGGTGACGCCGTGCCGAGCCCGCTGACCAGGAACGCGGTCACATTCAGCCGCTGCCAGGACTCAAGATCCTCGCGCAGCAGGACGGCGATCTTGGTATCGAAGCGGACAGGCACGTTCTCATCCGCTGCATCGGTCTCAGCCCCGGCACCGGTCTCATTCTCGGTTCTCATGCCTCGAGACTCCGGGATGCACGCCTTCTCCGTCTTGTACGTTCTTAGCGTGACGCCCCGGCAGGAGATCTCCGCTTGGCGCCCGCCGGTCGCGGGTGTCGTGGAGGTCTTCCATGCACATTTCACCGAGCACGCGTACCCCATGCACGTCCACGACGCCTGGACTTTGCTGATCGTCGACGACGGCGCGGTCCGTTACGATCTGGACCGTCACGAGCGCGGCACCCCGAGAGACACCGTGAGCCTGCTCCCGCCGCAGGTCCCGCACAACGGCTCGCCTGCCACTTCTCGCGGCTTCCAAAAGCGCGTGCTCTACCTCGACATGACACAGCTGGACGAGAGCTTCATCGGGGCGGCGGTGGACAACCCGGACCTCGCCGAGCCGGTTCTGCGCAGACGAGTCGGACAGTTGCACACAGCCCTCGCGAACCCGGGAGACGAGTTCGAGGCGGAAAGCCGTCTGGCCTTCATCAGCGAGCGCCTGCGCGAGCATCTGCGTCCCGGGCCGCCCTCCGGCAGCGCCGGGCCCGACCGCGGCATCGCCCAGAGCCTGCGCGACCTCCTCGACGAGCGCCTGCTTGAAGGCATCGCCCTGGACGAGGCCGCGCGCCTGGTCCACGCCCACCCTACGCACCTCGTACGTGCCTTCAGCGGCGCTTTCGGCATCGCCCCGCACCAGTACATGATGTCCCGCCGCGTCGACCTGGCCCGCCGTCTGCTGCTCGACGGCCAGCCGCCGGGCGAGGTGGCGACCGCCGCCGGCTTCTACGACCAGTCCCACCTCACCAGGCACTTCAAGCGGGTCGTGGGCATCACCCCGGGGCGGTACGCCCGTACCGGCACCCCCGGCTGATCACAGGCCGCCCGCGCCGGCTGCAGCGCAAGAACGGCCCGACGAGCCAGTAGCGGCTCCACGCGGCCATGAATCGCGGTGCGACGGCATGTGCGAGACCCTGGGCATGCGGGAACGCGCCCGGCAGGGGTGGCGCATGTCCAGCGTGAAACCCGTACCCAGCGAGGAAGGCGGGCTGTGATGAGCGATCCGGATACGGGCGCCGCCGGGCGGAGCCAGGGCGAGACGGCCCAGCTCTCGGCGATACGGTTGAGCGTCAACGATCAGGTGCGGCAGCTTGAGGTGGATCCGCGGACCTCGCTGCTCGACGCGCTGCGCGAGCATCTGCGCCTGAGCGGAACCAAGAAGGGGTGTGACCACGGGCAGTGCGGCGCCTGCACCGTGCTGATCAACGGTCGACGCGTCAACTCCTGCCTGACGCTCGCCGTCATGCACGAGGACGACGAGATCGTGACGATCGAAGGCCTGGGCGATCCCGATGGCCTGCACCCGATGCAACGCGCCTTCGTCGAGAGTGACGGCTTCCAGTGCGGCTACTGCACTCCCGGCCAGATCTGTTCGGCTGTCGGCATGCTCGCCGAGGTGGAGGCGGGTTGGCCCAGCCACGCCACCGCTGACGTGGCCTCGCCGCACATCACATTGACCGACGAGGAGATCCGCGAGCGGATGAGCGGCAACATCTGCCGGTGCGCCGCCTATCCGAACATCGTCGCGGCCATCCGCAGCACGGCGAAGGGCGGCCCGGGATGAGGTCCTTCACCTACGAGCGAGCGACGGACGCACAGGCGGCCATCGCCGCGGTGTCCAGAGACGGCGCGAAGTTCATCAGCGGCGGCACCAATCTGCTCGACCTGATGAAGCTCGACATCGAGCAGCCCAGCCATCTGATCGACATCAGCCGGCTTCCGATGCGGGACATCGAGGAGCTGCCGGACGGCGGACTGCGCATCGGCGCCCAGGCGGCGAACTCCGAAGTGGCCGCCGACGCCCGGGTGCGCTCCCGCTATCCGGTGCTGTCGGAGGCGCTGGTGGCCGGCGCCTCGGGCCAGTTGCGCAACAAGGCGTCCACCGGTGGAAACCTGTTGCAACGCACCCGCTGCCCCTACTTCTACGACACGGCCGCAGGCTGCAACAAGCGGGATCCCGGATCAGGATGCTCGGCGATCGGCGGGTTCAACCGGATACACGCGATCCTCGGCGCCAGCGACTCCTGCATCGCAACCCACCCCTCGGACATGGCCGTTGCGCTTACCGTGCTGGAGGCGGAGATCGAACTGCTCGACGCCGATCAGACGGTACGCCGCGTCGCCATCATGGACTTCTACCGGCTGCCGGGCGATACGCCGCACATCGAGACCGTACTGCGTCCCGGCGAGATGATCACGAGCGTCGTCCTGCCCCCGCCCCCGCCGGGTCGGCAGCGATACCGCAAGGTGCGCGACCGGGCGTCTTACGAATTCGCGCTGGTCTCCGTGGCGGCTGTCGTCTCGACCGATCAGGGAACGATCAGTGAGGCGCGGGTGGCTTTCGGCGGTGTGGCGCACAAGCCGTGGCGATCCGTCGAGGCGGAGGCCGCGTTGACCGGCCGTCCGGCCACGATGGCCACCTATCGCGCTGCCGCGGAGGCGGCCATGCGCGACGCGGTCGGGCAGGGGCACAACGACTTCAAGATCGACCTGGCCAGGCGCACGCTGTGCCGCACGCTGGCGCAAGCGGCCCGGGCGAGCTGAGGAGGCGAGATGATCGGGCAAGCTGTGAACCGCGTCGACGGCCCGTTGAAGGCCACAGGCCGGGCAACCTACGCCTACGAGCACTGGGATGCCGGTCAACCGCTCTACGGTTTCATCGCCGGCGCTACGATCGGCAAGGGCCGCATCACCAGGATCGACACCGAGACCGCCGAACGCGCACCCGGCGTACATCTGGTGATGACCCATCTCAATGCCCCGGTGCAAGGCACCCGCGACGAGTCCATCCCGTTCGAATACTGGCGCGCCCAGCCGGTGCTGACCAGCGCCGACATTCACTATTACGGCGAGCCGGTGGCACTCGTCGTCGCGGCGACCCTTGAGCAGGCGCGTGCTGCGGCGGATCTCGTCGACATCGAATACAGCACCGGGCGGGGACGTTTCGACTTCGGCGAGTACGAAGATGACACGTACATCCCGAAGGTGGTCAATGCCGGCCTCCCCACCGACACTGCGGTGGGCGATTTCGATGCCGGGTTCGCCGGCGCGGAGGTCACCGTCGACCAGCGCTACACGACGCCGTACGAGTTCTCGATGCCGATGGAACCGCACGCATGTCTGGTGGAACCGCGTGACGAGGATCTGCACGTCTACGTCAGCTGCCAGATCGTCGATGCGGCGCAGGTCTCGGTCGCAAGCACGCTTCGGATCGACCCGGCGCGGGTTCACATCGTCACTCCCTTCGTCGGCGGAGGATTCGGCTCCAAGCTGGGCATCCACTCCGAGACGATCCTGGCAGCGCTCGCCGCTCGCGCGTTGCACCAGCCGGTCAAGGTCGCGCTGACCCGCCAGCAGATCTTCCAGCTCATCGGCATGCGCCCCATTTCCAGCCAGCGGGTTCGGCTGGGCGCGGGGCGCGACGGACGGCTGAGTGCGATCGCCCACGACGTCACCATGCACACCAACCCCGATGTGGAGTACGCCGAGCAGACCGCCGCCACGACCCGCAGCCTCTACGCAGCGCCCCACCGGTTGACCAGCCACCGGCTGACGCAGCTCGATCTGCCGCGCGGAACGGACGTCCGTGCGCCGGGCGAGGCGCCGGGCATGCTGGCGGTCGAGTCGGCGATGGACGAGCTGGCCGATGCGCTCGGGATGGACCCGGTCGAGCTGCGGATCCGCAACGAGCCCACTGTCGATCCCGAGCGAGACGTGCCGTACAGCGACCGGCACCTGGTCGAGTGCCTGCGCGAGGGCGCGCGCCGGTTCGGTTGGGAACACCGCCCGGCCACCCCGGCGAGTGTGCGCCAGGGACGGTGGTTGATCGGCTACGGCATGTCGGCCGCCATCCGGGGGCATTTCCAGGGACCGACAACGGTGCGGGTGCGGTTGGAGGCGGACGGCACCGCCGTCGTCCAGACGGACATGACCGACCTCGGCACGGGCACGTACACCATCCTGACCCAGGTTGCGGCCGACGGACTCGGACTCCCGCCCGAACGGGTTCGGATCGAGCTCGGGCGCTCCGACTTCCCCTCCAGCTGGGGGTCCGGAGGCTCGTGGGGCGCCACCAACTCGTGCACCGCGGTGCATCGGGCGTGCGCGACCCTGCGCGAGAAGCTGCTGGATGCGGCGTGCGGGGACACGCGCTCTGCGCTGCACGGCCTGGACCCGGCAGACGCCGTGTTCTCCGATGGCAACGTGGGCATCGCCGGCGCGACCGAGGCGCTGAGCGAGATCGTCGCGCGCAGCCATCCCGGAGGTGTGGATGCGGAGGGCAGCACCCGATTCATGGGCGATGATCCGAACTACGCGGCCTACTCGATCAACACCTACGGGGCGCATTTCGCCGAGGTGGGGGTCGATGCGGACACCGCCGAGATCCGTCTGCGGCGGATGCTCGGCGTGTTCTCGGTGGGCCGCGTGATCAACCCGAAGACGGCCCGCTCGCAGCTGATCGGCGGCATGATCTGGGGGGCCGGCGCGGCGCTTGAGGAAGAGGCCGTCGTCGACCCGCGATCCGGTGCCTTCGTCAACCGGGATCTCGCGCAATACCTGGTGCCGGTCCACGCCGACATCCCCGACGTCGACGCCGTATTCCTCGACGGGTACGACGACAAGGCCAACGCCCTGGGCGCGAAGGGCGTCGGTGAGTTGGGCATCTGCGGGGCCGGTGCGGCGGTCGCGAACGCGGTGTTCAACGCCACCGGCGTGCGCGTGCGCGACTTCCCCATCACCATCGAGAAGGTGCTGCCCGGTCTGCCACCGATGGATACCTGAATGTGAGACGTCGGTGCGGGTTCATCCACCGCGCTGTTGAATGCGTGTCCATTTCGAACATGACGATGTTCATTTGAACTGATGCATGGTAGAAATTGAGGCATGGATGTCGCCAATCGTTTGGACCTGACCCTGCGGTTGGTGCAGGGCTCCGACCGGGTCTCCGTCTCGGAGCTCTCCCATCGCCTGGGCGTCTCGGAGATGACCGTGCGCAGGGACCTGGACGCGCTGGAGCGTCAGGGCCTGGTGCGCAGGGTGCACGGTGGTGCCGTCGCCACCCGCTCGCGCGACGAGGACGCGGGGTTCTCCGCGCGAGAGCCGTGGCAGGCCGCCACCAAGGACCGACTGGGCGCGGCCTCGGCCGCGCTGGTGGAACCGGGATCGCGTGTGCTGCTCGACGCGGGCACCACCACGGTGCACATCGCCGAGCACCTGGCCGCGAGGGCCCCGCTGACGGTCGCCGTGCTCAGCCTGCAGGCAGCGCAGAGCCTGGCCGACCGGCCCGGGATCGACTTGCTGGTGGTGGGGGGCCGCTCCCGTCCCGGCGAGCGTTCCCTCGTCGGTCCGCTGGCGCTGCGAACCCTGGAGTCCCTGGCCTTCGACTGCTTCCTGATGTCCATCGGCGGCGTGCACGCCGAGCACGGCTGGTCGGAGTTCTCACTGGACGACGCAGCCGTCAAGCAGGTCGGACTCGCACGGGCCACCCGCACGGTGGCGGTGGCGGACGCGACCAAGCTCGGAGTGCGGGCGTTCAGCCGGGTCGCCCCCCTCGACGCAGTGCACCGCTTCGTCACCGACAAGGCGGCCGCGGACGCCGCCACACACCCCAGCGGCCCGGAGACCCTGGAGGCGCTGCGAGACGCAGGCGTCGACAGTCTCCTCGTTTGAATCCGCCCACACCCATGCCGAGGAGTGATCGGCCGTGACCACCGTTCCACGCTCACTGATGATTCTCGTTGCCGGTCCCTACCGATCAGGTACCGGCGATGACCCCCGCAAACTCGAAGCCAATGTGCGGGCGATGAACGAGACCGCTCTCGTCCTCTTCCGCGCCGGGCACCTGCCGGTCACCGGCGAAGCCCTCGCCCTGCCGCTCCTGGAGACTGCCGGCGGCACGGGCCCCGGCGACGCGCTCTTCCAGGAGATCTTCCATCCCATCGCCGAGCAGCTGCTTTTCCGTTGTGACGCGGTCCTGCGCATCGGCGGCCCCTCCGAGGGGGCGGACCGGATGGTCACCCAGGCCCTTGCGCAGGGCAAGGACGTCTATGCCGGCCTCGCCGCCGTTCCGGCCGCCCGGTGACCGCCGGCATCGACACCCCCGACCGGCGTGGTCGCACCGGCCTGGACCAGCATGGCCGCGACCTCACGGGCAATCCGCGCGTGCGGATCCGCGACGTGGAGGTGCTCTCCAGCGACTGGTACGTGCTGCGCAAGACCACCTTCGACTACCAGCACAGTGACGGGCACTGGAGCCGCGAGCAGCGCGAGACCTACGACCGCGGTGACGGGGCCACCATCCTGCTCCACAACACCGTCCGGCGCACCGTGCTGTTGACCCGTCAGTTCCGCCTTCCCGTCTATGTCAACGGACATCCCGACGGCATGCTGCTCGAAGCCGCCGCCGGACTCCTGGACGGTGAAGGCCCGGAAGAAGCGATCCGCCGGGAGGCCGCCGAAGAGACCGGACACACCATCGGCGCCGTCGAGCACGTCTTCGACGTCTATATGAGCCCCGGCTCGGTCACCGAGCGTCTGCATTTCTTCGCCGCGCCCTACGAAACAGCCGACTTCCACACCGGCGCCCGCGGAATCGCCGCCGAGGGCGAGGACATCACCACCGTGGAGCTCCCCTTCGCCGAGGCGCTCGACCGGGTCCGCAGCGGCGCGATCGCCGATGCCAAGACCATCATGCTGCTCCAATGGGCCGCACTCGATGGACCGTTCTGTCAGCCCGCGCGGCCCGCTCGCCGGAGCTAGGACCTTTCGTCCGGATCGGGCCGGACACGCAGGGGCGGGGCGTGCAGCCGTTCAGCCGCACGCCCTGCCCCTTCATGTCATGTCATCTCACCCGGTGTACTGGGCGAACACCCGAGTGAAGTCCCACGCCTGCTGGCTGACGCCGGAGCAGGTGTCGGCTCCGCCGCCCGTGCAGGGCCGGTCACGGTTCACCGACCAGAAGGTGAGCCGCGCCAAGTGGTGCTGCTGGGCGTAGGCAAGGATGGTACGGAAGTCGTTGACCGTCACCGTCTCGCTGTTGTCGGTGATGCCGTTCATCGACGAGATGCCGATCGACCGGTAGGTCTGGTCGTCGCTGTATCCGTACGCGCTCTTCACCGCGTTCTTCAGGCCCTCGGCGGCGCGTGTGGTGAGGGTTCCCATGTTCTGTCCGGCTCCGCCGAAGTTGAACGGCATAATCGTCCAGCTGTCGACGGTGAGCCCGGAGGAGGCGGCCCGGTTGATGAGCGAGCTGTCAGGGCCGTTCTGGCCGGTGCCGAAGGTGACGTACACCTTGATGCCCGGGTTGTTGGCCTTGATGGTCTTCAGCGCGTCGACCGTGCGCTGCTGGACCGTACCGTTGTTGTAGGCGTCCGCCTCGATGTCGATGTCGATCGCCTTGAGACCGTACGCGTTGATGACCTTCTGGTACGCGGCGGCCAGCTCGCCCGCGCTGGAGCAGGAACTCTCCAGCTTGTTGCCGCTCCATCCGCCGAAGGACGGGATGACGTCCCCGCCCGCGCCGCGCACGGTGTTGATGGTCTGCTGGTCGACACCGCCGGTCAGCGGCCGCCCGCCGTCCCACTGCGGGTTGCAGTAGCCGTTGCTGAGCACGAAGGCCAGGGTGAACCACTTCACACCGGTCGCGTTCATGACGGTCGTCGGGCTGGGCGGGCTGCCCCAGCCGTTGTAGAGATACGGCGCCACGGCCATCGTTCCGCCGGGTGCGGGGGTACCGCCGCCCGTAGGTGCGGTCCACTTCTGGTTGGCGGCTCCCGTGCAGGTCCAGATCTGGAGCCGGGTGCCATTGGCGGAGGTGTTGCCGGTGGCGTCCATGCACTTGTCGGCCTGGACGTTCACGATGTCGTGCGCCGCGGAGACGGACCATTGCTGGTTGGGTCCGCCGGCGCAGTCCCACAGCTGCAACTGTGTGCCGTTGGCGGTGCCGTTGTCCTTGGCGTCGAGGCACTTGCCGAGCGCACGGATCGTACCGTCGGAGCCGACGGTCCACTGCTGGGCCGTGGTTCCGTTGCAGTCGTAGAGCTGGACCGCTGTTCCATTGGCGGCGGAGGCACCCGCCACGTCGACACACTTACCGCCCAGTCCGGTGATCGAGCCGGTGGCGGTGACCGCGGCACTGGCCGTGGCGGGCAGGGTGACGAGCGATGCTCCGGTGGCGAGGAGGAGCGCCGCCGGGAGGGCGAGCGGACCGAGGCGGCGGCGCGAGCCGCGGGTGTGGCTCATGCGGCGTTCACCGTCCACTTCTGGTTGGCGGTTCCGGAACAGGTCCAGATCTGGAGCCGGGTACCGTTGGCGGAACTGTTGCCGGTGGCGTCCATGCACTTGTCGGCCTGGACGTTCACGATGTCCCGGGCACCGGACACACCCCACCGCTGATTGGCACCGCCGACACAGTCCCAGAGCTGCAGCTGGGCGCCGTCGGCGGTGCTGTTGTCCTTGACGTCGAGGCACTTGCCGAGCGCACGGATCGTACCGTCGGAGCCGACGGTCCACTTCTGCGCGGCGGTTCCGTTGCAGTCGTAGAGCTGGACCGCTGTTCCGTTGGCGGCGGAAGCACCCGCCACGTCCACGCACTTGCCGCCCAGCCCCGTGATGGTGCCGCCCGTACCGCCGGACCCGCTGTCACCGGTGGTGACGCGCACATAGTCGACGACGAGCTGCTGCGGGAACGTGGTGTTGCCGTCGGGGTCGCCGGGCCAGTAGCCGCCGACCGCGAGGTTCAGGATGATGAAGAACGGCTTGTTGAAGACCCAGCTCCTGCCGCCGAGATCGGCAGGCGTACGCCGCTGGTAGACGTTGCCGTCCACGGACCAGGTGATCGAGTCGGGGGCCCAGTCCACCGCGAAGGTGTGGAAGGCGTCGGCGAAGGCCTGGCCGCCGGGGAGGGAGTAGCCGGCCCCGATGCCGCCGGAGCCCGAGTACCCGGGACCGTGGAGGGTGCCGTGGACCGTGCCGGGCTCGAATCCGACGTTCTCCATGATGTCGATCTCGCCGCTGTTGGGCCATCCGACGTTGCCGATGTCGTCACCGAGCATCCAGAACGCGGGCCACATTCCCTGACCGCGCGGGATCTTCATCCTGGTCTCGACGTGCCCGTACGTCGAGGTGAACTTGCCTGCCGTGTTCAGCCGGGCCGAGGTGTATTCGCACCGGCCGTACCAGCACTGGTAGTTACCCGGATTGTCACGACGGGCGGTGATGACGAGGTTGCCCTGGCCATCGAGGGCGGCGTTGCTGTTGCCCGCGGTGTAGTACTGCCGCTCGTGGTTGTTGACGTTGTCGCCGGTCTCGATCTGCCACTTGCCGCCGTCGACCGCGGATCCGGCCGGGCCGTTGAAGTCGTCGGAGAACGTTGTCACCGCGGCAGCGGTGGCAACACGGGGCTCGGGAGCGGGGGCGGCGCCCGCGGGGGCGGCGGTCACCGCACCGGAACAGCACAGCAGGGCAACGACGTACAGCGCCAGTCGGCGCCGTCTGGGGGTTCGCACAGTCATCACACCACTTCATGGGGGGTCGCGGAGAAAGCATGCACATGACAGGTTGCATGGCGAACCGGAGCCTGGGGAGGGCTCAGTGCCGGTTCTTAGTTCACTTCTTGATTAAAGTGATGGTGTGAGGGGACGTCAAGGAGCTGGTACAGACCTTCTGTTGACGAACTCCGACGGCGCCGCGTTCAGGTCTTGAAGACTCACCCCTGCCAGGGTCTGACCGCCAGAAATCACCGGCGCCGCGGCCTCCGGTGCAGCAACGTGATCCAGCCACGTCAGCGCCGCCGCGCGCCGGGTCGGCCCGGCCGCTACATGCGCCGCCCCACTGCCGAGCGGACACGATCTCCTCATGCGGTACGCGTCGAGTGACTCGGCGCCGTACCTGTGCCACGCCCGGGCTCAGGACGAAACGTAAGCGGCCCGCCGATCATCGCGTCTCCGGCTCGGCGCCGGGAACGCGCTGCGCGCCGGAAGGAAAGACCATTCGGGTCAACGAATCACTCGACGACGAGTCGTGAGGCAGCCGCAGCGACAGCCACAGCCACAGCCACGCCGATAGCCCCGGATCTGTGCAACAGGCTGAATTCATCCTGCTCAGGTACCGTGACTCCAACGACGTCCGGTCGCATCGAGCTGCTGACCTTTCCGTCGATTCCCCGCATGGCCCTACTGGGCGGCGGCGTGACTTCCACATTCCGGCCGGGTGCAGAATCCCACCTACGGCGTGGCTTTCTGCATGAGTTCGAAAGGATCTTGCCGCGCGCATCCCAATGAGTGGTCGAGTCGTCGCGGGATGCCGGGCGGCCAATCCTTTCAAGCCACCACAGGACTGGAACCGCAAAGCCACACCCGGCATCCCTGGGTCTCCCGATCCTACGAGTGACCGGAATCAACCCACCAACAACGTAAGGAACCGCACCATGCCCTTCGTCACCGCCAAGGACGGCACGGAGATCTTCTACAAGGACTGGGGAGCAGGTCGGCCGGTCGTGTTCTCCCACGGCTGGCCGCTGATCGCCGACGCGTGGGACCCGCAGATGAAACTGATGGCGGACAACGGCTTCCGGGCGATCGCCCACGACCGGCGCGGAGGGGGACGCTCCGGCCAGACGTGGAACGGGAACGACCTCGACACGTACGCCGACGACCTTGCCTCGCTCATCGAAACGCTGGACCTGCACGACGCCGTCCTCGTCGGTCACTCGACCGGCGGCGGCGAGGTCGCACGCTACATCGGCAGGCACGGCTCCGCCCGGGTCGCCAAGGCAGTGCTGCTCAGCGCGATCCCTCCGCTCATGCTCAAAACGGAAGCGAACCCCGAAGGACTGCCGATCGAGGTCTTCGACGAGATCCGGGCAGGCGTCGCGAAGGACCGCTCGCAGTACTACAAGGACCTCAGCGCCCCCTTCTACGGCGCCAACCGCGAGGGATCGACCGTCACCCAGGGCACCCGCGACGAGTTCTGGCTCTGGTCCATGTCGGTAGGCATCAAGGGCGCCTACGACTGCATCAAGGCATTCTCCGAGACGGACCTCACCGAGGACCTGAAGAAGTTCGACGTGCCCACCCTGATCGCACAGGGCGACGACGACCAGATCGTCCCGATCGTGGCCTCCGGCAACAAGTCGTCCAAGCTCGTCAAGGACGCGATCTTCAAGGTCTACCCCGGCGCCCCCCACGGCCTGTCGATGGTCCCTGTGTTCGCCGAACAGTTCAACAAGGACCTGCTCGACTTCGTACGCGGTTGAGCCGACGGCGTGATGACGCAGCGGCAGCATCCCGAGGCACCGGGAACAGCATGACGACGAAATAGGGCAAAAGAGCGCAAAAGATTCTACGCTGGTCCGAAATGTCACGCTATCTGTGAACGGTGGTTTCATGAGCAAGAAGCCGGTTCAGAAGAAGTACGGCCACCCTGCGGCCGGGTGGGGGGCCGCGCGGAGCGTGACCGAGGTTCTGGTACGTGAGCGGACCTTCACCGACGGCCCACGGGCCATTTTCAAGATGAACCACGAGAACGGCGGCTTCGACTGCCCCGGGTGCGCATGGCCGGACGACACCAAAGGGCTCAAGCTCGACATCTGCGAGAACGGCATCAAGCACGTCACCTGGGAAATGACCCCGAAGCGGGCCGGGCGGAAGTTCTTCGCCGCACACACCGTCTCCGAACTGGCCCGGTGGTCGGACTTCGACCTGGAGGACCAGGGCCGGCTCACCGAGCCGATGGTGTACGACGAGGCGTCGGACCGCTACGTGCCGATCACCTGGCAGGACGCGTTCGATCTCGTGGGCACCACACTGCGCGGGCTGGACAGCCCGGACGAGGCGGCGTTCTACACTTCCGGCCGACTCGGCAACGAGGCGACGTTCCTCTACCAGTTGATGGCCCGCGAGTTCGGCACGAACAACCTGCCGGACTGTTCCAACATGTGCCACGAGGCGTCGGGCCGGGCCCTCCAGGCGTCCCTCGGCACCGGCAAGGGCACCGCAGACCTCAAGGACTGGGAGTCCGCGGACGCCCTGTTCATCATGGGCGTCAACGCCGCCTCCAACGCCCCGCGCATGCTCACCGCGCTGGCCGATGCGTACCGCCGGGGCGCGCAGATCGTGCACGTGAACCCGCTCGTCGAGGCGGCCGCCACCCGCACGATCGTGCCGCACGAGATCATCGAGATGGCGCGGTTCAAGGCCACGCCCACCAGCACCCTCAATCTCCAGGTGCGGGCGGGCGGGGACATGGCGTTGCTGCGCGGAATGGCCAAGGCCCTTCTGGAGGAGTCCAGGACAGACCCCAAGGCGTTGGACCGGGAGTTCATCGACCGCCACACCTTCGGCTTCGAGGCGTACGCGAAGGAGTGCGAGGAGACCTCCTGGGAGGAGCTCGAACGGCAGTCGGCCCTGAGCCGGGCGGAGATCCTCAAGGCGGCCGAGATCTACTCCCGTTCGGACCGTACGCTGATCAGCTGGTGCCTGGGCGTCAGCCAGCACGAGCACGGCGTGGACACCGTCCGGGAGATCGTCAACGTGCTGCTGCTGCGCGGCAACCTGGGCCGGGAGGGCGCCGGCCCTTCGCCGGTGCGTGGCCACAGCAACGTCCAGGGCAACCGCACCTGCGGTATCGACCACCGGCCGACCAGCGATTTCCTGGACCGCCTCGACGAAGTGTGCGGGATCTCCGCCCCACGCCATCACGGCCGGGACACCGTCGCCACCGTGCAGGGCATGCACGAAGGCGCGGTGAAGGTCTTCGTCGGCATGGGCGGCAACTTCGCGATGGCGGCGCCCGACACGACGTACACCGCCGAGGGACTTCGCCGCTGCGAACTGACCGTCCAGGTCAGTACCAAACTCAACCGCAGTCATCTGGTGCACGGCCGCCGGGCGCTGATCCTTCCCTGCCTCGGCCGAACCGAAAAGGACGACCAACGCCATGGGCTCCAGTCCTCCTCGGTCGAGGACTCGATGAGCATGGTGCACCTGTCGGTCGGCATGCGGCGTCCGGCGTCGCCGCAGCTGCTGTCGGAACCGGTGATCATCGCCGGCATGGCACGAGCGGCGCTGCCCGACAGCACGACGCCCTGGGAGCACTACGTCGAGGACTACGACCGGATCCGCGACACCATGGCCCAGGTGCTCGACGGCTTCGAGGACTTCAACCGCCGGGTGCGGCTGCCGCTCGGCTTCCGGATCCGCCAGCCCGCCCGCGAGCTGGTCTTCCTCACCCCGTCGGGCAGGGCGGAATTCTCCGCGGCCCCGCTGCCTGATGTCGTACCGGCCGCGGACACCCTGGTCCTGCAGACGATGCGTTCCCACGACCAGTGGAACACCACGATCTATTCGGACAACGACCGCTACCGAGGCATCGAGAACCTGCGCACCCTGGTGTTCCTCAACCCCGACGACATGCGGGCCAGGCATCTGTCCCGGGGCGACAGGGTCGACATCACCAGCATCGCGAAGGACGGCTCCACCCGCTCGCTCACCGGGTACACCGCACTCCCCTACAACATCCCGCGTGGTTGTGCCGCCGGTTACATGCCGGAGATGAACGTCCTGGTGGCGTTCGGGGACTACAGCGAGCAGAGCGACCAGCCGCTGATGAAGAGCATCCGGGTACTCGTCACGCCCTGCGCGCAGGAGCCGAGCACAACGGTCCCGGCGGCGGACGCCGGCTGAGGCAACCGGGCACGGGGCACACCCCTCGCCCTATGAGCAGACCGGTCCGCCCCTTCCCGTTCCGCACGAGCCTGGACGACACAATGCATGCACTTGACGCGGTACTGCACGGCCTGGCTGTCGCGGGTGAAGACCCCCCTCAACTGCTGCCGGCCCGCGAGCAGATGGCCTTCACCCTCGGTTTCCACATCATCCTGGTCCCCTTCGGCGTCGCGCTCACCACGCTGATGCTCATCGCCCACTACCGAGGGCTGCGCCACGGCGACAAGGACGCTCTGCTGCTCGCACAGCGCTGGTCGAAGGTCGCGGCGGTGCTCTTCGCCGTCGGAGCCATCACCGGCACTGTGCTCTCCTTCGAACTCGGCGTGCTGTGGCCCGGGCTGATGGGTACCTACGGCTCCGCGTTCGGGTTCCCGTTCGCGATCGAAGGACTGTTCTTCTTCCTCGAAGCGATCTTCGTGTCGATCTACATCTACGGCTGGAAGCGGCTGCCGGGCTGGGCCCACTTCTGGAGCGGTGTCCCGGTCTCCCTCGCCAGCATCGGCGGTGCGGCCGCCGTGGTGGCCGCCAACAGCTGGATGAACCAGCCGGGCGGCATCACCATGCGCGACGGGAAGGTCGTCGCCGTCGAACCGGCCAAAGTGTTCTTCAACGGCGCGTTCTGGGGGGAGGCCGTACACATGCTGCTGGCGGCCTACATCGTGGCCGGCTTCGCCGTCGCCAGCGTGTACGCGACGGGCATGCTCAGGGGCCGCAGAAGCCGCTACCACCGCACAGGCTTCCTCATCGGCTTCGTGACCGCCGCCTGCATCCTGCCCGTCCAGATGCTCGTCGGCGACACACTCGCACGCCAGGTCTTCAACAAGGAACCTGCGAAGTTCGCCGCCATCGAACTACTGCCCACCACCGGCGCTCACGTCCCGGAAACGCTCGGCGGCGTCCTCATCGACGGCAAGGTCCGCTACGGGCTGCCGATCCCCGACATGGCGTCCCTGCTGGCCGGCTTCACACCTTCCACCACCATCAAGGGCCTGGACGCCATCCCCGCGGACGTGCGGCCCGACGACCGCTTGGTCAGCATCGTCCACCTCGCCTTCGACGTCATGATCGGCACCGCCTCCGCCCTGCTCGCCCTGGCGGTCTGGTTCGCCTGGCTCTGGTGGCGGCGACGCACGGTGCCGGACAGCCCATGGTTCCTGCGTGCCTGTGCGATCAGCGGCATCGTCGCCGTGATCTGCCTCGAAAGCGGCTGGATCGTCACCGAAGTCGGACGCCAGCCCTGGACCGTCGTCGGCCACCTGCTCACCCGGGACGCCGTGACCACCCAAGGAAACCTCTGGCCGCTCTTCGGCAGCGTCGTAGTCCTGTACTGCGCCGTCGGTGTCGCTGCGGTATGGGTGCTGCGCTCGATGAAGCGGCGCTGGCGCGACGAGGGCGACGACAGCGTCGAAGTCCCTTATGGACCAGCGCCCGAACTCGCGGGCGCCCGGCCCGGGAAGAAGGAGCAGTAGATGCCGGATCTGATCGCCGCCTTCCTGTTCATCGGAGTCATCGCCTATTCCCTGCTCGGCGGGGCCGACTTCGGAGCCGGGTTCTGGGACCTCACCGCCGGCGGTGCCGCCCGTGGTCGCGGTCCCCGCCACCTCATCGACACCTCGATCGGCCCGGTCTGGGAGGCCAATCACACCTGGCTCATCTACTGCCTGGTCATGCTGTGGACGGGCTTTCCGACCGCGTTCACCGCCATCACCACCACCCTGTACCTCCCGCTCATCCTCGCCGCCCTCGGCATCATGCTGCGCGGAGCCGGGTTCGCCTTCCGCAAGAACTCCCTGCGCACGCCCGAACAACGGCTCTATGGCGCCGCCTTCGCCCTCTCATCCCTGCTCACCCCGTACAGCTTCGGAGCGATCGCGGGGGCCATCGCCTCCGGCCGCGTCCCCACCGGCGGCAACGGTGACGCCCTGACCAGCTGGAACAATCCGACCTCCGTGCTGGGAGGCGTCCTGGCCGTCGTGGTCTGCGCCTATCTCGCCGCCATCTATCTCCACGTGGCGGCCCACCGCAGCAAAGAGGCCGAAGTCGCACGCTACTTCCGCAGCCGCGCCCTTGCCGCCGCCCTGGTCACCGGGCTGGTGTCCGTCGTCGGCATCTTCATCCTCCACGCCGACGCACCACGGCTGTTCCACCAGCTCAGCCATCGCGCCCTGGCCCTGGTCATCCTGGCTTCCCTGTCCGGCATCGCCGGCATCGTCCTACTGCGCGGCGCAAGGACCGACGTCCTGCGTCAGACGGCGGCGGCCGCAGTCGCACTCATCGTCTGCGGCTGGGGCGTTGCCCAATACCCGTACCTGCTGGGCACACACCTCACGCTCGGCGCAGCCGCTTCCCCCACCGCCACGTTGAAGGTGCTGCTCGGCGTCGCCTGCGCCGCCGCCGTCCTCATCCTTCCCTCTCTCGTTCTCCTGTTCCGGCTCGCCGGACGCGGACGCCTCGACACCGGTTGAGGGACTGGGATCCTTCATGGGCGTGAGCCCAGGCTGTTCAGAGCCCGAGGTCGGACAGTCCCGGGTGGTCGTCGGGGCGCGGTCCGAGCGGCCAATGGTATTTGCGTTCCGACTCGTCGATGGGGAGATCGATGGGCGGATCCGTGCCGACAGATCGCTCGTCGTCCCCTCATGCGCAGGCCTGGCCTCGCGTCACGGGGGTTCGGGACGCGAGGCCGGAGAAGATGGCGGCGAGCGTGGACGGCGAAGGCATGTTCGGCCCTGTGCTCTACAAACTCACGCCGGCATCGGCCGTCTCGTGCGGTACCAGATCATCGTCCTGGAGCCGCGCCGGTGGTCACTCCGGACCGGCTGATGGGCCGGATCCTTTCGCACCTGATCCGGGTCGTCTTGCCGACAGGACCGGCGTAGCGGCGAAAGGTCGCGCAGGCCACCACCGCGAAGAACCGCGGTCCCAAGCCGACGATCGTGCTCGTGCACGGTGCGTGGGCGGACGCGTCGAGCCGGAACCCGGGCCCGGTCGTCCTGGCGGGCCACTCCTACGGCGGCGTGGTCATCGCCAACGCCGCCACGCCCGGTTCGTGCGTCACCGCCGTCCCGTCGACGTTCCTGAACCTCGTGCAGTGCCCCGGCTCCTGGCGGCCGGTCAGCGCCGGATCCGAGCCCTCCGGTACGCCCGCCTGGAAGACCATCCCCTCCTGGGCTCACATCACCGAGGCCAACGCCGGTCACCTGTCCCTCATCACCACACGGTCGCCGCCGGTACTTGTCACGCGCGGGGCCGAACCCGAGTGAGGCGGGATCCGGCTCTCCGTTCGCGGCGGCACCAGCAGCACCGCGAATCGCGCGACGAGCAGCGCGAGAGCGACTGGCTCAGCACCTGGCAGCACGTCTACGACACGTATCACCAGTCGGCGCGGCGTGACGCCCTGGGAGAGGACTTCACCGGCTGGGACAGCAGTTACGACGGTTCCCCGATTCCGCTGGCGCACATGAGGGAGTGGCGGGACGCGGCCGTCGAGCGCATCCTGTCGCTCAAGCCGCGCCGCCTTCTGGAGATCGGTGTCGGCAGCGGCGCCCTCATGGGGCGGCTGGCACCCGACTGTCAGTCCTTCGTCGGTACGGATCTCTCCCCGGTGGCAATCTCGGGCCTCTCGGCGCAGGTCACGGCCCATCCCGAGCTGCGGCGCGGGGTGGAGTTGCGTCCCCAGCCGGCGCATGACACCAATGGTCTGCGCCCGGAGTCCTTCGACACCGTGGTCCTCAACTCGGTGGTGCAGTACTTCCCCAGCGGCGAGTACCTCGACGAGGTCCTCTCCGTGGCGGTCGATCTGACGGCGCCGGGAGGCGCCGACTTCGTCGGGGACGTACGGAACCTGCGCCTGCACCGGTGCCTGCTCAGTGCGGTGCAGGCGCGGCGGAGCGAGGAGAACGCGGACCGGCAGACCCTGCGCAGGGCCGTGGACCGGGCCGTCGCCACCGAGAACGAACTCCTCGTCGACCCCGGCTACTTCACCGATCTCGCGACGCGCCACCGCGATGTGGCCGCCGTCGACATCCAGGTGAAACAGGCGGTGCACGAGAACGAACTCAGCCGCTACCGCTACGACGTCGTCCTGACCAAGGCGTCGTCACGGGGAAGCACCGGGCTCCTGGGCCGTCTGACCGGCGGCAGGAGGAGCGCGGGCGCATCACGCTTCCTGGCCGCTCGACGGCGCTCCCGCGGTCCGGTGGGGTGAGGACGTGGCAGGACTCGACGCCCTCGACAGGAAACTGTCCGGCGGCACAGAGGGCATGCTGCGGGTCACCGGCATACCCAATCCCCGGCTGGCGTCCGACCTCCGGGATCTGGCCATGGTCGACGGGGTACCGGCCCGGCCGGCCGAGGAGTCCGCGCCCGACCAGGAGGAGCTGCGCGCGGTCGGCGCCCGCAACGGCTTCCGTGCGGTCGTGACCTGGTGCGGAGCCGGTGACAGCGGCAGCCTGGACGCGGTCTTCGTCCCGGTCCACGAAGCCGAGGGGGTCTCCCTCACCGGCGGTTACCTCCCGCGCCCGGCCGCCGAGGCCGGGGCGGTGAGGCCGATGGACGGGTACGTCAACACCCCTGGCCGCGCCGACCGGGCGGCGTCGCTCGTCGGCGCGCTGCGGGACCACCTCGCGGAGCGGCTGTCGGACATGATGCCGCCGGCCACCATCACGCTGGTCGACCGCCTGCCCGCCGTACCGGACGGCGCGGTCCGGGAGCGGGGAGGGGACGAATAGGCGGAGCGGACCGACGGCCGGTGCGGGAACGGAGGGGCGGGGGGCCGTAGACGGCTGCCAAGGCCTCCGTTCCCGGCCTGGGCCCGACGGCCGGCAGGGAGGACGCGTCCAGGCCATTGGGCATCAGTTCGGGAGCCCTCGCCGGTGAGGCAGTATCTGCCGGACACGCGCTACTGGGGGCGGAGTTGCGAGGGTTCCTCGTCGAAGCCGAGGTCGGCCTCGATGTCGTAACCCACGGAGTTGTGCTCCGCCGTGGGATGGGCGATGTCGGTACCGAGATCGAAGGCGGCGCCCTCGGCGGCCTCGACGAGGGCTTTCTCCTCGCGGCGCCGCGCAGCCTGCTCATGGTGCTCGGTGATCTGCTCGACGATGCCGTGAATGCCGTGATGGTGCTGGGACCGCTCAGAGTCACTCATGACGCAATCGTTGAGGGCAACTGCATATTTCACAACAAATCATGCATGAACGGCCGGTGACAGGACGTCGGAGTCCTCCGTTCCTGGCCGCGAGGGTCGTCGGCCCGGGTCCACTCGGCGTCGATGCGCATCGTGGCCCGGCACTCGTTGCCGTACGGGTCCCAACCGAGGTTGCCGGTCCTGGCGAACCGGGCCCAGGTCTCGTGCATGCGGACCTCCCCACCCTGCACGCCTGGACCATCGGTCCTTCAAGGTGGGGCGCTTCACGTTGACGCCTATACCTTGTACAGTCTCACCTATACATCGTCCATGTACAGCGCATGGCGCACCCTGTCGGGCCCCGCCCCATCGCACCCGCTCCCCCGCCAAGAGAGACGATCATGAAGACACTCATCACCGGCGCAACCGGCTACATCGGACGAGCGGTCGCACAGCGACTGCTCACCGCCGGGCACGACGTCACCGGACTGGCCCGCAACGAACTCGGCGTACGCACACTGACCACGGCTGGTATCGAGCCCGTACACGGTGCGCTCGACGACGCGGACTCACTCCGCGCTGCGGTGGAGGGCGCGGACGCTGTCATCGACACCGCGAGCGCCGACCACGCCGCGTCCACCACCACACTGCTGAAGGCCGTCGCCGGCACCGGAAAGCGCTTCATCAGGACCAGCGGCACCGGCATCTACACCGATCTCGCCGGGGGAGAGCCCGCCGGCATCGTCCACACCGAGGACGACGGCTACACCCCCATCCCTCCGCTGGCGCCCCGCTACAGCCTGGACGTCAGGACGCAGGAGGCCGCACTGACAGGCGACCACACTGTCGTGCTGCGCCCGTCCATGATCTACGGCTACGGCGGTAGCGAGCAGCTGCCCATACTGCTCCACGCTTCCCTGCGCGACGGCGTGAGCCGCTACGCCGGCCGCGGTCTGAACCGATACGGCAACGTCTATCTCGACGACCTGGCCGACGCCTATCTGCTCGCGCTGGAGCACGCCCCCGCCGGCAGCGTCTACAACCTCGCGGCCGACGAGTGCGACTTCCGCCGCATCGCGGAGGCCATCGCGGAGCTGTTGGGCTTCGAGGACGCCGTCTCGGCCACCGCAGAGGAGTACGCCCGGGCCCTCGGCCCCGTGCCCGCCGCCGGCCTGGGCAGCAACAGCCGAGTGGACTCGGCCAAGGCGCGCACCGAACTGGGCTGGACACCGCAGGGCCCGCCGCTGCTCGACGAACTCGTCCACGGTTCGTACCGTCGGATCTGGGGCCCCAAGAGCGTCACCATCACCGTCGCCCCCGGACAGGCCATCGTGTAGCGAGGTGCCCCTGCCTCGGTCGGACCCGCAAGGGGCTGTGCGGCTTGCGCCGTTGTTCGCGGGAAGCACCGGTACGAGGCCGAGCGCGCCGCGGGGCATGCCGTTCTGCTCGCCGTTCAGGAAGCGCGTTCGGGCTTGCCCTTCGCGGGCTCGGTGGCGATGCCGCGGATGCCAGTGATCAACATGTCCAGGCCCAGGCTGTAGTAGGCGTCCGGGCTCGCGCAGGCCGCCAGACTGCCTGCCGAGGCAACGATGTTGGGGTAGCGGCGTGGGGACAGGGCTCCGAGGGAAGCCGCTTTCACGCGGATGGCGTCCTCGTGTGCCTCGTCGTCGTCACCGTGCCGCCGGCCGGGCTCGCTCGTGACGAGGGTGACGACCGCACTGAGGAGATATCCGCCGATCTCGGCAGCCGTTTCCGGCGAGAACCCGGCCTGCCTGAGGTGGGAGAGGGTGCGCTCGGCGACGATCAGGCCCGCCTCCGAGGAGAGGATGCGGGAGGTAGCTAGCCCGGCCACCGCCGGGTGGGGGCGAAGGGCAGCCAGAACGGCTTCCAGTGCGGCGCGCAACTGTCGGGGCCAGGGCTCCGAGCCCACCGGCGGCAAGTCGACGTCGCCGAAGAGGCGTTCGGCCACGCCGTCGAGGAGTTGGTCCTTGTCCTTGTAATGCCAGTACAGCGCCATCGGTGTCACGTGGTGGTCCTGAGCGAGGCGGCGGATGGTGACCGCCTCCAGACCTTCGGCGTCCGCCAGCGCCACCGCACTGGCGGCGATGGCCTCGCGACTGAGCCTCTCGCGTGTCCGCCGATCGGTCCTGCTGTTCTTCATATCGACGACCATACACTGTACATGTACATCCGCGCGGCCCCGGACTCCGGAGGCGGCGAGGCCGGATCCCCGAAGGAACCACCGGCCGCCTCAGCCCTCCCCGGCACTCGTCTGCGGGGACAGTGTGCGCATCGACCGCATGGCCTGGTCGAGTCCGACCTCCAGGTATTCGAGGCTGTCGGTCGCGTGCAGCATCGTGGCTCCGCCGCTGATCACACCCAGCAGCACGATCGCCGTGGCGTCCGGGTCGGTCTCCGGGCGCGCTTCACCGCGCTCGACCAGTGCGCGAACACCCGCGGACAGGTGCCCGCGCCAGCGGTCGTACAGGTCGGTGATCACTTCGTTCGTGCCCGGGTGGGCCATTCCGAGCTGGGCGGTGAGTGCGGAAAGCGGGCAGCTGTCCCTCTGGGAGGCGTAGTTGGCGATGACCTGGTCGCGCCAGGCCTCCCACTGGGACCAGCTGGTCAGGTCGCCGAGGAAGGGCTGCTGCTCGGCGAGCACCTGATCGGCCTCGTGCCGCGCCACCGCGAGCAACAGCTCGGACTTGCCGTTCGGGAAGTAGTGGAAGAGCTGGCTCTTGCTCGTGGCCGTGGCCGCGCGAATGTCGTCCAGGCTCGCGTTCGCCGCGCCGAGCTCGCGCATGAGCGCGGCTGCGCTGACGACGATCCGCTGCCGGGTGGCAATGCCCTTCGAGGTGAGCGGCGGCATGGGTACTCCGTTCGACGACTCCAAAAAAGTGGACTTGACAGTCCATTCTAGCGGTCGCAGGATTGGACTATTCAGTCCAACAATTGGGGAGCACCCGCACCATGAGCACCCGCCTGCAGCACAAGACAGCACTCGTCACCGGCGCCACCAGCAACATCGGGCGGGCCGTCGCCCTGGCCCTCGCCGCCGAAGGCGCACACGTAGCCATCTCCGGACGCAACCGTGAACGCGGCGCACAGGTCGTGGCCGAGATCCGTGCCACGGGCGGCACGGCCCACTTCCTGCCCGCCGACCTCGACGGCAGTGCCGCCACCTCGCGCGCTCTCGCCGAAGAGGCCGCCACCGTCCTGGGCGGGCGCATCGACATCCTGGTCAACAACGCCGGCATCTTCCCCGGCGACTCCACCCCCGACACCGACGAGGCGGCCTTCGACCAGGTCTTTGCCGTCAACGTCAAGGCGCCCTTCTTCCTGACCGCCGCGATCGCCCCGGTCATGGCGCGAGCAGGAGGGGGTGCCATCATCAACCTTGGTTCATGGGTCGCCCGGCTCGGCATTCCCATCGGCGCCCTGTACAGCTCGTCCAAGGGCGCGATCGAGACCCTAACCCGGGCCTGGGCCGCCGAATTCGGCCCCCAGGGCGTGCGGGTCAACGCCATCTCCCCGGGTGTCGTGCGCACCCCCTCCCCCGACGAGACGGCACCCCACCCCGGTGACGCGATGATGAAGGGCACACCGGCCGGCAGCATCGGCTCCCCCGAGGCCATCGCCCACGCGGCCGTCTACCTCGCGTCCGACGAATCCCGCTTCGTCCACGGCGCCGTGCTCGACGTGGACGGCGGCCGCACCACCGCCGCCGTCATCGCCTGGTGACGGCGGCCCGGCGCTGAAGCGGCCGGTACGGTCAGGCCTGCCCGGTCTCGAAACGGCTGATCCTGTCACCGGTGACCGTGAAGGCCCACCGGGTGCGCATGCTTCCCCAGGTGGAGTTGGTGTACGTGGCGACCAGCGAGCGGCCGTCGGCTGACACGCTCTCGACGTCGATGCGGCCGTCCGAGGAGAAGATCTCCCTCTCGGTCCAGGCCGACAGATCCCGGTCGGTGCCGTCGTCGGACATGGTCGCATCGTCGGTGAGGACGGCGAAGAAGGCGCTCTTGTCGCCGGAATTGATGGCAGCGACAAGCGCGGCCACGGCGGGGGCGGTGAGCTGGGCGGTCACGGGAGCCTCCACGGGATGCGAAATGAGGATGGGGACGGGCACGAAGGAATCCCGGGACCGGCCGCCCGCTGCGACCGGTGCCGGAGCCCCGGTTCCCGCCTGGCAGGGCGCCGGGTGTCGTGCCGATCAGCCTGCCGAGGGCTCTGGTCGGCGGCCGACTGGCTGGGCAGTGAGCATCACAACAAGTGATGTACAGGGCAGGACACTTCGTGGCCCCGACGCGGCCCGTGCACTCCGGGACGCGCACGCGCAGGGGCCGCTACGACACCGTGATGGCCCCCACCGGGCAGACGCGGACGGCTTCCCCGACCATCGGATCGGCCGAGTCCTCCTCATGGCCCGGCAGCAGTTCGCTGAAGCCGTCGTCGTCCTGGGTGAAGACCTTCGGCGCGGTCAGCGCGCACTGGCCGGCGCCGATGCACACACCCCTGTCGATACTGATCCGCGTCACCGCAGCGTCCTTTCCGGAAGGGGTCCCGGTCACCACGCCACGGGCAGTTCGAGCATGCCCTGGATCGTGTCGCCGGGCTTGAAGGGGATCTCCTCGACAGGTGCCGCCAGCCGCAGCCCCGGCAGCCGGTCGAAGAGGGTGCGCAGGGCGATCTCCATCTCGGCCCGCGCAAGGTTCTGGCCGAGGCACTGATGGATCCCGAAGCCGAAGGCGAGGTGGTGCCGCGACTGCCTGCCGAGGTCCAGTTCGTCCGGCTGCGGGTAGGCGGCCTCGTCCCGGTTGATCACCGAGGTGGCCAGTACGACACCGTCACCCGCCCGAATGGTCACCCCGGCAACCTCGATGTCCTGCGTCGCCACCCGTGAGAGGCCGTCTGCGATGGACAGGAAGCGCAGCAACTCCTCGACCGCCGCGGGCATCAGGTCCTCGGACGTGCGCAACCGGTCCAGCTGGTCCGGATACTGAAGGAGAGTGAACGTACCCAGCGAGATCATGTTCGCGGTCGTCTCGTGGCCCGCGACGAGCAGGATCTCGGCGAGTTGGACGAGTTCATCACGGTCGATGGCCCCGGTGTCGAGCTGCTGGGCGATGAGCTCGTCGAGCAGCCCCTCTCCCTGCTCGGACCGCTTGCGCTCGATCAGCGCCCGGAAGTACTCGTCGAGCGCCCTGCGTGCGTCCTCGACCTCGGCGGCTCCCGGCCCGCGCAGCAACCTGCGCGACTGGGCCTCGAAGAAGTCGTGGTCGGCGTACGGAACGCCGAGCAGCGCACAGATCACCATCGAGGGAACGGGCAGCGCGAAGGCGCTCACCAGGTCGGTTGGCGGACCCTGCTCGATCATGGCGTCCAGCAGCCGGTCGACGGTCTCCTGGATCCTCGGGCGCAGTGCGGCGGTCCGCTTCACGGAGAAGCTCGGGATCAGCATCCGGCGCTGTGCGTTGTGCTCGGGGTCGTCGACGCCGACCAGTTCGATACGCCGCCTGGTGCTTTGGGCCACCCGCTCGGTGAACACGGGGAACGCGGGATTCTCCCGGTCCGCCGACAGACGCTGGTCGACCAGCAGCGCCCGCGCCTCGGCGTGTCCGGTCACCAGCCACACCCGGCGGCCGTCGAAGAGCCTGGCGGAAGTCAGCGGCCGTTGCCCGTCGACCTGTGGCCGGTAGTCCGTCGGCGGGTGGTACGGGCAGGTCCGGTCCTGCGGGAAGGAGACGGTCTCGGTGTCTGTCATGGCGGGCCTCACAAACAGGATGGAGGGAGTCCTACCGATCTCCCACCACTAGATGCCTCAGTCACCTAAATGGTCTACGCGATGTTCGGCCAACTCGCCGTGGAGCTGTGCCGTCCGCTCCGTGCCCGGGACATGCCCGTGCCGCCGACGGCCGCCACCCGGGGGACGCGGTCTGTTGGCAGCCTAACTCCGCGGCATGTGTCCTGCCCCTTGAGCCGCAGGTGGACGCGTTCGCGGCGTGGTTCGGCCGCGCGATGCAGGTGCTGCGCGGACCGGCGGCCATGACGGCCTCCCGCCCGCGCAGCACCCGTACCGGGCTCGTGTCAGCCGAGTCCGACGGCGAAGACATGCAGGTCGAGGTCGTGAGGAAGCGTCACGCTCCTGATCTGCTTGCCCGCCGGGACCTGGAACGGTGTGGTGGCGAAGACGTAGACGGCGGGGCCGTTGCCACCGGGCTGATTGCGATGTCCGGTCCGTGCGACGAGCGTGTTGCCGAGGACCGGGTCCGTGCCGCCGCCCGGCAGGGTCCAGTCGCCGAACGACAGGTCCGCCTTCGCCGTACTGCCGTCGGTGAAGGTCACCGTGGCACTGCCCGCGTGATCACCATTGGTCGCCGAGCCCACGAACAGCATCTGTTCGGCGTCCTTCGCGGCGGCGGTCAGATCGATGGTCCGGCCGTCCGCGGCAACGTTGTCCGGCCGGCCCTGCGGCGCGGCCGGCCAGGTGAAGGAGGTGCCCGAGACGTCCAGACGCGCCCCGCCCTTGAGCCCGGCCGCCGACAGCGCCTGCCGCGAATAACTGTTCCCGGCTCCGTCGTAGTCGCCCTGGCCGTGATCCGCGTCGTCGGACAGCCCCCTGTTGTCGTAGGCGGCCGGAAGGCTGTCCTTCGAAGCGACCAGAACGATCGCGGACAGCCGTACGGGATCGGCGTGACCGCCTGCGGACACGGTCAGCGGCACTTCGTAGTAACCCTCCGCGGTCCCCGGCCCGGCCTTCACCGTCAGCGTCGCGGTGCCCGAACCCGTCGCCGGATCGAGCTTCAGCCGGGTGGTTCCCTGGCTCACGGTCAGGCCCTCCGGTGCCTCGGCGGTGACCGTCAAGGTCCGGTCGTGTCCGGCGAGGCGCTGCGCGGCGACCGCGAGTTCCGCTCCGTCGCCGCCCGGCTCGGCTGTGATCTGGTTGGGTGTCGCGTTGGCCAGGAAGGGGCGCTCACCGGTGCGGTAGGACGGCGGTGCCGCCTTCGCGGAGGTCGCCCAAGTGGTGTCCGGTGTGCCGGACAGCGAGAAGTCGAGCCGCCCGCCGTCGCTCACCGCCGACTGCGGGAGATAAGTACGCTCCCAGCTGCGGCCGTCGAGCTTCAGGTCATGCACGTACGGGCTGTCCGTCGAGGCCTTCGGGGCCCTGATGTCCAGATCGGCGCCGCGGCCCGGCAGGTCCAGCACGGCCCTTTCGAACAGCGGACTGTGCACGGTGAGGTCCGGCGTACCGGGAGTCGAGGGATAGAGGCCTAGAGCGGCCCAGACGTACCACGAGGACTGCGCGCCGAGATCGTCATTGCCCGGCTCGCCGTCCGGCGTGGGGCTGAAGAGGGTCGTCGCGATGTCCCGTACCGCCTTCTGCGTCTTCCACGGCGTGCCGAGGTGGTTGTAGACCCATGGCACACCGAAGTTGATCTCGTTTCCGGCCCACATGTAGGGCTCGTTCGGCCCCGCGTTGAGCTTGGTGAAGAACGTGTCGAGCCGCTGGGACGCGACGTCCCTGCCGCCCATGCCCGCGATCAGACCGGCGGTGTTCTGCGGTACGAGCCAGTTGTACTGTGCGGCGTTGCCTTCGTCGAAGCCGTCCTGGCCGAACTTGCCCGCAGGTGGCGGCTGGAAGCCGGGCCCGTCGGGGAAGCGCCCGTCCTCGCCGCGCGGCTGGAGATAGCCGGTGGCGGGGTTGAGGATGTTCTGCCAGTTCTGGCCGCGGCGCGTGAAGGTGCGGACGGTGTCCATGTCCTTGGCGGCGCGGGCGAGTTGTGCGATGGCGAAGTCGTCGATCGCCCACTCCAGTGTGACGGACCCGCCGACGCGCTGGTGGTCGCCGCGCGAGGCGTCGTTGTTGGGTGCGTAGCCGCGCTCGATGTAGTTGGCGATGTCGGGACGCTCCCGATAGGCGCCGGGGGTGTCGTCCACCGTCATCGCGCCCTTGACCAGGTACTTCAGCGCGGTCTTGAGGTCGAAGTCGCGGGCGCCGAAGGCGTACAGGCTGGCGATGAGGGGCACGGAGCTGTCGCCGGTCATCTGTCCCGTGTAGCTGTTCGCGAGCGGCCAGCGCGGCCACCAGCCGCCCTGTTCGGCATCGTTGACCAGGGACTGCGCCATGTCGCTCGCCTCCTTCGGCCACAGCATGGCCTGAAGGGGAGCGAGAGAGCGGTAGGTGTCCCAGTCCGAGAAGTTGGCGTACTGGGTACGGCCCTCGGGCAGCGTGCGCACCTTGTCGTCGAAGCCGATGTAGCGGCCGTCGGCGTCGTTGAATGTGTTCGGGTGCATCAGCGAGTGGTAGAGCGCGGTGTAGAACGTCTTCAGCTCATCGGTGTTCCGGCCCGCGACCCGTGCCTTGCCGAGCTCCTCGGTCCACCGGCCCCGGGTCTGCTTCCGCAGCTCCTCCAGGCTCCAACCGGGCACCTCGGAGGCCATGTTGGCCCGGGCGCCGTCCACGGAGACGTACGACATGGCCACCTTGGCGCGCACCGTTCGCGCCCCTTCGGTGTCGAAGGTCAGATAGGCACCGGCCCTGGGCGCGTCGACCGTGTCGCTGTCCTTCGTCACGGACGTTCCGTCCCAGGTGCCGTGCGCGGTGAACGGGCGGTCGAAGGTGATCGCGTAGTGAACGGTGTACTCGTTGCCCTTGCCGCAGAAGTTGCCGGTGGTGGCGGAGCCGGTGACCTGCCGGTCACCGACGATCCGCAGGTCGGCCTTCTTGTTCCCGGCGAGGCTCCCACCGCCCTTGACCAGGACCTGCGCCGCCTCGTCGCCCTCGGGGAAGGTGAACGCGGCGAGGCCGGTGCGCGTGGACGCGGTCAGCTCGGCACGCACCTTCGAGTCGTCGAGCGTGACCGCGTAATAGCCGGGTTCGGCCTCTTCGCCGGTGTGCGAGAAGTGTTCGGTACGGTCCCAGGGCGCCGCGCCGACATCGCCCGTCACGGGCAGGATCGGCACATCACCGAAGGCCGTGCAGCCGACCGAGGCGTGGTCGAGGCTGAAGCCCCGGATCCGGTCGCTGTGGTACTGGTACCCGGCGTACGAACCGGGGGTGTCGGGTGAGAACTGCATCATCCCGAACGGGACCGAAGGACCGGGAAAGTTGTTGATCTCGCCCACGGTGGAACCACCGCGCCCGGTGCCGATGAGCGGATCGACATAGTCCGCGGGATCGTCTACGAGTCGAACACCGGCCTTTGAAGCTGACAACGTTGTCAGACCGGCGGATGCCACGGCGGGTTGCACTCCGGCGAGGAGCAGTGTCGCCACGGTGGCGGTCACTGCACTTCGAGTATTCCAACGTCTCACGTACACCTCCGGTGCGGGTGCGGCTCAGGCCCACCACACATTCCGGGACGTGGCCATGTCCCGTCAAGAGGTGGGCACAGAAGCGAGTTCGCCGCGCCGGCCGCCAACTCGCCTGTCCAGGGACCGTCGTGGGCGGGCTGCGACGTCTGCCAGGAACACGCCCCGGACACCACCGTCGACAGCGAGCGTCCGAGGCCGGGACCTGTCCACCGCGCTCGGTGAAGCGTCAGGCGTCGGCAAGGTCCGCCCGCAGAACGGGCTTGGTCACCTTGCCCGAAGGGGTACGCGGCAGTTCCGTGCGCAGCACGAGTTCGCGCGGGATCTTGTAACGGGCGATCAGCGGAGTCATCCAGGTGCGCAGTTCTTCCAGGGTCAGTTCCGCGCCGTCGCTCAGTACGACGACGGCGACCACGGTCTCCCCCCACTGCCGGTGCGGCCGGCCGATGACCGCGACGTCGACGATGTCCGGGTGTCCGCGCAGGACCGCCTCGACCTCCTGCGAGGCGACGTTCTCACCACCGGTGATGATCATGTCCTGGATGCGGTCGACCAGGGTCACGAACCCGTCGGTGTCGATCCGGCCGAGGTCGCCGGTTCGGTACCAGTCGCCCGAGAAGACCTTGGCGGTGGCTTCCTCGTCGTCCAGGTATCCGACCATGCGGGTGTCCGAGCGCAGCCAGATCTCGCCGGTCTCACCGGCCGCCGCGTCCTTGCCCGCGACGGTGACGACGCGCAGGTCGACGCCGGGCATGCCACCGCGGCCGATGGAGCCGGCCTTGCTGATCTGCTCGTCGGGCGAGAGCGAGGAACCGACAGGGCCCATCTCGCTCATTCCGTACACCTGATGGAAGTTCGTGCTCCCGTAGGCGCTCATCAGGGTGCGGGCGGAGTCGGCGTCGAGCGGACCGCCGCCGTACGCCCACGCCCGTACGGAGTGCAGATCGAACTCCTTGAAGTCCGGCACTGCACGCAGGGGTGCGAGAAACGCGACGGGGGCTCCGAACACGGAAGTGACCCGCTCCCTCTGCATGATCTCCAGCATTCCCCGGGGTTCGTACTCATGCTGGAGCACCACGGTGCCGGCCATGAGGACCGTGCCCATCGTCCAGTTGTTCAGGGGCGATGCGTGCCAGACCGGCATGCAGACCAGGAAGCGCTCGTCGGGTCGCAGCGGCAGGGTGGCCGCGGTGTACGTGGCGGTGAGGGCGATACCGCGGTGCGTGTGCACACACCCCTTCGGGCGGCCGGACGTACCGGAGGTGTAGAGGATCTGGGCGATGCCGGTGTCCGTCGTGCGGGCACCGTCCCACTCGGCGGCCCGCTCGATCAGCGCTTCGAAGGAGGGGGTGTCGGACTCTGCCGCGCCGCGCTCCTCGTCCGGTCGGCTGATCAGCCAACGGACCTCGGCCGCGGCGTCGGTCGCGCGGGCGCCGATGGCCTCGTCCACGACGGCCACCCGGGCGCCGCAGTGCTTCAGGATCCGCTCCACCTCGGAGGTCTGGAGCTTGTGGTTGACGGGTACCAGGGTGGCGCCCGCGTGCCAGGCGCCGAAGGCGGCGAGGAGGAAAGCGGGCGTGTTGTACGTCATCACCGCCAGCCGGTCGCCGGGCCTCAGCCCCGCATCCCTCAGCACGCGGGCGGCCCGCCGGACGGCAGCGGCCAGCTCCCGGTAGGTCAATCGCTGATCACGGTAGACGACGGCTTCCTTGTCGCCGGCCTTGCGGACCGCGCTGTCCAGCATGGCACTGAGGTGCATTCCGGTCTCCTGATCGCATGCGAAGAGTGAGGTGGCGCTGTTTCGCCGAAGATATGAATCCCTGTTCGGAGCATGCAACATCGGGTGCCCATCCGTACAAAGCCGCGCCCCGAAGGAAGCCTGGGGTGGAAGGAAGAGTGACAGGAAGATACGAATAATGGTTCACTTCTTGCATGGCCTACCGCAAGACGCCCGCAGTGCAGGACCGGCTCGCCGCTGCGAAGGACCGCCTCATCCGGTGCGCCACGTCCGTCGTCGCCGATGTGGGCTGGGCGAGCGCGTCGGTCACCGCGGTGGCCGCCGCGGCCGGGATGTCGGTCGGCTCCGTCTACCAGCACTTCCCCTCGAAGGGCGCCCTGGCGGTGGAGGTCTTCCGGCGCGCCTCGGCGCGCGAGGTCGAGGTGCTGGGAGAGGTGCTCCGTGACGGCAGCGGCAATGCGGCGCAACGGCTCGCCTGCGGAGTCCGCGTCTTCGCCCGCCGTGCGCTGGAGCACCCCGGCCTGGCCTACGCCCTCCTCGCGGCCCCGGCCGAGCCCGCGCTGAACGAGGAGCGCTCGGAATTCCGCCGCCGCTATCGCGCGGTGTTCACCGATGTGATCCGCGAGGGCGTTGCCGCCGGACTGTTCCCCCAGCAGGATGCGGAGGTCACGGCGGCCGCGCTCACCGGCGCGATCGGTGAGGTGCTGGTCGATCCGCTGTCCGCTCCCACCGGCGACACGGCCGATCATCTGGTCGCCGAGCTGATGGCGATGTCGCTGCGCTGCGCAGGCGCCCCCTCGGCCATCACCGACTGAGGGCGTCGCCCTGGTCGTCATCCGACCGTGAACCCCGCCATGAGCCCCGCGCCCGCGGTACCCACCGGCCCCGTGCAGCGATGGAGGAATGGGCCGAGATGCGCATAAGGTTCCCCTATGTCACATGCCAGTGAAGGCGGGGCGGGAGGGGCCAAGGGGCTACCGCGGTGGCGTCCTCTGCTCGGCGGCGACAGGACGTGGGTGTGGTGGCTTCCCCTGATCCTCCTGGCCCTGGACGTGCTGGTGGATCTGGCCGTGACCCACAGCCGCGAACCGCTGAGCTTCCTGCTGGTCGGAATCCCGCCCCTGGCAGCGGCCACCCGGAGCCCGCGGCACACCGCCGGGTTGACCGTCGTGTGTCTGGGGCTGGAGATATGGCTGGCTGCCCAGCGCCCGGGGCACTTCTCGGAAGATCATCACATCGCCACCTACGGCGCCACCGCGCTGATCGGCATCGCCAGCGTCGCGCTGTCCCGGCAGCGGGTCCGGGCCGAGGCCAACCTGGTCCGCGCCCGCTCGGTCGCCGAGGCCATGCAGCTGACGCTGTTGCGCCCGTTCCCGGAACGGCTGGGTCCGGTGCGGGCGGCGGGTTTCTACGAGGCGGGCGAAGGCGGCACGCTCGTCGGTGGTGATCTCTACGACCTGTGCGAGACCCCGTTCGGAGTGCGGGTCGTCCTCGGAGACGTACGGGGAAAAGGGCTGGGCGCGATCCAGACGGTCGCCGCCGTCCTGGGAGGCTTCCGGGTCTCCGCCCACGAGTGGACGGACCTGGGCCTTCTGGCGGAACACCTCGAGCTCTGCATCGCCCGCAACACCGGATGCCCGGCGGGCGACGAGGAACTGTTCGTCACGGCGCTCATTCTCGAATTCCCGCCCGACGGAGACTTCGTGAGGATCGTCGCCCGCGGGCATCCGTCACCGCTTCTGCTCACCCCGCACGGGCTGCAACGGCTGTGCACCGTCCCCGCTCCGCCACTCGGGCTGGGCGAGCTGGACCGTGGCAGAGCCGAGGTCACCACTCACCCGCTGCGGACGGGGGAAGTGATCCTTCTGTATACGGACGGGGTGAGCGAGGCGCGGAACGCGGGAGGCGAGTTCTATCCGGTCATGGACCGGCTGGCCGACCAGTTCTGTGACGGGAACAGGGCGCCGGAGCCCGAGGCGCTCGTGGCCTTCCTCAGGGCCGACACGGACAAGTGGTGCTCCGGGACCAAGGACGACCGGGCCGTCATCGCTCTCACCCTGACGTAGAGGTGCACGGGCGCTCAGTCCGCGGACGGAACCGGTGGGCGGCCCGGCGGTGGGGCGGCCCGCAGCGCCTGTTCGGCCCAGATGACCTTCCCCCGGTCCGTGTAGCGAGTCCCCCACCGGTCGGCGTACTGAGCGACGAGAAACAGCCCGCGGCCGCCCTCGTCCATGGTGGCCGCCTGCCGCAGATGGGGCGAGGTGCTGCTGTGGTCGGATACCTCGCAGATCAGGGAACGGTCACGGAGCAGCCGTACAGCGATGGGGCCCGTGGCGTAGCGAATGGCGTTGGTGACCAGCTCGCTGAGGATCAGTTCCGTGGTGAACGCCTCCTCGGACAGATCCCACTCGGCCAGCCTGCGGGACACCTCGTCGCGTACCCGGGCCACCGCCGAAGGGTCGGAGGGTACGTCCAGCTGGACCACGTCCGTGGCGTTCAGCCTGCGCGTACGGGCGACCAGCAGCGCGATGTCGTCGCGGACCGGTTCGGGCACGAGGGTGCTCAGAACCGCCTCGCAGGTCTCGTCCGGCGTTCGGTCGGCGTTCTCGGCAAGGGTTCTACGCAGGAGCGCCAGGCCCTCGTCGACGTCCCGGTGCCGGTCCTCGACGAGTCCGTCCGTGAAGAGCACCAGACGGCTGTTCTCGGGCAGCGGCGCTTCGAGGGTCTCGAAGGGCAGGCCGCCGAGCCCCAGCGGTGGGCCGCCGGGCACATCGGCGATTTCCGGGATGCCGTCCGGGCGGACGATCAGCGGCTTGACGTGACCCGCGCGCGCCATGGTGCAGCGCCCGGACACCGGGTCGTAGATGGCGTAGAGGCAGGTGGCTCCGGTGACCCCCGCGTCGGCGCTGTCGACCGCCTCGTCCTGGTCGATCTGGGCGACCAGTTCGTCGAGGTGCCACAGGAGTTCGTCGGGCGGCAGGTCCAGGGCGGAGAAATTGTGGACCGCGGTGCGCAGGCGCCCCATGGTCGCCGCGGCGTGCAGTCCGTGGCCGACGACATCGCCCACCACGAGCGCGACGCGGGCGCCGGGCAGCGGGATGATGTCGAACCAGTCCCCGCCGACGCCGCCGAGCCCGCGCATTCCGGCCCGTGCGGGCAGGTACCGGTAGGCGACGTCGATGGCGTTCTGGTCCGGGACGCCGCGTGGCAACAGGCTGCGCTGAAGGGCCACCGCCATGTTGTGTTCGCGTGTGTAGCGGCGGGCGTTGTCGATGTTCACCGCGACCCGGGTGACGAGTTCCTCCGCGATGGACAGGTCCTCGTCCTCGAACGGCTCGGACTTCGCCGAACGCCAGAACAGGACCACGCCCAAAATGGCGCCGCGGGCGCGCAGCGGAATCGCGATCATCGAGTGGAATCCGCACGCGACGAGCTGCCGGGCCCGTACGGGATCCTGCTGCTGCCACCCGGAGAAGGCCGCCAGGTCCACGTCGAGGGATGCCTCGCCCCTGCGCAGACCGACGCCCATGGGCGTGGACGGCAGGAAGTGGATCAACGAGTCGACGGGGTACAGCGCCGTGTCGTCCCGGATGCCGCAGGAGGCGGTGCGGCGCAGTCCACCGTCCAGGCCCGCGGCCGTGGGCTCCTCGCCGCGCAGTACGGCCTCCGCGACATCGACGGTGGCGAAGTCGGCAAATCGGGCTCTCGCGAATTCCGCCAGCTCCTGGCACGTACGCACGACGTCGAGGGTGGTGCCGATCTCGGTTCCGGCCTCGTACAGCAGATTCAGCCGCCCGCGTGCCACATCGGCCCTGCCGGTGAGTGCCCACAGCTCGGTGGTGTCGCGCAGTGTCGTCACACTGCCGGGCGGGCCGCCGTCCCGGTCGGTCGACCGCTGGTTGACGGCGAGCAGGCGTTCGCCGACCGGGACGACCTCGTCGGTGGCGGTCCTTCCGGAGACCAGCAGCTCCGTGGTGACCGGGTCCAGCCCCAGTTCCGTCGGCACGCGCCCCTCGACGTCCGCCGGCAGGCCGAGCAGTCGGCGGGCCTCGTCATTGGCGAGCAGCAGCCGCCCGTCGCCGTCGACGATGAGCACGCCCTCGCGCACCGCGTGCAGGACGGCGTCGTGATGCTCGTACATCCGGGTCATCTCGCTGGGGCCGAGGCCATGGGTCTGCCTGCGCACCCGTCTGCTCACCAGCGCCGTACCGGCCGTGGTGATCAGCAAAATCCCCGCGGCGGATCCGAACAGCAGGGGAAACTGCTGCCGGACGATGCCGCTGACGTGCTCGATGGTGATTCCGGCGGACACCAGACCCACGATGGTGCCGTCACGCCCGAAGACGGGCACCACCGCCTGTACGAAAGGTCCGATGGTCCCGTTGACTTCTTCGACAACGGTGTCGCCGTTCAGCGCGGGCGTCAGATCGCCGACGAAGGTCTTCCCGATCCGGTCGGGCAGGGGGTGGGTGTAGCGGACTCCGGCCGTGTTCATCACGACGATGAAGTCGACCCCTGAGAGTTTGCGGGCCTGTTCGGCCAATGGCTGAAGCACCGCGGTCGGATCCGGGCTGTTCAGCGCCGCCTCCATCCCCGGTGACCTGGCGAAGGCCTCGGCAACGGCGACCGAAAGGCTGCGGGCCTCCCGCTCACTGTCGGCCCGGGACTGCAGCACGAGCGCGGCCACGGCGGCAGCCACGAGCAACACGACGATCGCCACCTGCAGGAGGAAGACCTGACCTGCGACAGTTCGCATCCCGAGACCCGAGCGTCGGCGGCCGTACCGTCCGGTCATGCCCTCTTTGTACACCCTCCGCACACCCCTAGCGAGCGGCGCGGCACACCATGCGACGGGACCCGGCGGCGGGCGCGTCGGGCCCGGTGGGCGCAGTCACGCGGGTTGTGGAGCAGCGCCCGTCGTCGGTGTCCCAGCGCCGGTGCGGGGAAGGACGGCGGTGATGTAGTCCGCCACGGCCGCCTCCAGACCGACGTCCAGCTGTGCGCGCTCGGACATGTACCACCGGTGTTCCAGCAGCTCGTGATAGAGCTCGGCCGGGTCCATGGAGTTACGCAGATCCTGCGGTACGGCGCGCACCGTGGGCCTGAACACCTCGCGGACCCAGCGGTGGGCAAGCACCTCCGCACGTGCGCCGAGCGGGTCGCCCGGTGCGTAGTCCTCCTGTGTCGCCATCCAGCTCTCCAGGTCGTTGAGGAGCCTGCGGGCCTGGTTCTCCTCGGCGTCGAGTCCGGTGAGACGCAGCAGCTGACGCTGATGATGGCCCGCGTCGACGACCTTGGGGACGAAGGTGATCGAGTCGCCGTCCGGGGAGTTGGCGATCTGCATCTCGGCGACGTCGAAGCCGAGGTCGTTGAGCCTGCGGACGCGCCGTTCGATGTAGTGGTACTTGCCGGCCGGATAGACCGACGTACGGGTCAGCTCCTTCCACAGCTCCTCGTACCGCCGGCAGATCTCCGCGCCGAAGGCGATCGGATCGACGGAGGGGTGCAGCGCACCCGCTGCCTCCAGGTCGAGCATCTCTCCACTGATGTTCACCCGGGCCAGATCGATGTCGTACTCGCGCTGGCCGGTGCTGAGCCGGCTGTGCACATCGCCGGTCTCCGCGTCCACGAGATAGGCGGCGTAGGCACCGGCGTCCCTGCGGAAAAGCGTGTTGGACAAGGAGCAGTCGCCCCAGGCGAATCCCGCCAGGTGCAGCCGGACGAGCAGCACGGCGAGTGCGTCCATGAGCCGGTGCACGGTGGACGGACGCATGGTCGTCTCGAACATCGAGCGGTAGGGCAGGGAGCCGTTGAGGTGACGGGTGATCAGCACCGGCTCCAGCGGTTCGCCGTCGCTGCCGGTGCGCCCGGTGACCACCGCGAGGGGGTCCACCGCGGGTATCCGGAGACGGGCCAGGGTGCGCAGCAGCTCGTACTCGCGTACCGCAGGCCGCTCGGCGAGTTCCTTGACCGCCACCACGTCGGCCCCTGCTCTGGCATAGCGGACGACGTGGCGCGAGATGCCGCGCGGGAGCATCACGAGATGCTTCTCCGGCCACTCTTCGAGCGGCAGGTTCCAGGGCAGTTCGAGAAGGGACGCGGGGTGCTCGGGGTTGGTGGCGCTGAACTGCAAAGCCATCGGGTCGCCTCGCTCGTACGGTGACGGGACCACCAGTGTGACGCAGTTGTCCGGGAGCACCTCGACCGAGGCGGATCGAGCGGATTCCCCACGAGGGGTAGGCCCGCGCGCCACTCTTGTCATACGTTCCGTCCAACAGCTTGCTAGATGCGGCGTCTAACAAGCGAAAGGGGCGCCCGGCCGCCATCGTCCTCCTCGAACGGGCACGAGATGGGGCGGCGGACGGCCGACGTCGAGTCGGTCTGTCGATTCAAGAAACCGCAGTATGGCAAGCAGCACCGTTCCGCCGGAGAACCAGGACCGGGTCCACGAGCAGGACGTCACCCGGCGCCTGCTCGACTCCGCCGCGAAGCTGTCGTACGACCCGGTCACGGAGGTGGACTGGGACACCCCGCTGGACAAGGACTTCCACGGCGCGAGCCCCGAATGGAGCACGCTCTACGGCACGGCGTACTGGCGGGAGTTGACCGACACGCAGCGCAAGGAGCTGACGCGTCAGGAGGCCGCGTCCGTGGCCAGCACCGGCATGGAGTTCCTGGCCTCGGCCCGCCTCCTCACCGGGCCCGTGCTGTTCCTGTGCAGGCGCGCCAACCTGATCTGAGCCGCGCCGAGCCGACCGACCGCCCCATCGAGCGACCTGAGCTGACGACATGACCTACGCCATCACCCAGACCTGCTGCAGCGATTCCACCTGTGTCGCCGTGTGCCCCGTCAACTGCATCCACCCCACGCCGCAGGAGCGGGCGTTCGGCAGCACGGAGATGCTCTACGTGGACCCGAGATCCTGCATCGACTGCGGTGCCTGCGCCGACGCCTGCCCTGTCGACGCGATCTTCCCGGTGGACGGTCTGCCCGCCGCGCAGAAGGACTACGCCGCTGTCAACGCGGCCTACTTCGCCGACGCAGGGCCCGGCACAGAGGCCGGCGCGGAACCCGGCACAACGCCTGAATCGGACAGCACGGGTGCGAAATTCCACCACTGGGACGCGCCCATGTTCGAGCGGAGCCTGCCGTCGGACTTCGCGCCGATCCGGGTCGCGGTCGTCGGGACCGGCCCGGCCGGCATGTACGCCGCCGAGGACCTGCTGCTGCACACCGACGCCCGGGTGACACTGGTCGACCGGCTGCCGGTGGCCGGCGGCCTCGTACGGTACGGCGTGGCGCCCAACCACCCCGCGACCAAGAAGGTCGGCGACACCTTCGCCCGCTTCCACACCCATCCCCGGGTACGGATGCACCTGGGGGTCGAGATCGGCAAGGACATCACCGCGGAGGAACTCGCCGCTCACCACGACGCCGTCATCTACGCCGTGGGCGCGTCCGCCGACCGCCGGCTCGGCATCCCGGGCGAGGACCTGCCGGGCAGCATCTCGACGACCACGTTCGTGTCCTGGTACAACGCCCACCCCGAGGTCGCGCCGGACGCCGTCGAACCGTCCGCCGAGAGGGTGGTCGTGGCGGGCAACGGCAATGTCGCCCTCGATGTCGCACGCATCCTCGTCACGGACCCTTCAGAGCTGGCCGGCTCGGACATCGCCGACCACGCGCTCGCGGCCCCGCATACCGCGGGGGTGCGACAGCGCGGCACCGGACGAGAAGGCCGCGCTGCTGCGGGGCGTGGCCCGTGAAACAGTGGACTGGTCGCGCACGCCGACGTCGAAGCGGCGCATCATCTTCCGCTTTCACTCCGCCCCTGTGGAGGTGCTGGGCGACGACACCGTCCGGGCCGCGCGCGTGACGGGAGGTCGGGGCGAGCTGGAGATTCCGGCCGGCATGTTCCTGCGGGCGGTCGGCTACCGCGGTGTGCCGGTGGCCGGACCGCCCTTCGACGAAGCGACGGGCACCGTACCGCACGAGGGCGGTCGCGTGACGGGGCGGCCGGGGACGTACGTCGTGGGCTGGATCAAGCGCGGGCCCTCCGGCGGCATCGGAGCCAACCGCGCCTGCGCCGCCGAGACGGTCGGCACACTTCTGGCCGACGCCGTCGTCGGCGCGCTGCCCTCCCCGGCACATACGCCCAAGGCGTTTTTCCGCCTCGCCCGGAACCGCAGCAGCCATGTCGTCGATGCCCGGGGTCTGGCCGCCATCGACCGGGCCGAGCAGGCGCGTGGCCTCGACCACGGCCGCCCGCGGGTCAAGTTCAGCACGGTGGCGGAGCTGGTCGCGGCGGCGAAGGGCAACCGCTGGAGACTGCCGGGCTGAACACCGTATGAGGGCATCGGTCGACAAATCGTGCCCGAGACAGAAACAACCGATCCTGCAAGCCCGGTCATGTCCGGGCGGGTCGGGATCAGGTCTTGCCAGGGCCGTCCGGGG